>USES01000008.1 GCA_900553785.1 uncultured Clostridium sp.
ATGTGTCTGTGGATACAACGGTTATACCGTCAAGTATTGAGACAAGATATTAAATTTAAAAGGTTAAGTTACAGCAATATGTAACTTAACCTTAATTATATGCTTATTTTACTTGATTTTTCCTTATTATTGTAATAGAATATACAAAAGTAAAAAAATATTACACAAGTTTCAAATTGTGACAAAATATATGAAATAAATGAAGTATAATACAAGCTATAAATGAAGTAGAGGTGTAGAAATTATGGTCTTAGAGAGAAATAATATTGCTGAGGAAAGGGTTAATATTAGACCAACTAGGTTTACAAAACTAATAAAGTTTTTTAAGTCTGTTTTTAATTCGGTAAGTTTGCCATATATTATATTATTATTGTTAACATGTAATATAACAGTTTTTTATGACAAACCTTTTGCATATGTTATGCTTGCAGTTGCAAGTTTATTTAATATTCCGTTATTGGTACCTTTAATAGCTACGATGGTAGGGTTTATAATTTTTAGAGAGCCAACGTTAATGTATACTAATTATTTAGTAGTATATTTTATATATTTAATATCTACAGTATTAGTTAACATAGATGGATTGCCTAAGAAGCATTCTACACTTATACGTTTAGCAGTATCATATATAGTATCTGTTATATGTATAGGCATATTTAAAGGGTTTAATGTAATTTATGTGTTGCATTCGTTCATAACGCTGTTTACAATTACAGCTATGTATCCAATATTTACAAATGGAAATTCAATGCTATTTAATATACGAAAAACAATAATATTTTCTAAAGAAGAAATAATATGTTTTGGAGTGGTTATAGCAACAGTTTTGACAGTTTTTTCAAGTGTATCTATTTTAAATTTTTCTGTGTCAAACGTGCTTCTTATGGTTTTAATTATTGTTATAGCATGGAAAAACGACTGGGTTGTTGGAACATCAGCAGGAGTTGTTATAGGGTTGGTGTATAGCATTATAACAGGTCAATCTACTTTGGTTATAACGGCGTGTGGATTTTCAGGTTTAGTTGCAGGTTCATTAAGTAGGTATGGTAAAATTCCTGTAGTAATAGCGTTTGCCGTAGGAAATATGGCGTTATCTTATCTTTATACTAAGGATATTATGCTTTGGACAAAACTTGCTGAAATTTTAGTTGCATCTGGTGTAATTATATCTTTACCAAAAAAAGTAATTGTAAAATTTGAGTCAATCTTTAATGTCGGTAATGCATTACCTGTAGGTTATGAAAATCAACTGGGACCTGCAAGTGAGCTTAAATCTAAAGTTGGAGCAATAGGCGAAGTTTTTGATAATCTTGCACATATTACAACTCCAGTTAGTGAAGAAACCATGGAAGAAACGGCAAATGTCATAGAAAAATATTTGCGTGATTATAAGAAAAATGAATGCTTAAGTTGTAAAAATAGATTTGAATGTTTAAATGATGAAGAAATAAAAGTTGCATCTATTCATATAGCGCGAAGACTTGAAGAAAATAAGTGCATTACTCGTGAAATGTTGCCTTTAGATTGCAATATGGTTGATGATATAATAAACGATATAATAGAGATATACAATAATATGAAACTTATGAGAATAATTAGACTAAAAGAAAATGAAATGAACTATAAATTGGCAGAAGAATATAGTGTTGTATCTAAACTATTAAAAAAGGTAGCAGGTCAAAAACAGCCAAAATTAAGCGATACTACAAATCAAAGACAAAGAAGAATAAGAGAGGAATTAAGATTTTTAGGGTATGTCGTTTATGAAGACTCATTTTATGAAGATGAAAGAGATATGTCTTATGAGTTTATAACAGATATATTAGTAGATATAGAAAAGGCTAAAACTGAGATTCAAAGAGCGGTAAGTAGTGTAGTTGGAATTAAGATGTCAATAAAGTTAATCTTAAATAGTAGTAAGACTGAAAAATCTAGGATAAAGCTTGTGCCAAGCAGTAAATATATATTGAATGCAGTTGTAAAGCAAATAAAAAAAATAGATAGTAATGTTAATGGCGATTCATATATTGTTACTGAACTTAAAGACAATAATAAAATAATAGCAATAAGTGATGGAATGGGGTCTGGAGAAAAATCCAAAGAAGCAAGTCTTGCAGTTATTAATATGTTGGAAAGTTTAGTTAAAACAGGTATAAATCAACCGGACATTTTAAATATAACAAATAGAGTATTGAGGACAAGAGAAGGCGGTACAATGCTTGCAACATTAGATATGTGTTTACTTAATGAGAAGAAAAACGCTATGGAATTTGTTAAACTTGGAGCAGCACCTTCGTTTGTTATCTCTGACGGAATTACAAAGAAGATAGAAGCTAGCGGAGATTCTATAGGAACTATTAAAGATGCAGTGTATTCAGAATATAGTAGTGAAATTAAAAGAAACACATATGTTGTTATGATGTCAGATGGAGCAGTTAGTGACATAAATGAAAAAAAGCTTCAAAATATAGTAAATAACTTGGGAGATAATCTTAATGAAACTAAACTTATGGAAGAGTTGATGAACAGTATTATGAACAATCAAAGTAAGTTAGTATTAGATGATATTACTATTATTACAGCAAAAATATCTTAAAAATAGAGGAGTTGTCGACTCCTCTATTTTACAGCGTTAGCTATATCTCTAATAACTTTAAAAGCAATGTCTATATCTTCATAACTGTGATTAGCCAGCAAGTGTTTAGCCTTGTTATTTGGAGATTCTCCAAATAGTATGTAGTCCGCAGATACACCAGAAACTTTGCAAATTTCTACTACTTTTTCTACTGTTAGTCCTCTTTGACCATTTTCAACAGTTCCTAAATATTGACTCTTCATATTGATAAGAGAAGCGAATTGCTTTTTAGTCATATGCATATTCTTTTCTCTAATTTCTTTGACTCTAACGCCTATTTGTTTCTTTAAATTTTCTTTACTCATATGATTCACCTCTTAAAGTATATTTTAATACACTAATTGTTTAAAAATTTGTCTGACAAGAGTGTAATAAAATGTAGAAATATGACGTTTCGTATGGTATCATAATTTATATGGTGGTGATATCATGGAAAAGAAAGCTATGTCTATTTTACTTATAGAAGATGATGAATTGGAATGTGAAAAGTTCAAATCATATACTGAAACGATAGAAAATGCAAAAGTAGTAGCAGTTACAAATTCTAGCGACAAAGGTATAGAACTATTTAAGAGATTTATGCCAGAAGCCGTGGTATTAGACATTGAACTTCACAAAGGTCAAGGCTCAGGATTAGAGTTTTTAGAAAAGATAAAAGAATGTATAACTAATTTTAAACCAATAATAGTTGTAACAACAAATGCTTCATCTTCACTTTTATATAATGAATTGCATGATGAAGGTGCAGATTTAATATTTTACAAACATCAATCAGATTATTCACCTAAGATAGTTGTTTCTGCATTGTTGTCATTAAGAAAAACATTGTATAAATTTGGCTCTAATCGAACTGATGTAGAAGATAGTATTCATATAGAATCTGAGGCGGAACGTTCTGATAGGATTTCTGATATGATAAATTCGGAATTAGATTTAATAGGTATAAGTCCACATTTAAAAGGAAGAGATTACATACACGATGCAATATTGTACTTAATTGAATGTAAAAATACAGGAGATAGTGAATCTGTATTTAATCACTTGGCTAATTTATATAAAAAGACAGCAAGTAGTATTGGTAGAGTAATGCAAACATCAATAAATCGCACATGGATGACATCTTCTCCTGAAGATTTAGAGCTACATTATACAGCCAAAGTAAACTTTCAAACAGGTGTACCAACACCTACTGAATTTATATATTACTATGCAAAGAAAATACAAAAAAACATATAATTAACTATACTTACACTAATGTGTAGATAACTACATCCCAAAACCACCCAGGTATACAGTACCTGGGTGGTATTCTTTATCTGTAAGTTACAGGTAAAGGGGGGAGTTATATGACAGTTTGGGAGTTTGTAGTTAAGTTTTTTAATTACTGGAGATAATTTATAGTTATAGTAAAAAACAAATAAATAGTTGAGTGGGAAAACCATTTGACTATTTATTATTTTATGTAGTATAATACCGTTCGGTGATAGTTGTGTTAGTATCAAGTTATGTGAGTACATTTGTTGTTACAATAATGATGATTCTAGTTACGGATATGATATACTTTAAAATAATAAATCATAATAAACCGAACATGACATCCATAATAATATTGATTGTTTCTGGAATTGTAAATGCTTTTTTGTATATTATTGGAAACGAAGTGATGTCTAAGCTGTTATCATTCATAGTTATTAATATAATTAATGGAGTTGTACTTTTTGTAAGAAATGATAGAAAAGATATATCATTTATACTGACATATATTCTTGCTTTTATAATATCTTATGTACTTTATGTTGTGACTTTGATAGTAACTGGTGTTATATTCGGAATAATTTGTCCTGAAATAGAAACTTCAAATGTATTTTGTTTACTTTTAATAGTAGTTGTGTATACTCTATTATTTATTTGTTTTAATAGATTTAAAAGAATTAAAAATGGTTTTAACTTCTTGAACAAAATAAATGTGAATATTACAGTATTTGTTCTGCTATTTTGTGGAGTGATAGTTACAATATTGGCGATAATTCCTAAGGATGTAAACTATAAATCACAAGAACTAGTGTTGATAGGTACAATGCTAATTTCAGTTTCTCTTTTTATAATCATTAAAAAACAAATCACTAAACATTATAAGAACAATATGAGAGACAGAACTATAGCTGTACAAAAGGAAGAAATAGACGCTAATGAGAAAACAATAGAAGAACTAAAAGCGCAAAACTTAGAACTTGCTAAAACAATACATAAATATAATCATAAACTATCTTCACTAGAAAATAGTATTAGAAAAGTGGCAGATAGTAGTAACGTTGAATTTGCAAGTGAACTATCTATTGTATTAGAACAAACAAGAAAGGTTGAAAATCAATTGGCTGATGAAACAAAATCTGATGTGAAACTTCCAACTACAAATGTGGTATCTGTGGATAACATGTTGGATTATATGAAAACTGAAGCAATTAAAAGTGGAATAGATTTTGTATTTAAAATAAACGATAGCATAAAACCGTTACTTGAAAAATATATAACTGAAGATAAGTTTGAAACTTTGTTAGGCGACCATATAAAAGATGCAATTATTGCAATAAATTCTAAAGGTGACGGATATAAAAGTATACTTGTGTTAGTTGGTATAGTTGATGGCGCATATGAACTTTCTATTTATGATACTGGTATAGAGTTTGATATATCCACATTATTAAAATTAGGGACTGAACCTATTACTACACATAAAGGTGAAGGCGGAAGTGGCTTAGGTTTTATGACTACATTTGAAACAATGAAATCTAGTGGCGCAAGTTTGGTTATAGAGGAGTACGATACGTCGGTAACTAACTATACTAAATCAGTTACGATTAGATTCGATGGCAAATGTGAGTATAGAATTTATTCATATAGGGCTAAAAGTATTAAAGAAGCAAGTTCAAATAGAAAGATAATTATAAAAAGTATACAAGGTTAGGGAAAAGTCCCTAACCTTTTGCATAAACTAACAAGTATGTGTTAAATACATGTCTTAGATAATCCATTAAACTAGAGCGAGATATGTCATTTGTTACAATAGCATTTACTCGTGTATTTTCACTTCCATCAGAGTTTTTAAATATAACAGTTCCAACTGTATCTCCATTTTTAAGAGGGGCTCTTAGAGATTCATTTAAAATTAGTTCTTGTGTTAAATCTGAACTGGTTCCTTTTTCTAACATTTGAGTAACTTCTTTTTCATAGTATATATTTACATTTTCTGTTACATGTTTTTCTAGTTGTATGCTTTGTATCATATCATGAGCTTTGGCATATGTTTTTGTTTGAAAATTACTAAATCCATAGTTTAGCATTTGAGTTATTTCGTTATTACGTATTTCACTACTAGGAGCTTTTAAAACTACAGCAATGAGTGACATATTATTTTTTGTTGCTGTGGCTGTTAGATTAAAACCTGCAGCAGAAGTAGAGCCAGTTTTCAAACCTGTTATTCCAGAATAACTTTTTAGTAACTTATTGGTGTTAGAAAGCGTAAATGTACCACCACGTATACTATCCATCCAAATTGATGTGTATTTTAGAATATTAGGATGTTTTGTTACAAGTTCTCTAGACATTATTGCAATATCTTTTGCTGATGAATAGTGATTTTCTTCATCTATCCCATGTGCGTTCATAAAATGAGTATTTTCCATTCCAAGAGATGCTGCTTTTTCATTCATTAGATTTACGAAATTCTCTTCACTTCCGCCAATGAGTTCTGCCATGGCTGTACTTACATCATTAGCAGATACAATACAGATACATTTAATAGCTTCTTCTATTGTTAATTGTTCTCCTTCTTTAAACCATATTTGCGAACCACCCATTTTTGATGCATACGCTGAACAGGTAACTTTATCTGTTAGTGCCAGTTTACCATTATCTATAGCTTCCATTATTAGTAGAAGTGTCATGACTTTTGTAACTGACGCTGGAAGAAGACGTTCGTTTTCGTTATTTGCATATATTATATTACCAGTTGATTGTTCCATTAGTATTTGAGCTCCAGATGCAAAATTAAATGAAGGAGGAGCAACTGTTTGAACGGATGATTCTGATGTAATATATGAAGATGTATTATTGGAATTTTCAACAACAGCAAATGTTGGCAGTGTAGCGGCTATTATAGTGTGAAATCCACTAATAATAACGAAAGATGTAATAAATATAACAGCAAATATTTTGTTTATAAGCTTAGTGCATTTACGCATAAATGGTACCTCCATAAGTTTATATATTATAGTATATTTATAATATTCAAAATATATGTATAAAAGCAGTAAGCTTATAAAATAAAACAAATAAGGGAGAATGTTACAAAAATATTACATTTGTTTATCATTTTTATAAGGAATAGTAAAATGAACTGTTAAATCTTGATTTTATTTTTTATTTGATATATTATTTAGAAAATATTGTGGAGGTTTTACGTATGATAGGAATGAACCAAATAAAGAAAAGATTACTTTATGGAATTTTAATAGGTTTAAGTGTTGGTATTATAGGGATTGTTATTACAGTTATAATTACCAATAACACTATAAAGAGCTATGAAAATGGAACTAATAAAAAGTTCCTTGAGAATTTTACGGGATTGGTTGCTACGTTTAATAGAGATGTTTTACAGGGTGAAACAATAACATCAGATATGATAACAATGGTAAGAGTTCACGTAACAACAATACCAGCAGGAGCTGCTAGTGAAGGAAGTCTTGTAGGTAAAATTGCAAAGTACAATATTCCTAAGAATGTTACAGTTGTAAATAGTATGGTAGCAGATTCAATACTTACACAAGATGTTAGAACTCAACAAATAACAGCTGTGTTGCTTCCAGCAAAACTTACAGTTGGAGAATATGTGGATATTAGATTACAAGTTCCAAGTGGAGTAGAATACATTGTATTGCCACAAAAACAAGTGCTAGATATTTCTGGAACTACTATTTGGATGAATTTGTCTGAAGATGAATTGCTACTTTTAAACAGTGCCATAGTTGACTCATACATGACACAAGGTTCTAAATTGTATGCAGTAGAGTATGCAGATCCAGATACACAAATTAGTACAGATGATGCGTCTGCAGAACAAGCTAGAAAATACATTGAAGATAAGATAAAACAAGAATTAACTAGCAAGTATTCAGAAGGTTCAACAACAACTACAACAACAAATGAAGCTGGTGAGACTGTAACAGAGACACAATTAGAACTATCTAAAATTCCAGAAACAGAATTAGTTAATTTAATTTCTACATATGCAATAGAATATAGATATTTTGTAGAAGCATACAACAAGATTGAATCTACATATCAACCAAATGCTACTGTAAGAGCAGCAATGCAAGCAAATAAATATGTTGTAGAACAAGCTAAAGAACGTTTAAGTGCTGAAGCAAGAACTGCAATGGAAGCAAGTCTTGAAGCATTTGAAAATACTTATAGTGAAGAATATCAATCAATTATATCAGGAATTACAGGTTCAGTATCTACTCAACAAAGTCTAAGAAACCAAGTATTAAGTGATGAACAATAAAAATATCTAGTATAGGAGGAAACATGCAAAAGATAATAGGATTTATTGGATATGTAAATAAATCTGAGTTTATAATAAACTTATCAAAGATATTAAAAATAATGAATAAAAAAGTCTTAGTAGTGGATGGTACACTAAATAAAAGTATCAAGTATACCATTCCTACGTTTGATGTAGCTCAAGATGAGTCAATAACAAATTTTGATGGAACAGATTATGCTGTGGGCTTTAAAAGCATTGAAAGTATAAAAGAATATATATGTAATAAAACATCAATAGCGGATGATTATGATTACATATTATTGGATATAGATAATAAAGAAAATTACGAATATTTTAAAGATGAAAACATTTCAAAATATTATTTCTTTATTGAACATACAACAGAATCTTTATTTAGAAATGAAGAACTTTTAAGAAAGATAACAGAAGAAAGAAATCCCGAAGACAAAATTGAGATGACAAAAGTAGTATTTAAATACTACATATCACGTGCATCTCAGAAATATTTTGAAGCTAGACTTATGGATATGAATGTTAAGTGGATTGACGTTGAGTACGAACTCCCTTACATGGATCAAGATAAGATTGCAGATTTGGAATCTGAGCTTAGTGGTTATATAGATATTTCTAGACATACAAGACAATATGTAACTCTTGTTACAGATATTGCTTCGGATATTTTAGGAGGAATTCCTGCTGGAGAAATAAGAAAGATGATTAAAAATTATTCAAGGGGGAGATTTTAATGCCAAAAATAGTGTTTTGGAGTCCTGAAGCAGTTGAGACTGGTCAAACACATGCAGCAATAGCTATTTCAACACTAATGGCTATGGAAGAAGATTATTCAAATATTTTGATTCCTGGTCAATGGCAAGCAAAGAAAATAGGAACTGCATTTGAAAATTATGAATTGTTGATGACAAAAGGAGTTTTTACAAATTCTAGTATTGGTCTTACAGCTTTAGCAAGGCTAGTTTCTAGTAATAAAATTACTCCTGAAGCAATCAGAAATTACTCTAAGCCAATATTAAAGCAAAGATTGGACATTATTTACGGAACAAATGTAAATAGTAGAGAGCAGTTTGATTTGCTTATTGCAAATTTCTCTTCAATAATTCAAAAAGCATCTGAGGCTTATGACATAGTTTGGGTAGATTTGCCTAAAACAACGGAAAAAGAATATATAGTTGAAACATTAAAACAAGCAGACTTAGTAATATGTACATTTAATCAAGAAGTAGCATTACTTAATGACTATTTGAGAAATATAAATTCTATGGATGTATTAAAAGATAAGAAGAAGATAATATTGATGTGCAATTATGAGGAAAAATCTAAATACAATATACCTAACATTCGTAGAGAATATGGAATAAAAGATCCTGTATTTTGTATTCCACACAATTTTATTTATTCGGATGCATGTAATGATGGTGATGTAGTAGAAGGATTTTTCTATAAAAACATTGCAGCTGATACAAATGATTATAATGGATACTTTATTTCTGAAACTAGAAAAGTGGTTAAAAAAGTACTTGATTTAGTAAAAATTTAAAACGGGAGGTGTAAGGCGTGTCATTCACATTTATAATTAATCTTATACTAATTATAGTGGTTTTAGCGCTTGTAGTTGTTATTATATATAACATTGCAAAAAATAGAAAAAACACGGAGACGGTAAGTGAAGTAGAACGTGAGAGACAAAAGTATAGTGTAAAAGGCATGATCGATTACATAAAAAATGAATTCGATGAAATTACAAGAATGAATCTTTACGACTTAGCCTTATCCGAAGAAGAGTTTGAAAGAAGAAAAAATACAAAGTATGAGCTAAAAAAAGCATTAAAGGGTGCAGGCTACGCTGCAACAAACGATAAGAAATATGTTAAAACTCTTATGTTTGATTTGCTTCGTAACCAATACAAAGTAACTGAGAGAAATATAAACTATGCAATTCCTTTTGATAATGCAGAAAAACTTACAGAACAAGACAAGTTTGATATATTGCTTCACATGTATAAGAAACAATATAAAAGAAATGCTTTGACTCAGCTTATAACAAAGTATGGTTTGGACAACCCAAAGATAGATAATGATGGTGTACCTTCATACAGAATAACTCGTGAGGAGATAAGTGACATATTTGAAAAAGAAAATGTTCTATCTACTTTAGATTTCGAAGATAAGCTTGAAATAGTGGTTCAAAGAGTTTACCAACATTATAAAGGATTTAGCGTAATAGATGATATACGTGACCAAAACATAGATGGTGTATCTGGTGGTGTATCTGGTATTCCGCCTTCATTCTTGGATCAAGTAGGAGATATGGAAGATTATCTTGACCAAACTGGAAAAATAACAATACCGATGTCATACGATTCCGTATGGATATTCTATAAAGGTAAGTCAATGTATCTTGAGTTCTTATCTTTTGGAAGTGAAGCAGAACTTCGCCGTGTTTGTCAAAACATATATAAATATAATAACCCTGGACAGTTGTCTGAATCAGTTGGTTTCAAAATCAATGAAATGAAGGATGGTTCCAGAATAGTTGTATTAAGACCGAATTTTGCAGAATCTTGGGCATTCTTCGTAAGGAAGTTTGCTCCACCGGTTCTAATTGATGCAAATCAGTTATTAATACATAAAAACAAAGAAAATGTAGTAGAACTTTTAAAATACTTAATTAGAGGTGCTCGTGTTACTGCGGTAACAGGAGAGCAGGGATGTGGTAAAACAACGCTTCTTATGGCTATAATGAAATATTTGTATCCTACAATCACGATGCGTGTACAGGAAACTGCATTCGAACTTCACTTAAGAAAAATATATCCAAAGAGTAACATACTATCATTAAGAGAAACTGAAACAATTACTGGTCAGATGGGACTAGATGTTCAGAAAAAAACAGATGGTGGTGTAAACATTCTAGGAGAGGTTGCAACGGATCCCGTTGCTGCATGGATGATTCAGATGGCGCAGGTTGCATCTAAATTTACATTGTTTACTCACCATGCTAAGACATTTCCAAACCTAATAACAGCACTTAGAAACTCACTTTTGAAGATTGGTATGTTTAACAATGAAGATGTTGCCGAAGTACAGGTTGTAAACGTCATAAACTTTGATGTTCACTTGAAAAAAGGTGTAGATGGTACTCGTTTTATTGAACGTATAACAGAGTGTATTCCAAAAGAAAAGGAATTCCATTACACTAATGATTATAGAAACAAAAAGAATTTTGAAGATAAGATGGACGTGTTTATGGATAACGCAACAGAGTATTTTAGACACTTGACTCAAACTTCAAATTATGACTATAAAAATATAGTAGAATTTAAAAATGGCGAGTATGTATTTACTAATCCAATATCTGAGAAAAACGTTGAAGCAATGCGTGAGAATATGGCTGAAGAAGATGTTAAAGCTTTCGACAAATTCTTAGATACAGCATGGAGGTGACATACAGGTGGTATACTATATTATAGGAGCAATGGTTGGCGTAGCCTTACTTGGGTTGATTGGAGTAGTAGTGTACTACCAAGTTACCAAGAAAAAATACGCTAAAAATAAAGTATTATATAAAAAAGATCAAATAGTAATTAAAAACAAATCTTCATTTAAAGATGTTTTTGATAAAATATTCCAGACATTCTATCTTGTTGCATTAAAAATACCGGTAATAAGTTACTATACAAGAAAAACAAGGTTAAAACTTGAGATGGTTAATGACTATACTGAATATGAGATAAGAAGAAGAACAGGAAAGATAATACTAATATCTGTTATATTTGTATTTACAGCTTTGTTTGTGTTCTTAAATGTTGTAGATGACCTTATGATGTCACTTATCGTTATAATAATGGTATTTATAGTAAATGACGTTATAATTGATTCACAAGTAAATAAAGTAGCAGACAAAATTGTAAGACAGATACCAGAAGTATTTACTGAAATTAGACACTCATTCCACGAACATGGAATGGTTGTAGAAGCATTTGAAGAATGTATTGATGAACTAGAAGATAAAGAAATTATGCCACAGATAAGAAGAATACATGATGCAATAACTGCCGAAAACCCAGAGGTTCAACTAGAAAAATATTATGATGTTGCACCAAATAGATTTTTAAAGTTATTTGCTGGTGTTTCCTATCTTACAATGGAGCTTGGAGATAGGAAAGTAGATGGTATATCTGTATATCTAAAAAACTTAAACAACATATTAAATGACGCATATTTAGATATTCTAAAAAGAGATAAGATAAATTATATGTTTAGAAGTTTAACATTTATAGCTGTTGCACCAATATTTTTCATAGATATATTACAAAGTTGGTCGCAATCTAATTTTCCAGCACTTATTAACTTTTATTCTGGAAGTTTTGGGTTTATAATTAAGGCTTTGATACTTATATCAATATTCGTATCATATTTTGCACTTAAAGTAATAAAAGATGACTCAAACCAGGTTAAATTTGATAGAATAACTCAGAAACGTTGGCAGGAAAGAGTATATAAAATACCTGTTATACAAAAATTGGTAAATGCGTTTATGCCGGCCGAGAATACTAAAAAGTATATTAGAAAATCTCAAAACATTAAAGGAATAAACGCCTATCTTACGATGGAATGGTTCTATGTAAATAAGTTTACTTATGCAATAATTGCCTTTGTTATTACACTTGTGATTGCGCTTAATATGCATTACATAGATGTTCAAAGCGTATATACTAACCTAGAGCAGGAATTTATAAGTTTAGGTCAATTATCTGCAGAAGATCAAAAAGCAGCAGAATCGTATTCTGAAAAAGATGCTGAAGTAGTAAAAGAGTTAAAAAATAAAGGTGATCTTACAAACGAAGACATAAAAGCAGCACTAGAAAAGGCAGGACAAACTTCAACAGATGAGGATGCAGAAAGAATTAAGAATAAGATTAGTAATGTTAAAAACTCTTTCTTGAAATTCTGGGAGGTAATAATAGCAGTACTTGTTGGATGGATAGCATACTTTATTCCAGACCTTATATTAATTATTAAAAATAAAATAAGAGAGATGGAAAAAGAAGATGAAATAATGCAATTCCAATCAATTATACTAATGCTTATGTATATTGAACGTATTGATGTTCAAACGATACTAGAATGGTTAGAGAGATATTCATACGCATATAAAGAACCAATTGCAACAGCACTTAACAACTATGAGGCTGGAGCAGTAGAAGCACTAGAAGATTTAAAAGAAGCAGTACCGCATAAAGATTTTAAACGTATAGTTGAAGGACTTATATCTGCAGTAGAAAGAATACCAATAAGAGATGCTTTTGACGAACTAGAAACAGAAAGGAGTTTCTATTACGAAAGACGTAAGGAAGCTAATGAAAGACTAATTCAGAAAAAGTATACTTACGGAAAGGCTTTAGGTTTTGCGCCGATGATAATCTTAATTGCAGGATATTTCGTAGGACCGCTTATGGTAGTATCTGTAATGCAGATGGTACAATACTTTAACACGATGAACAACATGATGTAACAAAAGATACGGTTACTACACTTTGAAAAAAGTGTTTAACATATATTATATAATATATTATTCATATATAAAGGAGGAATTAATTATGGATAATGCACAAAAAGCTATTATGATTGGTGTAGGATTATTTATAACAATCATAATCATTTCAGCAGTATTGTTGATAACAAACTTAGGAACAGATTTAATCAACAATGCAAGAAACCAAATGTCTAACATTTCTAAATCATTACAAAACCAAGTAACTTCAGCTTTCGATGGTAAAACTGTTACTGGTTCAGAAGTTATTGCTGCTTGCCAACAATATGAAAACTCTGATCAACTTTCTGTAAAAATTATAGTAAGCGATGACAAGTCTTTCCAAACAGGAAAATATGCTGTAAATTTAGTAGGTAGTAGACCAGCTTCAGCTCAAGCTGGTGGAGTTGCAGTTACATATAAAAAGAACTCAAGTGATACAACAACTACAGCGTATGCAGAACTAAATAATACAACAAGAAGTACTTTATCTCAAATTCAAGCAACAGGTGGTGTATCTGGTACACAAACATATTACAGTTATGTAATGAAAGATCAAGATTCAGACACAGTTATGGGAGTTTTGTTTATAAGAAAAGGAATATAGGTAAAGCTATATTAAACAATAAGTTAGACAAATTAAAAGGCATATAATTATGTAAGATTATATGCCCTTTTAACTATTATATAGATATATGTAAGTGTTACATATATGTGTATAATATAAGGAGGAAAAATGGAGGATAATGCAACTCGTGCTATTATAATTGGTGTAGGACTTTTTGTAATATTGCTTACTATTAGTGGTATTATATTATATGTAAATGCTGCAAGAAATATGGCAAATGTAGTGGATAAAAGTTTAAATACATGGGATAACATTACATATAACAATATTATGGATTATAAAGAAGACATTACAATAAAGTGTACGGGAATGGATTTTATAAATTTCATACGTAAGAATGTAATGAGAGAAGATATATTTGTCACTACTATAGCAGAGGATACAGTTATATTAAATAATGTAAGTATGAGTTACTGGAAAAGTGATTACTCAGATAATGCTAGTGAATTAAAGTTAGCAAGTATTTCTGTAGATTCTGAAGTAATAATGAGAAAGAGAACTGTTACTGATCAAAATGGTGTTAACACGTATTACATTACTGTTGAGTTCAGTACAAATTTGGCTACTAGCGTAGAGGCGTATACTAATTTAACTGATGCTAAAAATGGAGAAAATGCTATTGTAGCAGATGAAAAGGTAATGTTAACAGAAGATGAAATGACTATATATTACAAAGTTATATATAGTAAAAATGAAGCTGTAAGCAAAATTACTGGAGTTATATATTCAGGTGGTTCTCCGGTTAGTAATACATTAGGAAATCCTGAGGTAGAAGATACTGCAAATTCATATAGTATATATGCTGTTAATTATGGAAATGATAGTGGTTTAATAAATTCAAATTTTAAAACATATGTGAAAGTGACTGTTTCATACAAAAAGTATGGACAATTATCTGCAAATTCTGTTGAATTTGAATTTGAAAAAGGTAAGAATTATTCTGAACATAATGGAGTTATCATACCAAAAGGTTTCTATTATGTTGGTGGTGAGAAGAACTCTGGTCTCGTAATATCTGACTCATCACTAGATAAGAATAAAGGTGTTGATGCAAATCTTTCTGGAAATCAATTTGTTTGGGTGCCAGTGAATAATTATTCGGATTTTGTAAGAAGTGAAAGTTCAACGAGCTATACAGAGCCATATGCAAAAGGGTATTCTACTGAATTAGAAGAATATAACGATATGTGTGAATCTGTAAAAAAATATAATGGATTTTATATAGCACGTTTTGAAGCAGGAGATGGAGATGTAACATCTGCAAGAATATCAAGTACTACTGCCCATAAAGTAGTAAGCAAAAAAGGAGCATATGTATATAACTGGGTATCATGGGGAGTATCTATGAAGAGTGTAGGTACTACAGGTGCTGTGTATTTGTCACGAAATATGTACAAAGGTAATAAATACGTTGTATCAACATTATGTTACGGGGTACAATGGGATGCAGTAATGAATTTTGTAAACGATACAAATCATAATATTGCTAACTCACGTTCGTGGGGAAATTACAACAATTCAACAGATAACGCTAAAACTAATAGTGGAGAATCAAACATGAACTATACTACTGGAAGAAGTGAGGCATGGAAAGCCAAGAATATTTATGATTTAGCAGGTAATCTTTGGGAATGGACAATGGAGGCTTATAGTAGTAATAATCGTGTTATACGAGGAGGTTGTTATTATGCTAGTGGGAAAGCTGCACCTGCATCTGGTAATAGTAAAAATAAACCATCTACGGTATCTGAAGGATACACTTTTAGACCAGCGCTATATATAAAACTTGATTTAGATTAGTCTTTGTTGCAAGTGCTTTAGAAATACTTTGTAGCACTTGCAAATAGACTTAATGTGTTTTATTATTAAATTGTTAATTATTTTACTAAAAATATGCATAAGAAAGGAGAAACATGGAAGAGAGTTTATCTAAATTTATTACGGCTATTTTAGCTATAGTTATAATGTTTATATTTCCTGTATATATCGCCTATGAGAAAAAGGATGATATATCTTATGCTTTGGCCGTAAGATATACTCAAGATTTCGTGGACAAGGTTAGGAGCAAAGGATATTTAACTCGAGAACTATATCAAGATTATGCATCAAATCTGCTAACTACTGGAAATACATATAAAATAGAATTAGAACATAGATATGTAAGATTTGATTCTAATAGTGAGTCAGCTGGAAGTGAAGTCAGTGCTGTTAGAAATGAGGAAATATACTCAACAGAGCATATATTGAACTTTATGGATAGCAATGAAGAACATAAATATGTTATGAATGTAGGTGACAATTTTAATGTTAAAATTAAAAATACAAATGTTACTATGGCTACAATAATATATAACATAGTTACTGTAAATATGACCAAAAATAATGTTAGAATTCATGTGGATTATGGTGGAAAAATCTTAGCAGACAAGTGGTGGGGAAAAATAAACTTCTTGCCAGGAGGAGAAGATTTAGACTATAGGACTATATTTTCAGTGGTAAAAGCAGAGGCATATACAACACTTGAAGGTGCAAAAAGTGGAGAAGGAGCTATCAAAGATAAATCACAGGTTGTTTTAGATACGGCTGAACAGAATATATATTACAAGGTGTCATATGCATATAAACCTGAAAGAATAACTGGTACAGTGTATGACGGAAACAGGTTTAAAGAAAATACGACAACTCCTATTTATACAGATCCAAATGGAAAATACGAAATATATGAAGTAAAATATGGTGATATGGATATAACTACACACGCTGAGTTTAATGTTAAATACACAACTAAGTATGGTGAGACCGTAGACAAGAAAGCTAGTTCTCCAACATTTAGGATAGCTGCTCCTAAGGTTACTGCGTATGCAAGTTTAGATGACGCTAGAAAAGGAGTAAACGAGATATTAGAAGGTGAAAACGTTGTATCTTTGGAAGGTTCAAAGAATATATATTACAGATTAAATGTATCTAAATCATCAAGGGCATTAGGCGTTACTGCAGATATATATAGAAATAATGTTATTATTTCTAATAATGTTGAAGTTAAAATAGAAGATGATACTAATGAAGACTTTATTATATATAAAGTAAATTATACAAACTTACCAACTAACAAAAGTGACCGTACGATATATAACAACTATGCTGTATTTTCATTTACTTTAGATGGAGAAAGTAGGCTTACTCGTAAAACGGTAAAGTTTAACTTTGTATATCATGATATAAGCGTAAAACTTGGAAAGATTACAGGAGACGTTGTAAACGTAGTAGGATATAGGGGAAGTTCAGAGGTTAGGACTACATATAAAAATAATGGTTATGAATCAAAGTTACAGGTAAAAGGCTCTAATGGTGTATATTCATATAATACAAATGGAGTAGAAATGGAAATCTCTACTTATACAAATGAAAAAAATAATGGTGTTGTTGTAAATTATACATTAACAAACGAAACACAAGAGGTAAAAGTAGTAAGACTTGCTATTCATACAGATGTGTATGTAGATGGAGATGATAAAGCATACTTATCTAAAATGGATACATATGGAAATGTAGTAGATTCTAATGGTCTTGTTGTGAAAGCAAATAATGAGTATGAGATTGGAAAAATAAATATAATTAGAATGAAAGCTAAAAATGGAACTATATTCTATGTAACAGTAAATGATTTTGATAATTATAATTCAGCGAGTGGAAAGGCTAACAATCCTAAAAATTCAATGTGGCTTGGGTATTATAATGATAGAAAGTCACACTATTGGGATAGTGATAATGGTCATTCTACATCAGGAACAGACTCTGGTTTTGCATTCTCATGGCAAGATATTGAGATTCCTGCTGGAAGCTCAGTTGAAAGATCATTTTCAATAAGTCTAGAATAATAATATATAATACTCTAGAGTGTTAACACTCTAGAGTATTCCATATGTATTAGTTGTTTCATCCAGAAACAGTTGTAGTTTTGGAGGTTTTAGTGTGAATAGTGGAAATGTTGCAAGTATGAGTATAATGAGGATAATTCCAATACACTTAGTATTTTTGAAATTAGTTATGTATATGTAGTAAAATGCTATAAACATGCCAACTATGTATGACAGTATGTCTACTGTCATATTTTTTATATCTAATCCTTCAAATAAATAATGGATAAATAATATAAAAAAAGAGCCAATTATTATAGCCAAAGCTGAAGAAAGAAATACATCTTCCTTTTTTACAATAAAAGTTATAACTGAAAACAATATTATAGGAATAGCTATAAGTTTCAAATGTTCCCATACACTTTCGTTTACGGGTGAAAACAAACCAACAAACAAATTGTTATTTAATATATCGTATGTAAAATGAAGTAACGTTCCTAATAAAATGGCAACTATACAAGATATAATGTAGTATTTTGAGTCTTTCACATTTATCACCAATAGATATTATATATTAGTTTAATATATATTTGTTTTTAGTCGACAAATTATTTATTGTTTTTACATTATAATTTTTATAGTAATTTTTTTATACCTGTGATATACTATGTAATAAATTAAGAAAAAGAGGTGAGTATATATGCCAGATGTAAAACAGAGAATGTTAGATATTGTAGATTCTGTACCAGAAGATTTTTTTGATAATTTAAAGCCAACTCAGATGGCGTTCAAACTTATGATGGAATACATTAAAAGATATGGTGAAGATGAAACAACTATAATTCCAGGAACAGATAAACATTTCAATTATGAGACACTAAAAGAACTAATTGAAGGTAAAAATTTAAATTAAAAGGAGGTTATAAAAATGAAGTTTATGAAAAAAACTTTAAATCAAGTAAATACGCAAGAAAATACGTTGTATGATTTTATATACAATTTGGTATTTTTCATGTCACTAAAAGAGAGTGAAGAAGATTTAAGATGTGGCAGAGTCTACACATTAGAGGAATTAGAGGCTGAAATGGAGGGCAAATATGAAAATTATCGTAACACAGGAAGCAAAGCGTAACTTATTAGATATATTTGATTATAACGTAAAGATATCATTAAATTATGCGATTAAAATGGACAAAAAAATTCGTTCGTATATTGAGGATTTACAACATTATCCACATATTGGAAGATTTGTTCCAGAAATACAAAACAAACATTATCGATAACGAATTTGTAAAAATTACAGGATTATTTACGCTGTTTCTGAAAAATATAATATAGTTTGTATCAGATACATTTTTAATTCAAGACAAGATAAAGCAACATTTTTTGAAGTTCATAAGAAAGAGATTTTCGATTTCTTAAGTTTTTTATTTAATTAATTTTTTTATTTGAAGATATTCTAAATTTATTCCATGTTTTAATATATAATTATTTTTGATGTAATCATAATATATACACATATTATATTTAATACAAATATTAAAGGTACGCCTATGGTAAATGTCTTATGCCTAGTTTTATGTTTTACTAAAAACATCGCTATATAAATACCAATGCTTGCACCTAAAAAGCATAATGTAAAGATAAACTTTTCACTTATTCTATAAAAATTTCTTTTTGCTTTAAATTTATCTATTAACATTATTAAAAATCCAAATATATTTACAGCTAATAAATATATTATAAAAGTTTTTACTGTCATATAAACACCCTAGTAAAGTATACAACATTTAGAGAATGTTTTAAACATTTATTCTTTGTTTGGCAAAAAATATTGAATTATACTATACATTAGACTTGCAATAATAGCAGTTGCAATAGAAATATAAAATCCGGGTACGAAGAATTGAGTCATGTATACTATTATAGTTGAAGCTACAAATCCCACTATTGATCTATAAATAGGAATGTCGTGTATACCAGATATAGTTGATACAAAATAATCAAGCACCACAATTGATATAGCAGATAAAACAAGTTTAGGATAGGATGATGTGTTAAAATTTATTGTAAAAAAACTTGTTAGTATAAGTATAGCAAGGGCAGATAAAAACCTAATTATTAGCTGTTTTAATCTTAAACTATTTAAAGTATTGTTTTTATTTTTGTTTATATTTTCCATTTTATTCCTCACAAGATTATTATTTGTATAATTTAACTATTTATGCAAAAAATACTTATATATGATTTGGAGGAAAATAAATGCTAGTTGTATTTTTTAGGGCTTTAATTTTGTTTTTAGTAGTTTTTATTGTAATAAGACTAATGGGAAAAAGAGAGCTTTCAAAAGTTCAACCATTTGAGCTTGCAATAATTGTTATGATATCTGATTTGGCTTCTGGTCCAATGTCGTCTAGAGATATGTCAACCTTTTCTGGTATTATACCAATAATAGCACTTCTTATTATTTACATAGTTGTAACTCTTATACTACAATCATCAGTTAAAACTGAACAAGTTTTATGTGGAAGACCATCTTTAATTATATTTAAAGGAAAACTCATAGAAGAAGAGGTAAAACGTCAACAACTTACAATAGAAGAGATAATGGAACAGTTAAGAGAAAAAGACATATTTAAAATTCAAGACACAGCATATGCTTTGCTTGAAACAAGTGGAAAGTTAAATGCGGTAAAAAAGACAGATGTATGTGGTCAAATGCCATTAAATGTAATAAGTGAAGGGGAGTACCTTGAAAACAACATGAAAATACTTGGTATGACAAAGGAAGATGTGGATAAACTTATAAACATAAGTAATATTAAATTACAGGATATACTTGTTGGTACTATAGATGAAAATGGAATATTTATTTACCAGTTAAAGGAGAAAAAAACATGAAACAGTATATAACTTTAGTAGGGGCGTTAATTGTAGTTATAGTTTTAAATTGTATACAAGTAACTTTTCTTAAAAATACAGGTAATAGTATGTTAAAAACACTTGATTCTATTGCAGTTAATATAGAAGAGGAAAAATTTGCTGAAGCTGAGTTACAAACAAATAAACTAAAAAATGATTGGAAAAAAATTAAGGTGCGTTGGGATATACTTACTGAGCACGATGATGTTGAAGAGCTAGAAAGCCATCTAGCTAGCATAGGGGCGTATATTAAAAATAAAGAAAAAACAGATGGTCAAGTAGAAGTGGCGGTATTAAAGCAAAGAATAGAACATATTATCCAGAATGAAACGCTAAGTTTTGCTACTATTTTTTAGAAAATGTGAAAAAATTGGCAAAGTATAAAATATTTAAAGAAAAAGCAACTGAAAGATAATTTCCAGTTGCTTTCTAAAATTAGTTGTTTGTTAATACTATATTATCCAATTCCTGTTTTAAAAGCTCATGTGTTTTAAGACTTACTGTAGTTAATGGAAGACGAGGATTTCCTACATTGAAACCTAGTATGTTTAAAGCATCTTTTACTGGCATTGGATTTACTTCAGCAAATAGAGCTTTAATTAGAGGAGTAAATTTTAATTGTATGTCTTTTGCGTAAGCTACATCTCCTAATTTATAAGCTTTACAAAGCATATGTACTTCTTTTGGAAAAATGTTAGATAATACAGATATTACGCCACTTCCTCCAAGAGATAGAAGTGGAAGAATAGAGTCATCGTTTCCAGAGACAATGTCAAAGCTATTAGGAACTTTTGTAAACATTTCAGCAATTTTGGAGAAATTATTTGAAGCTTCTTTTATGCCAACAATATTATCTAGACTAGCTAATACGGATACAGTATCTGGTTCTATATTTACGCCTGTTCGAGATGGGACATTGTATAATATGCATGGAATATGTACACTATGCGCTATTGCTGAAAAGTGTTCTATAAGCCCTTTTTGTGTTGTTTTGTTGTAATATGGAGTAACTAAAAGTAACCCGTCAGCACCTACGCGTTCTGCATATTTTGACATTTCTATTGCAGAATTTGTATTATTCGAACCAGTTCCAACAATTACAGGGACACGTTTGTCTACTTTATCTATTACAAATTTTATAACTTTTTTCTTTTCGCTAATGCTTAAAGTGGCACTTTCACCAGTAGTTCCACATATTACTAAGCCATCAATTTCATTACCTATTTGGTACTCTATAAGTTCTTCTAATTTTGAGTAATTTACTTTCATGTTTTCTTTAAATGGAGTAATTAAAGCTGTATATGCGCCTTTTATCATAAAAACACCTCACATACTGCATAATATGCTAAAAATTTTTTTAAGTGAATAAAATTGAAAATTAAGACCATAATAATAAAAATGGGAAAATATTTTACAAGGAGGTATTATGAAAGTAGTTAACGTTATAGTTTTAATACTAATTATCATAGGAGCTATAAACTGGGGACTAATTGGTGCTTTCAATTTTAACTTAGTTGCATTTTTATTTGGAGTAAACACAGTACTAAGTAGAATAGTTTATGGTCTTGTTGGAATTGCAGGACTTTGGGCATTAACTTTCTTTGGTAGAATTAGCATAGATGAGTAGATAAAACATTATAATTTTAAAAATGAGAGGACACTTTGAAGTATCCTCTCATTTTTAAGGTATTATAATAAGTTGCTTAAATTTGTTATTGTTCCAGCTCCAATTGTAAGAACGATATCATCTGGTTTAACATTTTCATGAATATATTTTGCAATATCTTCAAAGCTTCCTATATACATTGCATTTACATTGTTTTCTTTAAGTCTTTCTACTAACATTTGTGGGGTTATGCTTCCATCGTTTTTTTCTCTTGCTGCATATATGTCGGTTACGACAACTATATCTGCCTTGTTAAAACATGTTGCAAATTCATCAAGTAAAGTTTTAAGACGACTATATGTATGAGGTTGAAATATTGCAATAGTTCTTCCTTTGTTCTTTTCTTTTGCAGTTTGAAGAGTTGCTTTAATTTCTGTTGGGTGATGAGCATAGTCATCATATACTTCTACATTGTCGTTTATTTTCTTCTTAAATTCAAATCTACGACTTGCGCCAGTGAATTCTTCTAAGCCAGCTACAGCTAAATTTAAGTCTATTTTATTTGATATTACAACTCCAATTGTAGCTAGTGAGTTAAGTATATTATGCTTTCCAGGAGCAGATAATCTTACATGACATATTTTATTTTGATTGTGTAACACATCAAATTCATAACAACCAGTAGTCATTAGGTTTATATTATCTGCAAAAATGTTAGCATTTTTATCTTTAATAGAAAAAGTGTAAATATTAACAGCTTTATTTTGTAAAGTTTTTAAGTTTGTATTTAATACTTCCATAACATTGTTATCATCGGCATTTACAATTAGGTTTCCGTTATCATGTACAAGACACATAAATTTACCAAATGAAGATTTTATATTATCTAGATTTTTAAAATAATCTAAATGTTCTTCTTCAATATTTAGAATAACTGATGTATCTCCTGGAAAATTTAAAAAGCTATCTACATATTCGCATGACTCTAATACGAAATATTCATTATTTCCTATTTCATAGTTAAGGTTATTTAATTCCCTTAGTTTAGATCCAACCAAAATTGTTGGGTTAAGCTTTGAAAATTTTAGAGCATTAGCTATCATTGAAGTAGTTGTTGTTTTGCCATGCATTCCAGCTATGCAAATAGGTTTGTTATAATTTTTAAGCATTGCACCTAAAAATACGGCTCTCTCGTATACAGGAATGTTGTGTTCTTTGGCTGTAACAAGTTCGACATCTGTACTAGGTATAGCTGCAGTGTATACAACGATGTCTGAATTTAGTACATTTGTTATATTTGAGCCTATACTTACAGGTATATTTTCGGATCTAACGATTTTTACCATATCATTTTCAGATATATCTGAACCAGTTACATCGTATCCAAATTTTTTCATAATTATAGCGATACCGCTCATACTAATACCACCAATACCAATGAAATGTATTTTGTGTATTTTTTCAAAATCTATATTTTCCATTAAAATCTCTCCCAAAATTAAAATATTTAGTTCTATTCATATAATATATCACAATAAAAAAAGTTATGCAATAATTTATGAAAAACAGTAATTTGCAAAAGAAGTACTTGTGTGTTAAAATAGTAGCACAATTAACTTTTTTCTGAAAAGATTTTTGAGGAGGGAATTATATGCTATGTGAATAACAAAGTCATATTTATATAATTATATAATATAGGAGGAATTTTTTATGTGTGGAATTATCGGATATGTTGGAAATGAAAAAGCAACGAAAATCTTGCTTGATGGATTATCTTCTCTCGAGTATAGAGGTTATGATTCGGCAGGATTATCTGTGCTAAATGATGAAAAAATTACCGTAAAAAAATGTGTGGGTAGAGTTAAAAACTTGCGAGAACTTGACGGTGTAAATGAACTTCAAGGAGATATTGGAATTGCTCATACAAGATGGGCAACACACGGTAAACCATCAGATATAAACTCTCATCCTCACCAAGACAATAGCAAGGAGTTCTCAGTTGTCCACAATGGGATAATTGAAAATTTTGAGGAACTCAAAGAATTTTTGAGCGATAAGGGATATACATTTGTATCTGAAACAGATACAGAAGTAATACCAAATCTTATTCATTATTATTATCACGAGTTGAATCAATGTATATCTAATAAAGAAAGATTTCTTAAGGCGGCAAAATCTGCAATAGACGACTTAAAGGGAAGTTACGCGTTGGCTATAATGTCCACAAATTTTGAAGATGGAATAATAGTTACAAGAAAAAGTGCTCCGCTTGTAGTCGGAACCAGTGACGATGCTAATTATGTTGCATCAGATATACCAGCAGTTTTAAAATATACAAGAAAGTTTTATCTCTTAGATGATAGCGAGATAGCACTTGTGATGAAAAACACAATAGAGTTTTATGGAGATGATCTTGTTCCGCATAATAAAGGTGTAAAAGATATAGAATGGGATGCAGCCTCAGCGGAAAAAGGCGGATTTGAAGACTATATGCTAAAAGAGATTTTCGAGCAACCAATAGCAGTACGTGAAACTATAGGTACAAGACTTCCTTATGGTAGACCTTGCGATATACCGGAATTGAAGTTTTCGAAAGAATATTTAAAGAGCCTGAATAAAATATATATTGTTGCGTGTGGTACAGCGATGCATGCAGCACTTGCGGCAAAAGGAACGTTTGAAAAGTTGTGCGGTATATTATGTGTTGTTGAGGTGGCATCTGAATTTAGATATAGGAATCCACTTATAGATGAAAAGACATTATGTATTTATATAAGTCAGTCTGGTGAAACTGCAGATACTATTGCAGCACTACAACTTGCTTCATCACGTAAGGCTAAAACTGTTGCTATTACCAATGTAATAGGAAGCTCTATTACTAGAGAGGCAGATTACTCTCTATATACGCATGCTGGTCCTGAAATTGCAGTAGCATCTACTAAGGCATATACTTCACAAGTTGTGCTTATGACAATACTTGCAATGCAATTTGCCGAGATAATGGAAACATATCCAAAAGAAGAAATAACCAAAATTAAAGAGGAAATCATGGATTTGCCTTCAAAGATAGAAAGCATATTGGATGAAAAAGAAACACTTAAGGAATTTGCTTCAAATATATATACAGAACACGATATATATTTTCTAGGAAGAGGAGTAGACTATACTACTGCACTTGAAGCATCACTTAAACTTAAGGAGATTTCGTACATTCATTCAGATGCGTATGCGTCAGGTGAACTTAAGCATGGTCCTATTGCTCTTATAGAAAAGGGTGTTACTGTAATTGGAATTATCACAGATGAGAATTTGGTTGAAAAGTCAATGAACAATGTGCTGGAAGTTATAACAAGAGGTGCAAAAACTTTTATTATAACGAACAAGTTACTCAAAAAGAATAACTTCAATTATGTGTTAAACATTCCTGATACGAGTAGTATACTTTCACCGATACTTTCCATTATTCCTCTTCAGCTTTTAAGTTACTACGTTGCCAAGTACAAAGGGCTTGATGTAGATAAGCCAAGAAATCTTGCAAAATCTGTAACAGTTGAATAAGGTAAAAAATAAGCAGTCAAATGTTGACTGCTTATTTTAACGGTTATATTTATAAGAAACTTTACATAATTGACAAAAAATAGATTTTATTGTATAATTTTTCCCTGGTAAAATATATCTATTTACATTTTAATAAAGTAAAGGAGATGTTGAAAACAACATGGAGAAGATTAGAGCAGCAGCTATCAAGTACAAAAAGAAAGAAGAAGATAGAATTAGATATGTATGTGGAGGATGTTATGCTGATTGTATACGCGCATTTTTTTACATGGAGCTGTATTGTACAATGAGAGACATGAGTGCAGAAAAGAGCGGTTTTCTTACTACAGAAGGAAGATTTGTTGATCAAGTTGAAGCTAGACAAATAGCAGTGAATGCAGGACAAATATCCGAAAAATATAAAAGAGAAAAACTATATCCAGGATTCATCGATTGGAATGTATGAAGGAGGCACTAGTATGACTTTTATAGTATTCGTATTGATTTTGATGAATTTAATAGGAATTGCATTTATTGTGGCTGGGTGTAATATGACTCCCAATCCCATGTGGGTAGAGTTTTGTGCTAATTTTCCAGTTTTATGTGGGGTTGTTATAATAATGCTTATTTTCCTTATAGTTTTGAAGATTAGATGGCGAAAGAAATTAAGAAGCGAATATAAATCGACACGGGCCAGTATTGATAACTATAAGGCTATGAGAGAAAATGATCATTACTATTATTGATGCTTTAGGAGGAATTATTATGTTTTTCATTTTAGCATTGGTTATAATAATTGGAATCATATTTGATGTGTATAATGCTCTTAAGGAATTTATGCAAGCTCATCCTTTCTTTGCATTATGCTTTATCATTTTTGTCGTGTTTGTGGATTTATTCGCTTGGATAAGATTGTCTTATGAAGATGGTTTAAGCAATGTTAGTTTAATGTGGAGAAGAGATCTTGATGATTATTAAGACATAAATAAAAACAAGTTCATTAGGTAGAATTACTTAATGAGCTTGTTTTTTTAATTTGTAATTATTGGAAATTTTATTTTTCACCTTCATAGTAGTCAACCTGATCTGAGTTTTTAAAGAAGGTACTAGAAATATTATGTTCAATAATTCCAATTTTATCTGAATCTACATAGTGGATAATGTTAGGGGAGTTGGTAGTATCAAAATCAATGTATAATAATCTTTTTGAATCTGAAGTATTAGTTAATTTATGGAGTCCATTTTTGCCACATGGAAATACAATTACATCGCCACTTTTTACTTTAAGCTTAGAGTCAATTGTTTCTATGATTCCTTCTCCGTCAATTATATAAAAACACTCTGTATTATATGAATGATAATGTTTAGGGTAAGCAGCCTTTCCTGGCATGATTTCATAAAAACAAACGTAAGCTTGACTGAAATCTTTTCTTTGAGTCACTTCATATTTGTTAAATTCATATCCATGTTCATTTTTATATTTTGAATCGATATTGTTTAAATTTTTAATCACTATTTTATCATTCATACTAGAACTCCTTTTTATTAACTATAAATAAAAATATAACCTCTCAATTCCTTTTATGCTAAGGCTTTGAGAGGTTCCTGTGGTGCCGGAAGTGGGACTTGAACCCACACGAGGTTGCCCTCACCAGATTTTGAGTCTGGCGCGTCTGCCAATTCCACCATTCCGACAACAAAGGTATTATAACATGTAAGATAATATTTGTAAACTGTTTTATACAAAAAAAATGGGCATGCTTGCAAAGGTATAAAAGATATTGTATAATTTATATAGCTTTTTTAAGGAGTATGTAGTAATAACTTGTGAAAAATTTATACATTTTTTAGAGGTTATTACTTCACCTTGAAAAAGACTGTTTTAAATAGAGGAGGAGAATTTATGTTTAAAACATTTGAAACAACTTTTGCCGGAAGACGTCTTGTTGTAGAAACAGGTAAGATGGCAGGTCTTGCAAACGGTTCTTGTCTTGTAAGATATGATGATACAGTGGTAATTGTTAATGCATCTATGGCAAAAGAGCCAAGAGAGGGAATAGACTTTTTACCATTATCTGTAGACTATGAAGAAAGACTTTATGCAGTAGGAAAAATACCAGGTGGGTTTGTAAAACGTGAGGGTAAGCCAACAGACAAGAATATATTGGTATCTCGTGCAATAGATAGACCAATACGTCCATTGTTCCCTAAAGATTACAGAAATGATACAGCAATACATGCAATAGCAGTATCTATGGATCCAGAAGTGCTTCCTGAAATACCAGCAATGATTGGAGCTTCAATTGCACTTAACATTTCAGACATTCCGTTTGATAGAGAAGTTGGTGCGGTAAAAGTAGGATTAGTTGATGGAAAGATTATTTTAAATCCAGGTCTAGCAGATAGGGAAAAATCTAAACTAGATTTAACAGTAGCAGCAACATATGAAAAAGTTTGCATGATAGAAGCAGGAGCATCAGAAGTACCAGATGACGTTATGCTTCAAGCAATAAAAGATGCACATGCTGAAATTAAAAACTTGTGTAAATTTATTGCACAAATTAAAGCTGAAATTGGTAAACCAAAAGCTACATATAAATCTTTTGCAATACCAGAAGATATGTGGACTGAGTTATATGACAACTTCTATGAAACAGTTCATAAAGCTGTTCAAACTACAGATAAAACTGTAAGAGACGAGAACATGGCTCATGTTGAAGAAGACATTAAAGCATACTACATTGAAAAACATGGCGAAGAAGAATATTTGAAAAATAAGTCTATGATAGCTGAAGCTTTGTATAAGCTAGAAAAGAAAAACGTTCGTAATTTAATAATTAAAGAGGGTATGAGACCAGATGGACGTGGCTTTGACGAAATAAGACCATTATCTTGTGAAGTAGGACTTCTTCCAAGAACTCATGGTAGTGCTTTGTTTAACAGAGGACAAACTCAAGTAATGACAGTAGTAACACTAGGACCAAAATCTGATGAGCAAAGTTTAGATGGACTTGACGAGGAAGAGTCTAAAAGATATATTCACCACTATAACTTCCCACCATTTAGTGTTGGTGAGGCAAGACCTGTAAGAAGCCCAGGACGTAGAGAAATTGGTCACGGTGCTCTTGCAGAACGTGCATTAGAGCCTGTAATACCAAGTATAGAGGAATTCCCTTACACTATTCGTGTAGTATCTGAAGTATTAAGCTCAAATGGGTCAACATCTCAAGCAAGTGTATGTGGTTCAACATTAGCACTTATGGATGCAGGTGTTCCAATAAAAGAACCAGTTGCAGGAATTTCAACAGGTTTGTTCACTAAAGAAGATTCAGACGATTATATAATGGTAACAGATATTCAAGGAATTGAAGACTTCTTTGGAGATATGGACTTTAAAGTTGCTGGAACAAAGAATGGTATAACAGCAATTCAAGTAGATATAAAAATTGATGGTTTAACATATGAAATAATAGAAGAAGCATTTGCAAGAACGAGAAAGGCACGTGCATACATATTAGATGAAATAATGTTAAAAACAATACCAGAGCCAAGAAAACACTTAAATCAATATGCACCAAAGATTAAAACATTAAAAATAGATGTAGATAAGATAAAAGACGTAATTGGTTCAGGCGGAAAGACTATTAACAAAATAATAGATGAAACTGGTGTTAAAATAGATATTGAAGAAGATGGTTCTGTATTTGTATATAGTATGGATGAGGATTCAATAGATAAAGCATTAAAAATGATAGCTGGAATTGTAGAAGATGTAGAAAAAGGTGCTGTATATATGGGGCGCGTAACGAAAATAATGCCAGCATTTGCAATAGTTGAAGTTTTACCTGGAAAAGAAGGGCTTCTTCACATCTCTCAAATTTCTAAAGAGCGTGTTGGAAAAATAGAGGATGTTTTAAAAGTGGGCCAAGAGATAATGGTAAAAGTAATAGATATAGACAAAGAACAAGGAAAATTTAAATTATCCGCAAAGGAAGTGTAAGTTAATGGAAGTATTTGCTTTTGTAGGAGCAAGTGGTACAGGAAAAAGTCACAACTCACAAAATGTTGCAGCAGATTATTCTATAGATTATATTATAGATGATGCTCTGCTTATTAAGCAAAACAAGGTGATAGCCGGAAAATCTGCAAAAACAGAGCCAACTAAAATTGGTTCTGTAAAGGCAGCATTGTTTATTGATGAGGCACGTGCAAAAGCAATGAGGAATGCTATTAAGGCTGAAAATATAAAGAAACTTCTTATACTTGGTACTTCTAATGAAATGGTAGATAAGATTGCAGAAAATCTTCATTTACCAAAGATTTGTAAAAGAGTATATATAGAAGAAGTTTCTAGTCCAGAACAAATAGAGGCGGCTAAAAAGTTAAGACGTGAAAAAGGAATTCATGTTGTACCTGTTCCAACATTTGAAATAAAAGAACAATTTTCAGGATACTTTTTAGACCCTTTAAAAATGTTTGAAAAAAAAGATAGAGTATACAAAGAAAAGAGTATAATTCGACCTACATTTAGCTATCTTGGGAACTATACTATTTCAGATAAAGTTTTGCGAGAATTAGTGGCATATGAAGGAAGAAAACAAGAGGGAATAAGCAAGCTTGTTAAAGTAACTGTTGAAAAGTATGTTGATGGTATGAAGATAGATGTTGATGTTAACGTTTATTTTGGAGTAAGAATACCAGATGTTACAACAGCTTTAAGAAAGAGAATAGTAGATGAGATAGATTATATGACAGGTATAAATATATTTAGCATAAATGTTAACGTAAGAGGAATAGATATGAAAAAGGAGTGATTAACACTCCTTTTGTGTTTGATGAACAAACTTTTGCACGACAGAGTTGACATAAACTTGAAAATGTGTTAAAATATAATTGTTCGAATTAACAGAACACCTAAAAAAATTTTTAAAGGTGAGGAAAATAATTATGGAGAGATTAAACTTTGTTCGTGAACGGGATTTTAATGTAAGAATGAGCGTACTTGATAATTATCCGAATTTCGAGGACCAACAACAAGCATACGTTGAACTTGTACGTGATTCTCTCGGAAGTGAAATTGTGAATTCAGCTTCTGTTTGGATTGGGAACTATTCAATATTATATTCGGATAATACTGCAAAAACAATTCCTTTGGAAACGAGAGGAATTACGTTAATGGGACGGATAATGGATGAAATCAAAAAGTCAGATGCTATTCGAATTAATCTTCGCATGAAACAAGGCGGGTTTAAATCCTGGATTGTATTCAGAAACATTGCGGATTTAGAACTGATCAAAAGAAATGACTTTAACGTTAGAAATAGCGTTTTGGATGGTCAGTTTGATTCGATATCTGAAAAAATGAAGGCGTATTTTGAACTTGTACGTGATTCTCTTGGAAGCGAAATTGTAAGTTCTCAGGCTATATTTATGGGAAACTATACAATTATGCGTGGAGATGGAAGCAGAAGTACTCGTTCATTCCAGCTTAAAGGAACCGCTTTTATGGCGAACATGATACCTGAGCTTAGGAAGTCTGTCGCGATAAGAATCAATATGAGGATGAGACAGGGCGGATTTAAATCTTGGGTTATTTCCCAGTAAGGAAAAATTAGCACTCGAAAATGTCGGGTGCTAATTTTTTTATTTTTTTTGGTCTAAAGTGTTGACAAATGATTTTTTGGAGAGTATATTATATGTGTTAGCACTTGATGCTAAAGAGTGCTAATATATAAAAGGTGAGAATATAATGGAATTGGATGATAGAAAGAAAAAAATACTTGCCTTGGTAGTTGAAAATTATATTGAATCGGCAGAGCCTGTTGGTTCAAAACAAATAGCGGATAGTTACGAAAATGATATAAGTCCTGCTACTATAAGAAATGAAATGAAACAACTTGAAGAAATAGGGTTTTTGGAACAGCCTCATGTTTCTGCAGGACGTGTACCATCTACTTTAGGTTATAGATATTACGTAGATAATTTGATGACTAATAATACATTAAGTTTGGTTGATATAGATTATATAAATAATAATATTGTAAGTTATGGAAATGTTGAAAAAACATTAGAACATGCGGCAGAAGTAATATCTAAGGTATTAAAACTTCCTACAGTTTTAAATATTAAGACTTCAGATGTGATAGAAAATATAAAAGTATTAAAGATATCAGATAAAATATTATTGATTGTGCTTATGTCTAATTCTGGAAGCGTAAAGGATGTCATAGTACAAATAACAGATAGTTTGCCTGAAGCAAGAATAGATGAGTTATCTAAATTGCTTAATAAGAATTTAAAAGGAACACCTTTAGAAGAATTATCACATGTACTAAATGAAGTTGTAAAAAAAGAATTGAGTAGATTTTCTGGTGTTTTAAATGAAATGGAACATATAATTCGTAAAGAACTTAATGCACCTAAAACAGATGTAAAGGGAAATATAGAACCACTTTTAAGTTTGCCAGAATTTAGCGATACATCAGAAGTTAAAAGATTTCTGAATGTAGTAAATACTAAAGAAATACTACGAGAAGTATTGGAAAAAATAGATCAAAATGATGTGTCTGTAATAATAGGAAATGAAAGTAATGAAATATTACTTAAAGATTATAGTCTTATATCGTTAGACTTTACAGCAAATGATACAACTAGTGCAACGCTTGGAATAGTTGCTCCAAAAAGAGTTAATTATAATAAGGCGATTGCAACGTTTAAAGCTGTTAACGAGAAACTTAAAAAGATATTTGGCAAGGAAAAGGAGGATACTAATGGATAGTCAAAAGAAAGCACAAAAAAATGAAAATGATGCAGAGATAGTAGAAGAAGTTAAAGAAACAAATGAGAATATAGAAGTTGAAGTAAGTGATGAACAAAAATTTATAGAAAAGTTAAATAGCGATTTAGAAGAGCAAAGAAAGAAAGCGGAAGAATATTATGACAGCTTAAGAAGAAATATGGCTGAATTTGATAATTTCAAAAAAAGAATTACTAAAGAAAGGGACAATATGTATTTATCTGTAGTTTCTGAGGTAATAGGAGCGATACTTCCAATTGTAGATAATTTTGAAAAGGCTGCTCAAGCCGAGTGCAAAGATGAAAAGTATAAAGAAGGAATAGAGCTTATATACAAAGACCTTATGGGAATGCTTAAAAAATATAATGTTGAACCTATAGAAGATATTGGATGTACCTTTGATCCAGTATATCACGAAGCAGTTATGAGTGTGACTGATGAAACAAAAGGTGAAAAAGAAATAGTGGAAGTGTTTAGACGAGGATATCGTTTAGGAGATAAAGTCGTAAGACACTCACTAGTAAAAGTTGCAAATTAGGTAACTACTTAAAAGATTATCTTTTAAGTTTAACATAATAATTAAAGAATTAGGAGGAATATATTATGTCAAAAGTTATAGGAATTGATTTAGGAACAACGAACTCATGTGTAGCTGTTATAGAAAATGGTGAACCAACAGTTATACCAAGTTCTGAAGGTGCAAGAACAACTCCATCTGTAGTTGGTTTTGCTAAAAATGGTGAAAGATTAGTTGGTCAAGTTGCAAAACGTCAAGCAATCACAAACCATGATAGAACAGTAGTATCTATCAAAAGAGATATGGGAACAAATAAAAAAGTTAAAATAGATGATAAAGAGTATTCTGCACCAGAAATAAGTGCGATGATACTTCAAAAAATGAAATCAGACGCTGAAAGTTATCTTGGTGAACCAATAACTCAAGCAGTTATTACAGTACCTGCATATTTCAGTGATTCACAACGTCAAGCAACAAAAGATGCTGGTAAAATTGCTGGTCTTGAAGTTTTAAGAATTATAAACGAGCCAACAGCAGCAGCTTTAGCTTATGGACTAGATAAAGATAAAGACCAAAAAATTATGGTTTATGACCTTGGTGGAGGAACATTCGATGTATCTATACTAGATATTGGTGATGGTGTATTTGAAGTTTTGGCTACAGCTGGTAATAACCGTCTTGGTGGAGATGACTTCGACCAAAGAATAATAGAATATCTAGTAGCTGAATTTAAGAAAGATTCAGGAATAGATTTGTCAGGGGATAACATGGCAATGCAAAGATTAAAGGAAGCTGCTGAAAAAGCTAAAATTGAGCTTTCTTCAACACCTACTGCAAATATAAACTTACCATTTATTACTGCTGATGCAACTGGTCCAAAACACATGGATATTACACTTACACGTGCAAAATTTGAAGAACTTATTGGAGACCTTGTTGAAGCAACAGTTGGACCTGTAAATCAAGCAATGAAAGATTCTGGTCTTACATTTGATAAACTAGATAAAATATTACTTGTTGGTGGTTCTACAAGAGTACCTCTTGTACAAGAAACAGTTAAACGTTTAACTGGTAAAGAGCCATATAAGGGAATTAACCCAGATGAATGTGTTGCAGTTGGTGCAGCAATTCAAGCAGGTGTTTTAACAGGAGACGTTAAGGGACTAGTATTACTTGATGTAACTCCATTGTCACTAGGTATTGAAACTTATGGCGGCGTATTTACAAAACTTATAGACAGAAATACTACAATACCAACAAAGAAATCTCAAATATTTAGTACTGCTGCAGATGGTCAAACATCAGTTGAAGTACATGTATTGCAAGGTGAACGTGAGATTGCAGCATACAATAAGACACTTGGACGTTTCAGTCTAACTGGAATTCCACCAGCTCCTCGTGGAGTACCTCAAATCGAAGTTTCATTTGATATAGATGCAAACGGTATTGTTCATGTAACAGCAAAAGATATGGCTACAAACAACGAACAAAAAATAGCAATTACTGCAAGTTCAAACCTATCTGAAGAAGAAATAGATAAAGCTGTAAAAGAAGCAGAAGCACACGCAGCTGAGGATAAGAAGAAGAAAGAAGAAGTTGAAGTTAGAAATAATGCAGATTCATTTGTATATAATACAGAAAAAACTTTAAAAGAGCTTGAAGGAAAGATTTCTGCTGATGAAAAAGCCAAAGTTGAAGCAGAGATAGCAAATGTTAAAAAGACATTGGAAGGAACTGATACTGACGCTATAAAAGCAGCTACTGAAAAACTTACACAAGTATTCTATGAAATTTCTCAGAAATTGTATACAGATGCTCAAGCAGCAGCTGGCGCAGCAGAACAACAAACAACAGGTGATGCAACAAGCGGTGCAGATAACGTTGTTCATGATGCAGATTATAAAGTAGAAGATGAAGAATCTAATTCTTAATTTGAGAGTACAATAGTTTAGTGAAAGCGGGAATAGTTTTTCCGCTTTTACCTAAATTATGGAAAGGAGAAAGTTCATGGCAAGCAAAGATTATTATGAGATATTGGGTGTATCTAAAAATGCTACGGCTGAAGAGATAAAAAAAGCATATAGAGCTAAAGCTAAACAATATCATCCTGATATGAATGAGGATAAAGCTGCAGCGGAGGAAAAATTTAAAGAAGCTTCTGAAGCATACAGTGTTTTATCTGATGAAACAAAAAGGGCTCAATATGATAGATTTGGTGCAGACTTTGCAAATAATGGTTATAGCTCTTACGGTTCGACTGGCGGATTTGACTTCTCTGGCTTTTCTAATGGTGGAATGGGATTTGATATAGACCTTGAAGACATTTTAGGTAGTGTTTTTGGAGGTGGATTTGGTGGATTTAAAACTCAAAAAAATGGCCCAACAAAAGGTGCAGACATAAGATACAATATGCGTTTGACATTTGAAGAGGCTGTGTTTGGGTGCACAAAACAAGTTGTCGTTACAAGAAATGAAAAATGTTCTAGCTGTAACGGTACAGGAGCTAAATCTGGTACTTCCAAAGTTACATGTGATAAGTGTGGAGGACATGGTAAGGTTCAAAGTGTACAAAATACAATAATGGGAACATTTAGCACTGTCAAGACTTGCGATAAGTGCGGAGGAACTGGAAGTATAGTAAAAGATCCATGCGAAGTGTGTTCAGGAGAAGGCTATGTACGTAAATCTAGAAAGATAGATGTAAAAATACCAGCTGGTATAGACAATGGTCAAGCGATTGCTTTATCTGGTCAAGGTGATATGGGCAAAAATGGTGGACCAGCGGGAGACCTTTTCATAGTTGTGAATGTAGCACCTCATAAGTTGTTTGTAAGACAAGGTAGCACAATTAGCTTTGAAAAATCTATTCCTTTTGTTAAAGCTGTACTTGGTGGCCCAATAACAATACCTACCCTTGAAGGCGATGAAACGTTTACAATACCAGAAGGAACTCAACCGGGAAGTGTGTTTGTATTGAGAGGAAAAGGAGTACCTACTAGAACAGGTAGAGGAAACCTTGAATTTAAAGTACAGATAGAGATACCAAAAAAATTATCAGATAAACAGCGTGAACTCTTAGAGCAATACGCTATATCTTGTAGTGAAGAGGTGTCACCTAAAAGGAAAGGCTTTTTTGGAAAATAATATAAAATATTAAATAACAGATTTTGTTTCAAGTATATGAGATTAAGTCTGTTATTTTTTAGTTAGTTATATGATTGACAATAAAACGTATTTGGTATACTATTATTAGGTATATTAAACTAGAGGAGAGAACAAATGAAAAATATAAACAAAGGTATATCTTTAATAGTACTTGTAATAACAATAATTGTTATGGCAGTCTTAGCTTCAACAGTAATTATAACATTGTCTAATACAAATATAATAAATAAAGCAAATGATGCTGTAAACTCATCAAATTTAGCTTCAGTTAGAGAAGAGTTAATATTAAACGAAGCGTCTGGTATTTTGAGTGCTACAAAGAACGTGTGGAATGGAGAAATTGCAACATCTTTTGCAAGAGGAAGTGGAACGAAATCTGATCCATACATAGTAGAAAAACCAAGTGAGCTTGCTTATTTTGCTTCACAGGTAAATGCTGGCGAAAAATATGAAAACAAATATATAAAACTTGTTAATTCCATGGACATGAATAACATTAAATGGACACCGATAGCTAAAGGTGGTACAAATTATAAAATAGATTTTACAACATTGAATACATTTAATGGAATTTTTGATGGTTCTAATTGTGTTATAGATAATTTAAATGTAGAAGAATTAGAAGTCTGGGGAGCTGGATTATTTGGTGTTGCTCAAAATGCTGTTATAAAAAATATAATAGTAAGAGGCAACATAACAGGTAGCACAAATATTGCCGGAGTAGTCGGAATGGCTAACAACACTGAAGTATACAATTGCCTTGCAAGAGTAAACGTAATAGCAGAGGATAGTGATGAGTTAACGAACACTGGAGAATCTGCAGGAGCAGTGGTGGGTATTGTTTATGAGAAATGTACAATAGGAAATTGTGTAAGTTACGGAAATGTTGAAACTAAAAATACTTTTGCTTTAAAAGGAAGGGGGAAATGTGCTGGAGGCATAGTTGGATGCGTTGGAGATGCCGATACTGATACAGTAGAAATATATGGTTGTACAAATTATGCAACAGTTACAGCTAACTATCAACAATCAGGTGGAATTATTTCTAGTATAGCAAATACTTCAAGTGTAATTAATTGTGAAAATTATGGCACAATTTCAGTTAATAAAAAAGATGAGTTAGCTAGTTCAGGTTATCTTTCAGGTGGAATAGTAGGATGGACTGTTGGAAACTCAACGGTTAAAAACTGTAATAATTATGGAAGTGTTATGGCTGAAAGTTCTGCAACTGGTGGAATAACAGGAAAACTTGATTCATCTACAATGGAGAAGTGTAATAATTATGGAAGTGTTATTTGTAAAGGCTCTATTTCTGGTGGTATAATTGGTTTGAGTAAAGATTCGTCAATTTATAGTTGTAAAAATGGCGGAAATATTGAATCAGTAATAGGTTGTGCAGCTGGAATTGCAGGTCGATCTGACACGTCTAATATATATGATTGTACAAATGAAGGAAAAATTGTAGCGAGTAAACAGCAGGCAGGAGGAATAGTTGGATATTTAAATGCTGGAAGCATTTCTGCGTGCACAAACAGAGGAAGTGCAACTATTAAATTTACTAGCGGCGATTCTTCATCAGGCCTTGCTGTTGGAGGAATAAGTGCAGTTGCTTTAAATAATGCTGAAATTTCAGATTGTATAAATGAGGGAAAAATTGTAGCGAGTAAACAGCAGGCAGGAGGAATAGTTGGAAATTTAAAGTCGGGAAATATTTCTAGATGTGAAAATAAAGGAAATATTATAGTATATTATAGCAGTGAAATTGCAAATTCTGGTCTTATTGCAGGTGGAGTAACAGGAGCTGCAAGGACAGGTACCTCAGTATCTAATTGTAAAAATTCAGGCAGTGTTTTTGCTGGAAGTCAAAAAGCAGGAGGAATTGCAGGATTTTGTGAGGTGGCGTCAATAACAAATTGTTATAATACGGGCTATATATCTAGTGGAAGTGTTGGAAAATCAGGAATTACAGGTGGAATAGCAGGAGGAACAGCAGGTTCTACAATAGAATCTTGTGCAAATTTTGGAAAAATTGAATCTTTGAGTGATTTAGATACGGACAAAGTTGGAGGAATAGTTGGTAGTGAATCTGGCACTGGTCTATCACTTACAAAAGTGTACAACAGTGGTGAAGTTATAGCTGAAGTAAAAGGTGGTATAATAGGTAATACAAAAGATACAGCGGTATATTCTAAAACTTATTATTATACAGAAGATACTGAGTTACAAGGAATAGGACGCCTTGGGGAAGAAACTAACTTTGAAGATGTGGAAAATCAATATGAAAAAACATTAAACAAATTTACTACATTGAAAGAATTTTTAAATTGGGTAAAATAGTAATTAAAAAGATTCGCTGTAATTTTACAGCGAATCTTTTTAATGTTTAGTTAATGCATCTGGAATAATAAATAAGAATGCGAAGAGCGAATTCCTCAAGACTTAGGTTTATGTCTATACTTGTGCTAAAGATTTTATGGGACAAATCTGTTTCATTCGAAAAAATAGAAGCTTTTGCATTCAAAAAAATGCATAGTAATTTTTCATAAGATATGTTAAAGTATTTTGACATTGTTTTAATTGGTGTGTAAGAACAAATTAAAGTACCAGGTTCTTTAAGGAACAATTTTAAGTATTCAAAACCATTTGATGTATTAGGAATACCGAGATTTTCCAAAAATTCGTCTTCACGAGAAATGTTTTTTTGGATTTCTGCAAAACAACTTGTTGGGTCATTTACAGTGTAGAAATACATTTTGGCATTACTATTTTCTGCCAAGGAGATTAAATTCTCATTAAAAGAGTCAGTTACAATTATGATAGCCATTTCCTTTTCCTCCAATTGTTAAAAGGTATAATTTAAAGTTTACATAAATATTTTACAATATAATTAGATATTTGTCAATATTGACATATGGTATATAATTTGGTTTTAGGAGGTTATATGGCAAAGAGATTTGTAGTAGATGATATAGATGTGGTTATAGAAGATGATAGAATAGAGATATCTGGGGAACAAGTAAACCATATTAAGGCTTTAAGGCATGAGGTAGGAGAACAGGTAAATATAAACAATTATTTGGTAGAGATTAAAAAAATATCTAAAGAAAAAATATATGGAGTAATTTTGAATAAAATACAACCAAAAGGGATACCAAGCAAAAATATAACTTTAATACAATCATATTTAAAATCGGATAAGATGGAATATGTTGTGCAAAAATCGGTAGAGTTGGGAGTATCTAATGTACAGCCTGTTATATCTAAAAATACGGTAGTTAAATTGGATGAAAAAGATGCAATAAAAAAGATAGAAAGACTAAATAAAATAGCCGTAGAAGCAGTTGGGCAATGCGGAAGAACAGATTGCGTAAAAGTAGAGCCTGTAAAAAAAATTAATGATATAGATTTTACATCTTTTGATTTGGTAATATTATGCTATGAAAAAGCAACATGTAATTTGGCAGATATTGAAAACAAAATGACAGAAGCGCTAAATATAGCAGTAATTATTGGACCAGAAGGTGGATTTGATGAACATGAAATAGAAATACTTTATAATATTAAAAATTTGTCTACAGTTTTGTTTGGTGAAAGAATATTAAGAGCTGAAACTGCGAGTGTATATATGTTAAGCATATTAGATTATTTAAGCAAAAAGTAGTAGACAAAGAATTTTTTTCGTGTTAAAATATTTTTGAAATACAGAGGTGTAATTATGAATAAAATAAAGAAAATATTGGTAGCTGTTTTATGTGTGGTAGTTTTGGTTAGTTTGAATTTTGTTCAGGCTGATTCTACTAAACCAAAGGCAGATGTTCCTAAGATAGAAACTGCAAAAGTACCTGATACAGGCGATAGCACGATATCAGGAGTAACGGAGTTAACAGATAGAATATGGGCTAGTGCAATTTTAATAGTGCAAGTTTTATCTGTAGGTTGTGTTATATTTGCAGGGTTAAGATATATGTATTCTTCTGCAGACAAAAAGGCAGATATAAAAAAAGGTATGATGTATTTAGCTTTAGGAGCAATATTTGTGTTTGCAACTTCAACTGTTATGAAGTTTATATTTGGCATTGGTGATAGCTTAATAAAATAAATATTGCACATAAAATACCATAATTTATATATAATTTAACTGTAATTAGGGTGTATAATAATGCCATGTTAGTTGAGAGAGACTAACATTAAGACAGTAAAAAAGCTGGCTTAAAGAATTTCCCCCTTTTATTTTGATAAGATACCACATACAGGTGGTATCTTTTTATATATTTTACTATCACATAATTTCTCACATATTTTTGATTGTTTTTACTAAATTTATATGTATAATATTATTAGAAAGTTAAGGTACTGCTAAACCGTAATGGCAGAGAAAAGAGAAGATAATAGTATGGAAGTAAATAATGGAAATAAAGAACAAGTAACTAATAACGTTAAGTACTTTGTTGAAAAGAAAGAATCAAAAGTGCTAAGAGCATTCGGTATGTGCGGGCTGGTAATTGCTTCTGGAATACTTGGTGGAGTAACAGCAACATATATGTCTAAAGGAGAGACCAATCAGGGGAAAAATAGCAATAATACAGTTACTACATATAATTTTGAAACAGTAGAGAGCCCGGTTGTTGCTATTGCAGAAAAATTGTCCCCATCAGTAGTTGGAATAAGAGTTTCATATCTTAGTCAGAGTTTGTTTGGACTTTCTGAGGCCGAAGGCGAGGGCTCAGGAATCGTTTATTCAGCAGATGGTTATATTATTACAAATTATCATGTTATAGAGCAGGCAGTAAATAACAATAGTGCAAAAATTTATGTTTTAATGTCAGATGGAAAAGAGTATGAAGCAACCGTAGTTGGATCAGATAAAACTACAGATCTAGCAGTTATTAAAGTAAATGCAACAGAACTTACAGCAGCTGAATTTGGAAACTCAGATAGCATAAAAGTGGGGGAACTTGCAGTTGCTATAGGTAATCCACTTGGTCAAGAATTTGCTGGAACTGTTACAGGCGGTTATATATCAGGATTAAACAGAACAGTTACGGTAGATAATGTTGTATATAACCTTATTCAAACAGATGCAGCGATTAACTCTGGAAACAGTGGAGGCCCATTAGTTGATGCTAGTGGTAGAGTTATAGGGATAAACACAGTTAAAGTGTCTGCAACAGGTGTTGAAGGAATAGGTTTTGCAATTCCAATCAATGAAGTTTTACCAATAGTTGAAGAACTTATATCTAATAAGAAAGTAACTAGACCGTTTATTGGCGTTGGTGGTATAACTTTAACTGAAAGTTTAGCTTCAAGAAATAAACTTGTTGAAGGAATATATGTACAACAAGTAACTAAAAAATCTCCGGCAGAAGTAGCTGGAATAAAACAAGGCGATGTAATAGTTGAAGCAAATGATACTAAAGTTACATCTATTGCTGAATTAAATGTTGTAAAAAACAAATTGAAAATAGGAGATACAATTAAGCTTAAGATATATAGAAATAAAGAATATATCACTGTTAATGTGACTCTTGCATCGACAAGTGATTTTGAATAGAGGTGAAATGATGTATACAATTTGTGTAGTAGAGGATGAAAAGGATTTAAATAACCTAGTAAAGACATATTTGGAAAAAGAAGGATATAACGTAATTCAATGTTTTAATGGTACGTCTGCATTAGCAGTTACAGAAAAAGTGAATTTATGGATACTAGACATTATGCTTGGTGATGAAATAAGTGGTTATGATATTATTAAGAAAATAAGAGAAAAAGATAGTGTGGTTCCAGTTATATTTACTTCTGCAAGAGATCAGGAATTAGACAAAATTTTAGGACTAGAAATGGGAAGTGATGACTATGTTACTAAGCCATATTCACCGAAAGAATTGATGCTTAGAGTAGCAAATATGTTAAAGAGAGCATATAAAACTGAAATGAGTAAAATAACGTACGAGAATTACAGTATAGATAAAGAAAAAAGAATTGTATATACAGATGGAGAAGAAATACGATTAACTGCCTTGGAGTTTGACTTGTTAATATTATTGTTAGAAAATTTGGGCAAATCTTTTACACGAGATGAAATATTAAACTCCGTTTGGGGAACAGATTATTTCGGAAGTGATAGAGTAGTTGACGACTTGGTAAGACGTCTTAGAGCAAAAATGCCAAAACTTAATATAAACACAATATATGGATTAGGGTATAGATTGTCATGAAAAAAAGAGAAGAGTTTTTAAAAAATTTAACATTACAAAAACAACTTGTTTTTGTAATGTTGCTTGCGCTTTTTGTAGCGGCGGTTTCGTTTTTGATTTTTTTGCCAAAAATACTTAAACCATTTTATGAGCATAATATATATGAATACTTGGAACAACCTGCAAATTTTTTAGGCATAAATGAGAGTAAGATAAATAGTGATTTAGCATATATAATTAAAACAAAAAGTGGAGCAACATATATTTCTAAAAATTTTGAAACATTATTTGGGGAAAATGCTAGTGTAAAAGATATATTAGCAAGTTCAACTAAAGATTATGGAAAGTTTAGATATAATAAACAGACATATTATTATTATACTGCAAGTAATGATAGTAGTGTTAATTTTGTGTTTACTAATGGTGATATTATAGAAGAACAAGAAAAAAATTTGGTAACTATAATGCTTCCTACGATGATAACCACGACGTTAATTATTATGATACTAATATATGCTTGGTCAAATAATATAGTGTATAAAATCAAGAGATTGAAGTACAAAACAGAAAACATCACTAGTGATAAATTCAAAGAAGGACAACATTTTACAATAGATGATGAGTTAAATATGCTAAGTAAGTCTATCGATCAAACTCGTAAAGATTTAAGAGAAAAGGAAGAATATAAAAATTATATGTTCCAAAATCTATCTCATGAATTAAAGACACCAATAGCCGTAATAGATAGTTATATAGAGGCTGTAAAAGATGGTGTTATAGATGAAAAAGAAGGTCTTAAGGTAGTTGAAGAACAAACAAATAAGTTGAAAGAACAAGTACAGACAATGCTATACTTTAATAAGATTGATTATATGAAAGAACAAACAGAATTTTTAAACCAAAAGGCGGATATGAAGCGCATTGTGGCAAATAGTATTGAAAAGCATAAAATGCAAAGACAAGATGTACAATTTGTGGCAATCTGTAAAGCTAAGGATGTTAATTTTACGGGGACTGAAGAAATGTGGCAAACAGTTTTAGATAATATGTTAGGAAACTTCGTAAGGTATGCCAAATCTAGAATATCTGTGACAATAAAAAACAATAGATTAGAATTTTTTAATGATGGAGATGCAATATCTGATGAGATTATAGATAAAGTATTTTCTCCATATACAAAAGGAGAAAATGGTCAAACCGGATTAGGACTTTCTATTGTAAAGAGAATAACAGAAGTTTTTGGTTATAATATTACTGTTCAAAATATGCAAGATGGAGTTTTGTTTGTAATAGAAAAGAAGAGAGACAATAATTAAAAATGTGCTAGACAGCCTCTAATTAACAGAAGCTGTCTAGTATTATTTTTTTAAAGTTTAAATCAAGTATTTTTAATGGATAATTGTAGTTGTTTGGAATTTCATCTAAAATACAATTTGGGATATACATTTTGTCTATTATTTTATACTGGAAATTATATCCTGCGTAACAAAAGGTGGTTTTATAATGGCTTGTAACTTTTATCCAACCAAGTGTAAATATAGCAAAATCATCATAATTATATGAATAATGGTTATAGTAGTATCGACTTAATATGCTACTAATTTCGGAGTATGTTTGTTTGTTTTGATTTAAACTAATTCCTTTTATAAATGCTTTTACAGTATTTATATGATTTTCTGTGGGAGACGCTGTGCAAAAGTATTGGTCACCATTTGGAAATATATATGAAAAGTTTTTCATAATACTTTCTCCTTCTTTAAATTTAAATCAGGCTTAATTCTTTTTATATATTGTATGCACGAGTTAACAAATGTTTCTTAAAAATTGCTTGATTTTTAAGCATACCTAATATATAATACTTACGTTGAGATTGGAGAATATTTATGAAAGAAGTAGACTTAAGGAATAAATATATTGAATTTTTTGAAAGTAAAGGACATGTAAGAATTCCTTCTGCACCAGTAGTGCCAGAAAATGATCCATCTGTTTTGTTCAATACAGCTGGTATGCAACCGTTGGTACCATATTTAAAAGGTCAACCACATCCTTATGGAAAAAGACTTTGTGACTACCAAAAATGCGTAAGAACAAATGACTTGGATAGTGTTGGAGACACAACACATCATACATTTTTTGAAATGTTAGGAAATTGGTCTTTAGGAGATTATTTTAAACGCGAATCTGTAGATTATAGTTTTGAATTTTTGACTAAAGTTTTAAATATACCAGTAGATAGACTTGCAGTTACGGTGTTTAGGGGAAATGACCTTGTTAAAGCGGATGATGAAACGGCTAAATATTGGATGGAACACGGAATTAAACCAGAACGTATAAAGTATTTGGGTGAAGAAGATAACTGGTGGCCAAACATGGAGCTTACTGGACTTTGTGGTCCGGATACTGAAATATTTTATTGGAGAAGTACAGATGAAGTACCAGTAGAATTCAATCCCGAGGACGATAGATGGGTTGAAATATGGAATAATGTATTTATGCAATATATGCATGAAGAAAATGGTGCTTTTACTGAGCTTCCTAGCAAAAATGTGGATACAGGAATGGGAATGGAACGTGTTACTGCTATTCTTGAAGGTGTAACAGATAACTATAAGTCATCTATTTGGAAAGATATTATTTCTAAAATTGAGGAGATATCTGGAAAGTCATACGTGGGCAATGAAAAGGCTATGAGAATAATAGCAGATCACTTGCGTTGTGCTGTGTTTATTTCAGCAGATCCTGCAGGAATTAAACCATCTAATACTGACCAGGGATATATTTTAAGAAGACTTTTACGTAGAGTAATACGTTATGCTAGAAACCTTGAAATAGATATTGCTAGTAATTGGGAAGAACAAATTGCATATCTTTTAATTTCTAAATATGAGGCATATTATCCTGAACTTAGCGAAAACAAACAAGTTGTATTTGATGTATTAGCTTCAGAAAAACAAAAATTCAGCAAAACATTAGAAAATGGCTTGAAAGAATTTGAAAAGATTATGAATCATTTTGAAGGAGACACTTTAGATAAAGATACAGCATTTAGACTTTATGATACATTTGGTTTCCCTTTAGAATTGACGGTTGAATTAGCCGCTGAAAAAGGAATTAAAGTAGATGAAGAAGGATTTAAGCTTAAATTTAAAGAACATCAAGAAAAAAGTAGAGCCGGTTCTACTGCTAAGTTTAAAGGCGGACTTGCAGGAAATGGAGAGATGGAGACAAAATACCATACGGCTACACACTTGCTTAATGCAGCACTTAAGATAGTTGTGGGCCCAGAAGTACATCAAAAAGGTTCAAATATAACTGCGGAAAGAATGCGTTTTGATTTTTCTTGTGACCATAAACTTACTGATGAGGAAAAGTCTAAAGCAGAAGAGCTGGTTAACAAATGGATAGCACAAGGAATAGATGTTACTGTAAAAGAAATGAAAAAAGACGAAGCTATTGCTTCTGGAGCAGAGTGCATGTTTATTGAAAAGTATCCAGATATTGTAACTGTGTATTCAATAGGTGATGTATCACATGAATTATGTGGAGGACCACATGTAAAAAACACATCAGAATTAGGGCATTTTGTAATTAAAAAAGAAGAAGCAAGCTCAGCCGGAGTAAGAAGAATTAAAGCTATATTAGAATAGGTGGAAATTTTATGGATTGTATATTTTGTAAAATAATTAATAAAGAAGTACCTGCATCTGTAGTGTATGAAGATGAAAAGTTACTAGCATTTAAGGATATTAATCCTATGGCACCTGTACATGTTTTGATTGTGCCAAAAGTACATGTTCAAAGTTTAAATGAATTAGATGATATGTCATTAGAGTATATAAAGTATGCTTTTTCTAAAATACCTGAAATTGCTTGTACTTTAGGTATAAAAGAAAATGGTTATCGCACAATAATTAATACAGGGAGTGATGCTGGTCAAACAGTAAAGCATGTGCATATACATATATTAGGTGGAACTAAACTTCCAGAGAAGATGGCGTAATTTGGTATAAATTATGTATTCGGGTATTGACAAAAAACAAACAATCAGTTAAAATATAATGGTGCGGTGGATATAGCTCAGTTGGTTAGAGCGCCAGGTTGTGGCCCTGGAGGTCGTGGGTTTGATTCCCATCGCTCACCCCATGAAAAAAGCACTTGCATACGCAAGTGCTTTTTCAGTTATATCAGCCCGACGGCGAGTGATGTTGCTTCGTAGTGATATTCGGCTTCACCGAGTGGGATTCGCCGGGCAAGTGTCGCACACACTTTCTCAGTTATTTGCTTCGTGAGTGTCGTGCGCTCCTGTTCGGTTATTCGTTTCGCGAGTGTCGTGCGCAGGTATACGATCCTTACGTCCCGTGCTTGCGTTGCAGAGATTTTCTTGTTTTCGGCTATTGACAAAGCAGCTGCATTGTGCTACAATCTGAGTGTAATTCTTCGGGGCAGGGTGAAATTCCCGACCGGCGGTACAGTCCGCGAGCGCGTATGCGCTGAATCGGTGCAATTCCGATACCGACAGTTACAGTCCGGATGAGAGAAGGATGG
>USES01000009.1 GCA_900553785.1 uncultured Clostridium sp.
TACTCATTTTCATATCTCCCTCTTTCTTTTGAATTTAAACACAGAAAAGACCTATACATTACACACGCGTTTTACGTATGCAAAGCATATGCCAATTATATTTGGTCCAAGAAAAATATTTAGAAGGCTTTTTTGCCCCCCCCCCATTTACATTATTTACCAATAGTTTCACGTCTTTTTCTCCGTTCGTTATATTTTATACCAAGTGTTTTTTATTTTCAATAGTATCTTTATATTTTTACTAAATCTTTACTGGCAGTATATCTTATTTATATTAGCATTGACTTAATCTACTTCTATTTTTAATTTTCATAATTAAAAATGTAACCATAGGCAAAATAATACCAATCATTATATTAAGTGGTAAAATAATATAATCTGTAAATTGCGAAATCATAAAAAAGTTTTTAGATAAAGTAAAGGATAATATATATATTATGAATATAACAGGTGCTATCATTGTAGCTCTTGACTGTAAATTAAATATCTTTTTTAACAATACACCGGATATAACAAAGTGGTATATTACCATTGCGTAATCTGCAATAGTCCAAAATGTAACAAATATACTTTCTATTCCTTCAAACACCCCTAAAATATTTGCGCTTTTAAGTGCCATGAAGAATGGTTGTGAAAATGCCTCTACTACTCTATAACCAAATGAACCTACTGTTATTAATATTAGTCCTAAACCTGTAATGCAAAATAACATTGCGGCAGATTTCCCGCATTTTAGTAATTGCTCTCTTTCCTCTATGCTGTCTCCTAAATAAAATACATAGCTGTATAGTCCCATTATCCCTATAAAACTGACTGTGCCATATAATGCACCAGGTATATCATAAATAGTAACGGGATATAGGTTTGTTATTTTAAAATTTTGCATAGATATTGCTATGACCACTGCAAAAACTATAATAAGTATAAGCTCTAACAATTCGGCAAATCTTCCAATATATTTTAATCTTAACTTGCTAATAACAAAAGCGGACGCCATAAAAGCAATCATAAGCAGTTCTGGTATTGAATCTGTAAAAACCAAAGTCTGAATTCTTTCAGTAAAAACTCTAAGTCTAGTTGCGGCTATTAAAATTTGCATAAATAAAACTATAAACAAAATTATCTTAGTTGCAAATTTCCCATATGTGCTTTCAAATGCATTTTCCATGCTCTTTACCTTAATCTTTTTATTGTTAAACATCTTCGAATAAAACACTGCTATTAACACACAAACTCCAAGAGCAATTATAGCACTTATCCAAGCCGCCTGTTTTGCATACATTGCAGTATATGTAGGAACTATTCGTATAATAGGAGCTGCAGATGCAATTAAGAAAAGTCTTGTAGCTTGTTTTGCACTTATTTTTTCATCATTGTTCATATTACAGACCTCCTTTTATTCCGAGTAGTGAAAAAACTCTATCTATAATCTGTATATTGTCACCATACTTTAAAAATAAAGTCCCTATAATTCCTATAGCTATCATTGCGATTGTATATGGTACTTTATCTTTAGTATTGTTCGACTTTACCATATTAATCATATCTAAAGAATAAGTTAATAATAATAGTACATAAAAAATCATTTGTTATCTCCTCTTTGGAATTTATTTGACTGCATTACGTCATACGTATTGTTCAAATTAATTTCCACTTTTACATTAATTGAAGCTTTACTAACTTCTTCAAAGAAATTATCTTTGATTTTTCTGTGTATATAAGGGTGTCTTAATTCAAATTGTCTATCCAACCCCATATAATCTATACCACTTTTAAAACATCTTGCAAACGCTTCTTCTACGCTTTTTTTAATTTGACTCTCACAGTTTTCTTCTATTTTTTTAAAGTATTCAGTTGTGAACAGTTTATTATTAGAATGAGCTTCTTCAATATTTGCAATGTACTTTAAATACACATTTATAGCTTTTATATTATTTTTATCTGTATCAAAAGATATTGAATATTTTTCTTTATTGCAGTTTAACACAATACCATCGTTTTCTTCCATCATTACATGCTCTACTGTGCTTTCTGCCTTTCCCATAGCCAAGTTATATCCAGCTATTTCTTCTAGTGAAAGTTTATCCACTACTTTCATGTCTTTAAGTATACCTACACTCACAAAGCCAAAAACGTCAGACTTTTCATCAATGCTATAATACTTTTGAACAAATTCTTCTCCTATTTTTTCATTTACTATGCTTATATATGGTACTAGCCCCTCAATTTTATCTTGTAAAAACGTATCCACTATATTTAATACCGTTATATCTACCGTGTAATTGCTAGCTATTATGTCACTTTCTTTATCATCAATGTTGTTAACAATATTTTCTTTCCCCTCAATTACTTTTTTTAAAAATTCTTGTGCAGTGTAGTCTTCAGATATAAAAAGCTTTGCATTAGATTCCAAATCATCAGTCCTTGCTAAATAGTCCACCACGTCTCTTAAGCTATTTTGGGCTGTGGTATCTCCAACAATATAATATTTGACATGACTTAAAGATATATATTTATCTGTTATACTTCTTAAAACGTCCACTGTTTGGCTATATGTTGTAGATTCTACAGATATTAGCCTATAGTTTTCTGAACCAGCAGATGTCTCTTTAGAATTGGTCTGCTCTCCACTTTCGTCTTTTAATATAGCAGTAATTCTTACACCTTTTTGTGTAGTGTCTAAACCTATTATCTCAACTACTTCTAGGTTTTCTATGTCAATTCTAGTAGGCAATGTATTTTTTCCAATTAGCGTAAATATTAAAATTACTAAACATGTTTGAACCACAAAATAATATTTTTTCATAACTACCACCAAATTTTTTTCTTATGGAATAAGCTGCCTCTTGTAAATGTATCTTTGGGGACTTGCTTAAATTCTCCAGCAACAAACGGTTTCATATACGGATAACCAAACGATTCAAAAGATGCCAAATACAATAAAATCATAGCTATTCCAAATGATAGTCCAAAAAAACCTGCTATTGAAGATAATATAACTAACAAAAACCTACAAATTCTAATAGCATTAGTTAAATCTTGGTTTGGTATTATAAAGCCGCAAACTCCAACTGCAGCAACTATAACAACGACAGCGGGCGATACTAATTTGGCTTCTACAGCAGCATCTCCAATAATCAAACCACCAATTATTGAAATTGTCTGTCCAATATTTTTTGGAAGCCTAGCTCCGGCCTCTAAAATCATTTCAAAAGCAATTAGCATTATAATGACTTCAGTATATGTCTGAAATGGTACATCCTGTTTGCTCCTAACTATAGACATAATAAGCTTTGTAGGTAACATTTCAGAGTGAAATGTAGTTATAGCAACGTAAAAACTTGCTAATGTCAAAGATATTGCTATAGCGACATATCTAATCACCCTTTTTACAGTAGCCATTGCAGGACTTATAGAATATTCCTCAGGATCTTGCATAAGCATATTAAATAATGCGGGTGCTATATAACCAATAGGCAACCCATCTACGAATATACCTATCTTTCCCTCAATAATACATGAACAAAACTTATCTGGTCTTTCTGTATATTGCAGTTGAGGAAAAATACTACTTGCTCTCTCACATACATTTTCTTCAAACATAGATGGAGATGTAATTGCACATACATCTATTTTTTTAATTCTCTCTATAACATTAGCTAATACTTCCTTGTTTGCAACACCTTCCATATACACAACGTATATTTTAGTCTTAGATTCCTCTCCTACAACAAATTCCTCAGACTTAAAATTAGCAGTTTTGATTCTTCTTCTTGCAAGCGAAAGATTTGTAGCAGCAACTTCTATGAAAGAATCTCTTGCAGACTTTACTGATGCTTCCGTTGAAGCATCTCCTATGCCCCTTTTTTCAAATTTTTTAACATCAAATACATATGCAAAACTGTAACACACTATAGCCAAGTTTCCGTCATCAATAGCTTCACATATTTTATTTACGTCTGTTTCTTTTTTTATTTCTGTGTGATATAACATACCGCTATTTATGAAATTTTCCAAATCATCTTCTATTTTAATATTAGATATATTGTTGCATATTGGTTTTAATATGTTTTCATCTATAAGACCAACATCTACTAAATTATTAAAATACATTATATATATTTTAAAAGGGCTTGAGTCATCATTAATAAGATTTCTACTTACAAAATCGCTACAATTCTCAAACTTACTCTTTAGGCTATCTATTAAGTCTTTTTCAAGTTTCTTTTTCAATAAATTTCTTTTCAAGTATTTGTCACCTACCTTAAAAACGCCATTTAAGTGTATAACTTAAATGGCTTTAAACTATTCTTCAATGTTAATTTGTTTACTAGGCTTCTGCAATGCCTTATCTGCCAAGTTAGTCAATTTATTAACAATATCTGGTACATAATCTACTAATTTGTCTATTGGTTTATCTGCATCTATGGTTAGTAGTTTTACGTTGCTGTCTTTTACCATTAAAAAGGCTACTGGAGATATATTGACACCTGCTCCACTGCCGCCACCAAAAGGTAATTTCACATTTTCTGCATATTTATTTAATTTGTTAGTATTGAACTCACTTCCACCAGCCGCAAAGCCAAAACACACTTTTGATACTGGTATAATAGTAGTACCGTCTTTTGTTTCTACTGTATCGCCAAGTATAGTATTTACATCTATCATATCCCTAAGAGAGCTCATTGCTGTAACCATTAAATTTTCTATTGGATGTTCTGCCATATTTGTTCCTCCTACAATTTACACTAATAATATTTACTATTTCTGGTAACTTATACATTTTTTACATACATTTTTTGTTCCTTTTTAAATAATCTTAATTTTTCTATTTTTATAGCCAAATAATTAAAAATAAATTTAATTGGAATAATGTCCATACTAATATCCAGGTTTAGTACAACAGGTATATCTGTCAAATGTATTTGATAATACAACTCTTTAAAATTAAATTTTTTGTTGTTCTGATTTATGTATATACACAGTGTTGAATTTAGTAAGGCATTTATATATGAATTAAGTATCATGTTAAACGTATTAAAACCTATTGAAACTAAAAACTTTGGAAATGTTAAGCTTTTATATAACGCTTTTAACAATGATGATTTATTCGCCTTTTTTTGCTTTTTCCCTTTTTCTTGTTGCTTTTCAAATATATCCTTTGAAAAAACTTTTAGTACAAACAAAATCATTATCTTAATTTTATTTTTCATCCCCTCAATTTCTTCAAATTCTATCTTATCTGGCTTTAATTTGGCATTTAGAACTAAGTTTACTCTAATTGGTATTACAAGTAACAAGATAATAAAAAAAATAACAGGTATAAGTACACTCACGTATATCACCTGTTATATTATTGTTCAATTTTTATAAGTTATTCTTTTAGTAATGAAATATCTAATTCATCCGAAGATATTTTTTCTATTTCTATATCACTATATAGCCTCTCTTGCTTAATGCTAATCTGTTTTAATCTAGATAACTCTAACATACCTAGAAATGCCGTAACTATGTCTATCTTTTTATTTGATTTACTGTCAAACAATTTATTAAATACCAATTTTGTTTTAGATTTAAGTTTATCTAATATAATAATTACTTTGCTCTTAACTGTGACCTTTTCATATACCGCTATTTTTTCTATTTCTTCAGCTTTCTTATTTATCTTTTCCGTGTTTTTAGAGCAAATCTCTAAGTAGCTATTTTTTATTGAATTCAAAGTCACATTACTTGGAATATAGAAGCTTTTTTCAAATTTAAGCTTTTCTGGCAATTTTTCAAATGTTCCAAAGTTTGAATTATACATATTTCTTAATTCGTCTTGCTTCTCTTTGTATATTTTATACATCACTATTTTTTGCATAAGTTCTTCTGCTGTTATCTCTTCAACATCATCAGGTGTCTCAAGTGTAGGCAATAATTTTTTGGATTTAATGTACAAAAGAGTAGATGCCATAACCAAAAACTCTGTTGCAATATCCATATCAAGTTCTGTCATGCTATTCAAATATGCAATATAGTCATCAGTAAGTTCACTTAAAGAAATTTCAAATATATCTTTTTTATTTTTATTTATTAAAAAACACAACAAATCTAAAGGTCCCTCAAAATTAGAGATTACCACATTATGCTTATTTAAATCCAACTCTTCATTATTTGCTATTTCAAACATTTACCTTAAATCCTTTTCTATATAAATATCCTTTAATTTTATCATCATCATACGAAGATAACTTTCCATTTATCAGTTTACTAATCACACGATTTTCGTATTCAACAGTATTATAATTACAAAGTTTATTACTAACCAAATCTCTATCTATACCCTTAGCTAAAAGTTTTTGTTTCATTTCAAAAACAGACAGCTTTTCCATCTTAAAAGATTGTCTTAAAAATGCCTCTGTGTAAGCCACATCATCTATGTACCCTAACTGTTTTAAATATTCAGATACTTTAGAAATTATGTCCTCATCCACATTTAACTGTTTGAGTTTTCTTCTTACTTCATAATCCGTTTTTCTAGAAAGAGCCGTATACCTAACGGCTCTTTCTTTTGCTTGTTCAAAATTCATATTACTCTTCTTCATCTATTTCTTCACTATCATCATTTGCTTCTGTTGCGGTAGTTAAACTTTGTTCAAATGCAGTGTTGAAATTTCCTCTAACCTTTTGTTCAATCTCATCCATAATATTTTTATGAGACTCTAAATATGCTTTAGCTGCTTCTCTTCCTTGACCTATTTTTTCACCATTATATGAGAACCAAGCTCCACTCTTGTTGACAATATCTAAATTTACAGCCAAGTCCAATATACAACCTGAAGTAGATATTCCTTTACCGTAAACTATATCAAATTCAGCCTCTCTAAATGGAGGAGCCACTTTGTTTTTAACAACTTTTACCTTCGTTCTATTTCCCATATTTTCGCCGTTAATCTTTATTGCTTCTTGTTTTCTTACATCCAAACGTACAGAAGCATAGAATTTTAATGCCCTTCCACCAGGAGTTGTCTCTGGATTTCCAAACATGATTCCAACTTTTTCACGTAATTGATTAATAAATACTGCAACTGTTTTAGATTTTGCAAGAACACCAGTAAGCTTTCTTAAAGCCTGAGACATAAGTCTTGCTTGAAGTCCAACGTGAGAATCTCCCATCTCTCCGTCAATTTCTGCTTTAGGTACCAATGCAGCAACAGAGTCTATTACTACAATATCAATCGCACCACTTCTAACTAACTGTTCTGTTATCTCAAGAGCTTGCTCTCCAGTATCTGGCTGAGATACAATTAAGTTATCTACGTCAACTCCTAAATTTTTAGCATACACTGGATCTAGTGCATGTTCTGCATCAATAAAAGCTGCTATTCCACCCATTTTTTGAGCTTCTGCTATCATATGTAATGCAACTGTTGTTTTACCTGAAGATTCTGGTCCATATATCTCAACTATTCTTCCTCTTGGTACACCACCAATTCCTAATGCAATATCAAGACTTAGCGCTCCTGTAGGTATCGCATCAACAGACACATTTCCCACTTCCCCTAGTTTCATTACAGAACCTTTTCCAAAGTTTTTCTCAATCTGAGACAAAGCAACATCTAACGCCTTTTTTCTTTCTTCTGATATCATAATAACCTCCTAAATATCGAACGATTGTTTCCTATATTATATATAGTACGTTTGTTCTTGTCAATACCTTTTTAAAATATTTTTAATTTTTCTTTAGTATATTATTATTTTATCTTATTAGCAATAAATATCCGCAAATTTAACAAGTAAGTCTACGAGTACTATCTGTCTCTAAAGAAGAAATTCTCGACAAAATTAGACTATAAAAAGCACATGATAACATGTGCTCCTTTGTTTCTACAATTGCGCTAACTTCTTTTGTTGATCAAAATTATATTCCATTATAGGTTGTCCATCATCCACTTTTGTAATTTCAAGTGAATTCATAACAACATCCGCATAACTATAAGAGAACTTCCTGTTACTATCATTTTCCTTTACCACAAACAAATTTGCATAAGCACTATCTATTGTACCTCTTTTGTTTATAATCTTATTTCTTCCAGCATTAGATTTAATGTAAATTTCTTCTCCTATGTATGATTCTACATCTTTTTTAATTTGCGAAAGCGTTTCTTTGGCAACCATAAAATCACCTCTTAATGGCTGCATTATACCATTTCTTGCGATATTTGTCAAAACAAAGCGAGGCTCACGCCTCGCTTTGTTTCAATGTTATGTATACTTTTTTAAACAGTGTGCATACACTACTGTTATCTTTTTAAATGTGTATTAAATTTATGTTACATTAATTTATTTTCTGTCTAATTACTTTAATTGCTTCATTTAGCTGATTATCCTTATCTGTACAAATGACAGATTCAAGATCAACGCCGCTACCAAGTTCTACTTTTATATCTGGCTCAATACCAACACCATGTATTTCTTTTTCAGACGCGTTATAAAATCTAGCTACAGTTATTGAAATACCGTCTCCTCCTTCTAGTCCTATAACCGATTGCATTATTCCTTTACCAAATGTAGTGGTTCCAACTACAGTTCCTTGTTTTAAGTCTTTTATAGCACCAGATAATATTTCAGATGCGCTAGCACTATTTTCATTTACCAATACCACTAAAGGAACAGGACATGAATTACTTCCATTTGCTCTGTACGTTTTTACTGTGTTATCTGCATATTTTACTTTAAGTATAACGCCATCTTTTACTAACAAATTAGCTATTTTAATAGTTTCATTAACTAATCCACCTGGATTGTTTCTTAAATCAATTACTAAACCTTTTACTTTGTTTTCACCAATTAACTTATCATATTCAGCTTTAAATTGTTTATATATATCCACATCAAATTCCAAAATACGTATATAGCCTATGTCGTTATCTATAATATTTGATTCTATGTTATTTGCAACAATGTGGGCACGGGTTACTTCAAAAGACATTTCTTTGCCAGCTCTATCTACTACAATTTTTACCTTTGTTCCTTCCTCACCCTTTATGCTGTCAGACATCTTTGTTATATTCTCTTTTGTTACAATCGTATCATCTACTTGTATAATAACATCCCCTGCCTTAAGCCCAGCTTTTTTAGCAGGAGTATCTGGCATAACGCCAATTACTTTTAGTTTTCCCTCTTTCACGCTCCAAGACATGTGTACTCCGATGCCACTATATTCTTCTGATGATGAACGAGTTTCTTCTTGGTACTCTTCTGCTGTTAAATATCTAGTATACGGGTCATCTATTTTAGATAAAATGCCTTCTATAGCTCCATCAGTCAACTCATCAATGTCAAGTTCACCCATATATTTGCTTTGTAATAATGACAAAACCTCTTGAATTCTTTCAGTGCCAACACTAACTGCCACTTTCTTGCTAGGATTATATATATCGACATTTTGATCAGATATAACTATAAATGATATGATAGCCACAGCTGAAATCACTATTATTAAAGATGCGGTTATTATTTCAGACCACATTTTTTTATAATCTAAATCTAATTTCATTTCTTCCTCCAACACTATCATATATATTACTACAATTCTATTGTCAAGTCAAACAAAACCAGAGTATTTATAAATTTACACACATTTTAAAATTCCCAAAACAATTAGTATTATTGCAGCTACAGCCGAAGTAATCTTGTTTTTAACTTTTCTGCCTATTAAATTTCCCACATACATAAATAACGTACTCAAAACAAGTGAAAATATAGCAGTATATATAATGCTAGTATTAGATATTCCACCAGCTATTGCTATAGGTATGTTATTAAATGAAAGATTCAGTGATAACATCAGTACACCTTTTACACTTATCATCTTCTCGTCAATTGTTTCCTCTTTTTTGTTAATGAAAACTTCGGATATTAAAAAATACAATCCTATTAAAATTAGTAGTGTCCCGCCTATAATATCAGCAATGTTACTTTTAAGTACATTTCCTAAAATCGTGCCTAAAATCATAAACACCATAGTTATAGTTGTGGTAATAACAGATATTAAAACTGCAGATTTAAGAGGAATTCTAATTTTTGATGCTCCGCACGATACCCCAAATATTATATTATCTAAATTACTTGACACGCTAAGCAACAGGCTCAATAATATATTCAATTTAATACCTCCAATATTATATTTAATGAATATATTTCTCACTTTGTCACTAAAGTTGTACACTAATATTTTAAGTATTAGAGCTATATTTGTTGACTTAGCTAAACTTTTATAGTATAATTTTATGAGAATTTGAAATACTTATTTGAAATAATGTATTTCCCACTGAAGGGAGGGAAATTTAGATATGCCAGGAATTAAAATTAAAGAAAATGAGTCATTAGATAATGCACTTCAACGTTTTAAAAGACAATGTGCAAAGTCTGGTGTCCTTGCCGAAATTAAAAAGAGAGAACACTACGAAAAACCAAGCGTAAAAAGAAAGAAAAAATCAGAAGCTGCAAGGAAAAGAAAACACTAAAAATTAAATGGGTACAAGAAGGTACCCATTTTTTATTTAAAAACTTTTTTAATTTCATTATTACTAAGCTTTTCATATCCACCAGGCTTTAAATTTCCAAGTGATAGTTCTCCTATTTTTGTTCGTTTAAGCTTAACTACTTTATATCCTAAAGCTTCACACATCTTCCTTATTTGCCTGTTTTTGCCCTCGCTAATAACAATTTCAATGGTATTGCTATTAAGTCTATTTACAAATGCTTCTTTGGTAATATATCCTCCAATATCAATTCCGTTTCTTAAGCTTTCAATATCATTTTCACTTATTTTAGTTGAAAGCGTAACCTCATATGTCTTTTTAACATGTTGAGAAGGATGTATAACTTTATTTACAAAATCACCATCATTAGTTAATATTATTAACCCTTCAGAAAACATATCCAATCTTCCAACTGGATACAATCTAACTGCACTTTTAACTAAATCAGTAACACATGGCCTGCCAAATTGTTCTTTAGCAGTTGAAACGAAACCAACTGGCTTATTTAGTTTAATATATACCTTTTCTTCAATTTCAGAAACCATATTTCCGTCTATCTCTATAACATCTGTGTCTTTTACCTTTATCCCTAACTCATGTACAACATTTCCGTTAACACTAACTCTACCACATTCAATATACTCATCAGCTTTTCTTCTGGAGCACACTCCACTGCGAGATAAAAATTTATTAAGTCTTTCTTCCAATTCATTCACTCCTTTTAAATTTTAACATAATATATATTAGTCATAAGCTTATGTTAATATATATTAGGAGAAATAGCGCCATCTATTTCTCCCTTTTTTCTAATGTATCCAAAACTGCACTAAAATCCTCATGTAAATTTGTTTCAAATTCCATATATTTACCAGTTGTAGGATGAACAAAGCCCAACACTTTAGCGTGTAATAGTTGACCTTGAACTCCAAATTCATTGTCACTTTTACCATAGACATTATCTCCAACTAAAGGATGACCAATATATGACATATGCACTCTTATTTGATGGGTTCTTCCCGTTTCCAGTCTTGCTTCCACTAAAGTATATCCAGATTTAATATACCTTTTTAACACAGTAATATTTGTTATAGCCTCTTTTGAGTTTTTAGTTGTAACTGCCATTTTAATTCTATTTTTTTCATCTCTACCTATTGGTAAGTTAATCCTTAACTTGTCCTTCTTAATTATACCATCAACTAAAGCAATATATTTTCTTGTTATGCTATGCTCTTTAAATTGCTCTGCGAGACATTTATGGGCATTATCATTTTTAGCAACTACTATAATACCTGTTGTATCTTTATCGATTCTATGTACGATTCCAGGGCGAATTACACCATTTATTCCAGATAGTTCATCCTTATGTGAAAACATTAGAGCATTTACTATTGTATCCTCAAAATTTCCGTTTCCAGGATGTACCACAGTATCTTTATTTTTGTCTATAAGTATAACGTCACCATCTTCATATATTATGTTTAACTTTATATCTTTAGGCTTTATTTGTGAACTGTTAATTTCTAACTCTCCTACTTCTACCTCATCGCCCACTTTTAAATTGTACGATGACTTAACCTTAGCTCCATTTACTAAGACTTTACCATTTTCAATTAACTTTTGTGCCATAGCCCTACTAATGTCTAGCTTACTTACAAGTGTACTATCTATTCTGCCACTTTCATCTTCTTGTTTAAAAAACATTAAAAACTCCCCTTTATGATATAATATAATACCATAAATTAGAGAGTTCTTCAATGCGTATTTAGCTTGCTATTAGCTTTTCTTTGATTTTGTCTGGTGTAGCAAAGCTATTATATAACTTTTTCAAATATATTTTTACATCTATTTCATTTATACCAACATGACTTATTTCTACGCTTTCTTTTTTATTGTTACATAATACTTTTTCAATTTTTATGCCATAGGAAAATATTTGATCATCACTATTGGAGAACGTTTTTACCGTTCTTGTAATATAATATTTACATCTATACTTATTCATATATCGTGAATACATTGCTTTTTCCATACTTTACTCCTTCACAGTTTTTAATCTCTTGGTTAATGTGATACTCGTGCCTTTTCCAACCTCTGAATTTATGACAACTTCATCCATAAAAGTTTCCATTATTGTGAATCCCATTCCTGCATGCTCAAGCTCTGGTTTTGTTGTATACGTAGGAGTTGTTGCTAATTCTACATCCTCAATTCCCACGCCCTTATCTTTAATTTCTACTACTAAAAACACCATGTTATCTATACTTGCAATTTTGGCCACAACGTCAACATCTCCACTGTACTTTTCATAGCCATGTTCTATACTGTTTGTTACAGCCTCTGATACAGCAGTTTTAATATCTGACAGTTCATCAATTGTAATGTTTTGTTTAGATAAAAACGATGCTATTGCTACCCTTACTACGCTTACGTTTTCTAGTTTTCCATCAATTATAATTTCGATTTTATTGTTCATACTATACCACCTTAATGTCTTTCATAATAGCTGACATGTCTAATAATTTTCTTACACTTGCGCTTGGTTTCTTTATTATCAATTTACAATTTAACATTTTAGACAAGTTACTTCTTCCAGCAATAAAACCAATTCCAGAACTATCCATAAAAGTAACGTTTTCCATATCGAGCTCACACTCATTAGGATTATACTTCAATATATAGCCGTCAACTACTGTTCTTAACACTTTACATGATTCCACATCAATCTCTTCATTCAACTTTATACATAACTTATTCTCTTCATTATTATATTTAAACCTCATTTGTTCCACCTCAATACACATATATTGTAGCAATATGTAGATGCACATTTTGTCGAATTATTTTCAGCATTATTAAAAAAAATAGCAAAAAAAGTGTCCCCAGAAATTATCTGGGGACGCCTTGGAGATTATGCCATAGGATCAACAGGGGAAAGTCTTCTTACTTCAACAACTTTATCCTCATGCGCAGGATCGTATATACGAACCTTAGCAAAAGTATCTTCATCGCCAACAGTAAGAATGAGGTGGTGACTATCTTTGACATAGTAGTTAAATACTTTCTGATTTTGCAGTACAATAAGGTCATTTGCATTTCCAGAAGTATAAACTTCTACTGCATCAAATTCATTACCAACGACTTTCATCTTGTTGATTGTGATAACAAACTCGTCATCTACAGGCTTATTATCATCTTCGCCAGTTGCAGGAATTACATCTTTGTAAGTGTCACCACAATTGGTGCAACGATACTTGATGTAACCATCCTTAGTGGAAGTTGCTTCTCTTTCGCCTACGATTTCGTAATCATGGCCCGTAGCTTTAATTCTCTTTTCAGAGATTACTTCGCCACAAGAACAAACTTTACGAATGTAGCCGTCCTTAGTACAAGTTGCTTCCTTCTCGATTGTATCATATACCTTGCAAACATGCTCAAGTTTGTCGATTTTCTCAGTCTTAGTCTCACCGCACTTCTTGCAAGTATACGTCTTAGTACCAGTGGATTTTTCAGTTGCTTCCTTAGTCACTTCGCCTTTGTTCCAAACATGTCCGGTAGCTTCAATAACCTTTTCAGAAAGCGTCTTTCCGCAAGAACAAACTTCAGTGATACGTCCTGCTTTAGTGCAAGTTGCATCAATAACGATTGTATTTGCTACGCTGCATACATGAGTAGGCTTTGTTTCCTGTTCAGGCTTCTTGACTTCCTCAGGCTGTTTGGTTTCTTCAGGTTTCTTGACTTCTTCAGGCTGCTTTGTTTCTTCGGGCTTCTTGGTGTTATCATGCTTAGTAACCGGTTCGGTTTTTGTCTGATTGATGTTTGCATTATTGATATTTGCATTTTCGATGTTTGCATTTTCGATTTCAGCGTTCTTAATTGTAGCATCTTCAATGGTAGCGTTATCGATGTTTGCATTACCGATTTCTGCATTTTCAATAGTTGCTTCCTTAATCTCAGCTTTGTCAATGTTTGCGTTATTGATTTCTGCATTTTCAATTTCAGCATTCTCGGTTGTTGCATTATCAATATTCGCATTGTTGATTTCTGCATTGTTGATATTCGCATTCTCAACGTCTGCGTTATCAATATCTGCATTTTCAACCTGCTGGTTAACAACAGTCTGATTAATAACAGTCTGTTCTTTGATAACCTGTTTGCCACAGCTTCTAGCAAGTATGATAATAATTACAATTACACCAACAAGTGTAAGTATTCTTACCAAATCACGCCAAAGTGTGTTTGTTCTGTAGATTGTTCTAGTCCGTCCATCGTTATTAGCTTCTCTTTCAGCAATAACAATCTTTACAAGATTATATATTGCATAAACGAACGCTACAGCTGCAAGAGTGATAACCACTACTGCAAATGTTTTTACGACAGGAACTAAAATGATCCCGATTGCCAGTGCTATCAAAGATACGATAGCGAAAATGATTGAGTTTCTCTTGTTAGTAATAGTCATGTTTAATTCTCCTTCAAATAAAAAAATTTTCAAAAGTTTTTGCTATCTATATCAATTCTGCTATATTCAGCAGAAATAATAAAATTTATTACACTTTTATTATACTATAATTACAAAAAAAAGTCAACACGTTATGTCGCGTTGACTTTTTTTTACTATTGTATTTCTACAATTTCTTGCCATAATCTATAATCATAAGTATATGAATAACTGTTAGCTGCTCCTACTATATTATAGAAGTATACACTATCATCTCTAATATCAGCAAATTTAACTGTATTTGATGGTAATTTTTCTACATATGGTCCTCTAAAAGTTAAAGCATTAACAATAGTTACCACATCTTTTCTTAAAGCATAAGCATCTGGTTTTGAATCATATTTAACAATAACATTTTGTCTCATAAGTTCCATTATATAATCTTTCTTTTCAGAAATATCACCATCACTGTCTTTTAATGCATTTTTATATAAGAATGTTGGTTTATAAACTGTAAGTTTTTTATCTGTTCCTGAAATATATGTAGAAGCTTGAGCTATCATCTGAATTGCATCTTCCATCAATATAGGATTATTTGGTTTAAATGTTCCATCTGGGAAAGCTTGAATTATATCTGTTTCACTCAATGCTGCAACAGCAGATCTTGCATATACAGGTATTGACTCCCAATCTTTATATTGTTTGTATGCTGTGCTGTTTGCATCAGCTTTTACTATTCCGCAATCTGCAAGTAATTTTGCAAATTCAGCTCTTGTAATTTTATCTTCTGGTCTAATTGAGTTTGTGCTATCTATTGCTGCTAGATATCCTTTATATGTTCCTCTTTTTCCTTCTGTCTTATCTATAAACAATTGTCTCATATAAGAATATGATGTATTACCACCAGCAGTAGTTTTTAATGTTGCATAAAACACCTTAGATATATCTTTGCTATTTGCTAAATCTTTGTCTTCATTGAATTTAACTCTTACATATAATCTACAATATGCTTTGCTAGATATTTTTCCCATATCCCATTCAATAACAGTTTCTTTGTCTGTTCTGCTCTTGATATAGCCATTTCCATTTATTTCTTCTACATCAACCTTATATGGTATTGTAAGTGTAAATACAACGTCAGGTGCTGGTGCAGTACTTCCATTATAGTATTCAACCATGTAAGTCATTCTCTCATCTTTAGCTACATAGTTATTTTCTTGTACATATGAAGCCGTATATTTTTCTGCTCTTAACCAAGATGAGAAATATGTGATTTCTTCATTTATATCTCCTAATAGAGATAAATCATCGATACAATTGCCTTTAACTGTAGTTTTAATAACCTCACTTGGAGTTACAGGTGTTGTTGGTTTCAAAATGCTAAATTTAGGTGAAGTAACTGCTACGTTAACATTACCAGCTGCATCTTTAATTACTCCTTTAGCAATAGTTATTGAATATCCTGTTCCAACATTTCCTTTAATATTAGTTAAAGTAATTGTTCTAGTTCTTAGTCCAGAACCAGATATAGAAATGTTTGCTAAGAAACCATTTAGTTTTATATCTTTTTCTGTCAAGTTTACTTCTGTAACTGCTTTGTTATCACTAAATGTAACAACATAAGTTACTTTTCCGCCTCTATATATTCCTGATGGAGAAGCGTTACCAATAGAAACTATTGGAGCTATGGTATCTTTATCTGCAGGTTTTGAAGCATCAATTGTAAATGCTCCAGATGTAACAGCTTCACTCTTGTTTCCAGAAGTATCAACAGCTGCTCCTGCTTTTACTATTATATATTTATTTGAAGATGATGAATTGCTTCTTACATTAGAAAATGTAACTGTATTACCATCAACTTTCATATTTGCTGTAAATCCTACCATTTGTACATAGTTACTGTTAATTAGTAGTTTATCTACCTTTACATTATCCACAGCAGTAATTTTATATACTACAGTACCGCCTTCTTTAATAGTCTTTGGTGTTGGGCCTCCTATTTCAACAGAAGGTTCCATTGTATCTTTAGCCGCAGACATAGTAAATGCCGCAGAAGTAACAGCTTCACTCTTATTTCCAGCAGCATCAGCAGCTGCTCCCGCTTTTACTACTATATATTTGCTTGAAGATGATGAATTACTTCTGACATTAGAAAATGTAACTGTATTACCGCTTATTGAAATATTAGCTGTAAAACCTCTCATTTCAATATAACTGCTATTTAAATTAAATTTGCTTACTCCAACATTATCTACAGCTGTAATCTTATAAGACACTGTTCCACCGGCTACAATACTTTTTGGTGTTGGCCCGCTTATTTCAACAGAAGGTTCCATTGTATCCTTAACGACTGTACGCTCTATACTAAACACAGCTGAATACAAAGTATCAGAATCAGTATTTCCCTCTAAATCTTTAGCTGTACCTGGCTTGATTGATATATATTTTTTAGCATCGCTATTAGTGCTTCTTATATTAGATAATGTTATTGTTTTCATTCCTAAGCTGCTACCAGATATAGAAATATTTGCTGAGAAATTATGCAAAACTATATGCGAACTTGTAACATTAAAACTTGCAACTCCAACATTATCTGTAGCTGATAAATAATATTTAACTGAACCGCCTTCCTTTATATTCTTAACACTTGGTCCACTTATCTCTATTGTTGGTTCCATCATGTCTTTTGCTTCCACAGAAGCCACTGAAAATACAAGAACGATAGACATCAATATAGTAAGTAATATTCCCTTTCTTTTAATATTCATCTTTTACCTCCAATTATTTTTCAAACACATTTTTATTTTAACACACTTTACATAAAAAGTCAACTTGTTTTATTTTATAATTATAGTTTTTAACAGATTTTTATAAAAATTTTGTTATATTTTACCAGTATTTTATTTGTATTTTTTCACAAATTACTAGTGTAAAACTTATTTCCTGTTTTACTAAATAAATTCTTAGGAGGTGAATTTATAATGGCAAGTTCAAAAGCAAACCCAAATGCTAAAGCAGCTCTTGATAAAATGAAATATGAAGTAGCTACAGAAGTTGGTGTAAACTTAAAACAAGGTTACAATGGTGATTTAACTTCTAAACAAGCTGGTACAGTTGGTGGTTATATGGTTAAAAAACTTATAGAAAAAGCTGAATCTAATATGTAATTAAGCTTAAAATAAGTTTTAAAAGAGACGGAAATGAAAAATATCCGTCTCTTTTTGTTACTCTACGCATCATAAATGTCTTTATTTTTTTTATACCAATTTACGAAATTTTTAATTCCTTCTTCAAATGAAATTTTTGGTTCATAACCTATAAGTCTTTTTGCCTTAGATACATCTGCATAAGTTCTATCCACATCACCAGGTTGCATAGGTAATGTTTGTATACTTGGTTTAACTCCTACTGCATTTCCTATAGTTTCTATCATTTCTTTTAAAGTTACAGGTGAAGAATTACCTAAATTCAAAATTTCATAAACATTTTTATTTTCTTCAACATAATTTGCTGAACGAATTATTCCATCAACAATATCTGCTATGTAGGTATAGTCGCGAGAAGTCGAACCATCACCAAACATAGGAATAGGTTTGCCATCTAGCATCAATCTTGTAAATTTGTTTATCGCCAAATCTGGTCTCTGTTTTGGACCATATACAGTAAAAAATCTAAGCATTATCACATTCATATCAAAAAGTTTATGATATACATGTGTCATTACTTCATTTGCTTTTTTAGTTGCTGCATATGGGCTAATAGCAAAGTCAACTATCATATCTTCTCTAAAAGGTACCGTTTTACAATTTCCATATACACTAGAAGAAGAAGCCATTACAAGTTTCAATACATTATGTGATCTCATTGCTTCCAATATATTTTGAGTTCCTACACAGTTGACTTCTTGATATAAAATTGGGTTTTCAATAGATGGTCTTACACCAGCCATTGCAGCCAAATGAATTACAATATCTATTTTATTGCTATCAAAAATCTCGTCAATTTTAGACTTATCTCTTATATCAGCTCTTATTATTTTAAATTTTGGATTTTTAATCAATTCTTTTATATTATTTTCCTTAACACTAGGACTATAAAAATCGCAAAAGTTGTCTATACCTATTACTTCGTTTCCTTCGTTTAACAGCCTTTCAGCTAAGCTTGAGCCAATGAAACCAGCTGCACCAGTAACTAAATATGTTTTCATAATTTCACCCTTTCCGTGTATTTTTTTAATTTGCATTTTAATTTGTCACATATGTTGTATATCAACTGCAACGTGCATTTTTCCACTGTATGAATTCTAATTAAATCAATAACTGCACATATTAAATACACTAATATTATACTCAAAATAACATATATAGCAAATATACTATTATTAATTAGCGAAGTTCCTTTCGTTACCTTTTCCCACAAGAATTCTCTTATATACATGTTTTCGTGTATTAAGTAGACTCCTAAGGTTGATCTTGAAAAAAAATTCACAAAATTGCTCTGGAATTTAATATTTTTAAAATACAAAACTAAACTCATCGCGCAAATTATAACAGGAAGTGATGATAATCCTATAAAGTAGTTTACAGGAAATAAATCTGTTAACTCCGCCAAAATTTGCATCGCAAATATACTAAAATAACTTATAATTGCAATTAACAAAGTATATTTGTATTTTTTCTGCATGCAATATACGTTTATGTATCCACCTGCCATATACAAAAACACAAATATAAACAAGTCGTTTACTCCTCGCCTTACGCTAAATGTAGCAAATATACCGCAAGACAGAACTCCTATAATCGCTAATAAATTTATAAGTTCTCGCTTATTTAAGCTTCTAAATAATTTGTTTATATATGGCGTTAATACATACAAAATACAATATGATGTCATAAACCAGTAACTAGAACAAGTAATTGGAAATACCATCTTTATTAACTCTTTCAAGCTAATATTACCAGTTAATAGTATATGAATTATTCCAAATGACAAGGAATAGAACAAAACTTGAACTAATAATTTAATTAGTTTTTTTAATCTAAATTCCGAACCTATTCCAAAATATCCGGATATTAGGACAAACACAGCCACTCCAATTTTCCCGCCGATTATTAGAAAATCTAACACCGCATTGTTTATCAATGTTTCTCTTTGAAAGTTACTATATAGACAACAATGATGTGCTACTATCATAATCATGGCAAGTATTCTCAAAAGTTCAAAATTTGATTTTCTCTTTGATTGTTCCATAATATCATCCACCTAATTTATTTAAATAATCTTTCCAACCATCTGTTGCTTTGAAATGTTTATTATACTTTTCTATATCCTTAACCAAACCATTTTCATCAATAATATCAAAATTACGGTTTAGAGATATTTTAAGCTTGTCTAATTTATAACCGTTTTCTATGTATCTGATTTTATTTGGCTCAAACCCCATAATTTGTGAAATTGTATAATCATTGTTAAGTTGATTAAAACCAGCTACAATTAACCCCACTTTTTTATCACTAGGAAGTAATGGCCCCTCTTTTTCTCCAGATACTACCATATCGCAAATATTAAATATTGTCCTTTGTGGTTTATCAGTTAAGATACCATTTTTATCTGTATATATAATCAATTTGTTCAAATCTAAAATTGTTCTCCAAATAGTGTCATTACCATACCAAGAGCCTTCAGTAAACCTGCCTTTACCCATTCTACTCATAACAAAAGATACACACCTTCTAATAAAGTTAATAATAGGATTATGTTTATATGTATACTTTGAAAGCCAAGAAAAAATTTTCTTGATACAGCTGTTTTCAGGGAATTCGTCACCATTTTGGTTTGGACCACCTGTTCTATGATGTGGAAGACACTCTTTATTACCATTTACACCAACAAAGTTTTTCATACATGCCGTCATCCCAGCTTTTCTATGAGTTTTAGGTTTTGGCATATTTATTATAACATCTGCATTTAGGACATCTTTTGGCACTATGTATTCATGAGTTTTTCCAGTGTGATGTGCATTCATTAACTTTAAATCATAATTTGTAATAGAATACTCTTTTTTCACGTCGTCCAATTCTGAAAATGAGCTTTTATCATCTAGCTTTACAGTTACACATTCAACACTCGCATTTTGATTTTTCCTAAAATCCATAAGTTTAATATTAGGATAAATCTTCGTGTATTCTTCTATATTTTTTTCCAAATTATTAATAAGTTTTAATTTATCAAAGTCACAATCTTGCACAGGTGCATCGCCAACTATAATACTACCAGTACCATTTAGTGCCAATACCACATAATCTATTACCGGTCTTATTAATGAAAAGTTAGTAATCATACAATCAATAGAGCCAACTTTGTTTTCATGCATTACAAGATTAGGCTTTATTAAGACGTTATCATTTTCTTTTATGAAATCACTAAACGGATTCCAATTAGCTGTACCAATATTTTCCTTATCAAATTTCATATCTAAAAATAATTGTCTAACGTCATTATATATTGTTTCATCGCTCTCAATTTCTATTTTAATTGCTTTTAATTCACAATACTTTGAGGCTGGATTAAATTTTTTATTACAATATGTATCTATCGTATTTTTTATATACACCTTCTCTTTATTCATGCTTTTTAACCCTCCTTTTTATGGAAAATATAAATTGCCTCATTTCATTCTTATATACAATAAAGCCTCCTAAACCAACAATCACCACGCTGATGATTCCAACAAATATGGCGTTTATAAGAAAGTTTAAATATGTAGTTTCATAGTTAAATGGTAGAATTCTTGAAAGTACAAACACAATCCCTATTTCAATAAACACTATTAGTGCTTTTCCAAAGGCTTCAGCAGCACTTCTTTTTAATATGTTTTTAGATGAATATATTATATATTCTGTTGTTCTATACAACATAGCAATAAGTGTACCTACTGCTACCCCAACTATTCCATATTTCTTAACTAAAATACAAGATATTGATACGTTTAAACCTGCTTCTATCCAAGCCCCAAATTGAGTCTGTTTAAAATGTCCAGCAGATAGAACAATGCTATTATACGGAATTCTTATAGCCATTACAAGTTCCGCGAATATCATAATATATGCAAAAGTTGGTCTTATATAATCTACATCTGTTATTCCAGCAGTGTAAACCTTTACAAAAGGTAGTTCTAATGACATAGTACAGGCAAATAAAATTGCTACAATTGAAAAATAAAAAAACTCATATAGTTTCAAATTCTCATTCAATGTTTTATTATCACCTTTTGCTAACAAATTTCCGAACCAAGAATCAATTCCACCTGAAAGTGACACAGCTAAATCCTTAATACTATTTATTACCAACATGTATACAGAGTATACGGATACTTCTAATGGATTTGAAAAAAATGTTAGTACTGCAACATCAACAGAATTATGAATAATAGCCGCTACATGCTGTGAAAATCCAGCCCATTTGTTTTGTAGTACATCTTTTATTTCTTTATACTTAATTCCTTTTAGTTTAATATTAAACTTCTTCTTAACATAAAAGTTTAATATTAAAGGGGACATTACAAAAATAAGCGAGCTAATTAACTTGACTATTTGAATACTACAATCATTTAGCGTTAATATAACTACAGCCAAGGTATTTAATATTTTTAGAACAATTTTTATTAGTGAAACAACGTAGTTTTTTTGTGCCGCTTGAAGATATATAGTATATGTCATGCCAAAGAAATACTCAAATAGCGTACTTACAGCTATAATTAACACTAACGAAAATGTATATGTAAAACTATATTCTTTAATATATACATTAGGAAATATAATACTCAATGCTGCCAAATAACAAACAAAAATAACAGCAATAGTTCTAAAAAAGTATTCAGCCGATTTTAGTATTTTTTCTATTTTTTCTTTGTCACAATTAGCAATTGGTTTATATAATGCTGCTTTTACAACAGGGGATATTCCCGCCTCTAGTAAAGTAATATATCCCAAAAACTGCGTAATCGAAGTAATCATGCCATTTATGTTAGATCCATATGTAGCTATTATTAGTCTAGGTGCAATAAACCCACAAATTACAGTAACTAATTGCTGTAATATGGAAGTAACAATGTTTTTAATTATATCATTATTTTTCATTTTTAACCCTTCCAGGCAAATTTATCCAACTGCCCATTGTATAATCCCATTCTTCTGGCGTAAATTCTTCTGTGCCATTTCCTGGAAAAAATGTTATCTCACCGAAATATACCTTCCCATTTACCTCATAAAAATCGACTCTGGCAAATGGTAAATCTTTTGCTAGTTTTTCAGATAATTGTATCATTTTATCATAATTAACAGGCTTAGGTATTTCCTTTTTAGATGTTGGATAATGTCTTTGAAAAGGCATCTTATTCCAATCCAAATCAAAAAACGTCACCTTCAAACCGTCTTTGCTTCTTCTATCTGAGCAGACAAAAGAACATTTAACTTTACCATTAAAACACATAAATTTATAATCGTTTAAATCCTCATTTTTACCGTCTTCCATAAATTCTTCAATTATTATTCTCGGCTTAACATTTTTATAAGGCCATTCACGGCCAATGTAATAAAAGTTTCTCTTCAAACACTTACTTATTTTTTCCCTTGCAATAGCAACATCTAATTTTGATTTATCTTTGCAAACCACTACTCCTCCAGAATCGTGTGTACATTTTATAACAAATTTATCTGGCAAAGTAGAAAAATCAATATCATCAAATTTCTCATATACACCTATCGTTGGAATTATATAATCTTCACCTATAACGTTTGCTACATATTCTTTTACTGCGTACTTGTCTACAAGAGTCGTATATAATGGATCCCTGCTGTATAATTTTAGCCACTGCAATTTTTCATTAAATGTTTTTGGATTGTTCAAATTTAGCTTTTTTCCCATTATTAATCTATACATAAGCTTTAAATACAACTTATCTGGAATATGAATTATTTTGTTTTCAGATAAGCGAATCAACAATAATTGCGGCCTATCGCAAACAGACTTAACTTTACTTAACAAGCTCATCTATATTTCCTCCCAACATCATTTTTCAATTTTAGCATTTGCTTTATAAGCATCTAAACTATATCACTTTTTATCTTTTCTTTAGGCACAAATTCTGCTTTTGATAAATCTATGTAACTTCCTAGCTTGTCATTCCAAATTTCAGGTACGAAATAATTTGAAAGGCCACTACCATGAAAAAATGTCATTTCGCCAAAATATATTCTACCATTAACATTATACAAATCTACCCTCACATGAGGTATTCCCTTAGATAAAGTTTCTGCTATTTCTACCATTTTATCGAAATTTTTAGGCTTATTAATTGGTTTAGGGTAATTTTCTCTAGTTTCAATGACTTCCAATAGATTAAAATTTCTATCGTATACATTTCTATAATACTCTTTAGCATGTCCAGTACCATTACCAATAACTCCAATATCCAAAAACATTAACTTTACTTTTCCATCAAAGCACATAAATTTATAGTCTAGCAACCCTGACACATATTGAAGCTCTTCTGCATTGATAATACTATCACTTTCATTGTAACTACAATTCATATCTTCATCTATGTCCAAATACTTTTCTATTATAATTCTGGGTTTTATATTTTTGTATGGCCATTCACGTGCATGATAGTAAAAATTATTACTAAGACTATTTTTTATAGTTTTTTTAGCCTTAACCATATCTAAATTTGCTTTATTCTTGCATACTACAATTCCACCACTATCATGTGTGCACTTCATAACAAATTTATCTGGTAATTTAGAAAAATCAATATTCTCAAAGCTATCATAAATGCCAATCGTAGGGACAATGTATTCTTCTCCAATCTTCTCTTTTATATACTTTTTTACCTCATACTTATCTACTAAGTTTGTATATTCAGGATTTCTGTTATATAACTTTAACCATTGCAACTTTTCGTTATAACTCTTCGGATTTTTTAAATCTAGCTTTCTCCCATAAGCAATTTTGTATTTAATTTTTAAATATTGTTTATCTGGTAATATTCGAAAGAACTTTTTATCTATTAAATACATCAATGCTCTCCTTGGCTCTTTAAATATTTTCTTAATTTTGTTTTCCATATTTATCCTTTCAAAATTTAATGTCAGCTTAAATTTATCTACCAAAATAATTAACTGTTGTTAACAATCCTCAAAAAATAATCAAGATACTCTCTGTAGATTTTCTGCACTGAATGTTCTTCAACAATCTTTCTTGAATTGTTAGATATCTGCTTTCGTAAACTCTCATCATCTATCAATAACTCTAATTTTTGAGTAATAGCATCAACATCATCTACTGGTACAAGATATCCATTTTCACCGTCTGATATAAGTTCTGCTGGTCCCATATCACAGTCTGTGGAAATTGACGGAATTCCACAAGCCATTGCTTCCATCAAAGCATTTGGCATTCCCTCAAACCTAGATGTTAACAAAAATACCTGTGACTTTGCAACTTCTAATACTGCGTTCTCTGTATTACCTGGCAAAAAAACATTATTTTGCATATCTAATTTATTGATTAAATCTTCTAAATACGGTCTTAACGACCCCTCGCCATAAATAACTAACTTGTACTCAGGATGTTTTTTAAGTACTGGAGCACATGATTTTATCATCACATCATGAGCTTTTTGATACTCTAGTCTCCCCATACTTGTAATAGTCTTTTCTGTCATAATTTTATTTTCATCTATTTTTTTAAACAACGGATTTCCAATTGCATTATGAATAACAACACTCTTATCTTGAACTTTTTTAGGATAACACTCCTTAGCCCTTTTTGTTTGAAAAATAAATCCGTCTGAACTCATGCTAGATATTTTATTTATTATTCTATTTTTACCTGTTATTTCATTTGGGTTGCACCTTTCTGAAGAAACAAGCTTAATCTTGTTTTTACCAAAAAGTTTATATATTAAAGCATACATATTTATATCATAAAACATTGTAAACACTAAATCTGGTTTTATTTTGTTTAATGTATTAAACATAAATTTAATTCTTTTATTAACGCCTTTTATTCCAGTAAATTTGTCATTATCTAAATTATTTATAAAATGTACCTTTTCATCTAACGTATAACTTGAAGGTTTACTATCAAAGCTTACCAAATAGGTTTCCACATCGCTATTAGCTAGATATGAAGCCAGACTAGTTGCGACTCTTTCAGCTCCACCCATTGTTAGAGAACCCATTAAAATTACAATTCTCATTTAGAACAATTCCTTTCATAAACTACATAAACAAAATGTTATAATATGGCATTAAACAATAGCCATCCCACATTCTATAAATTCTAAATATATAGTATCCAAAAATTACACAATATACAGCTATATTATATAATTTAATATATTTTGTTGGTATACGACTACCGTACCAATCTGCTACATCTGCTGCCATTAATATTATTGGAATTTCAAATAACAATAAAACCCTATTTGCTGCATTTAACACTACAAATATTGGAAGTGCAAAACTTAAAAACACCATTACTTTGTAGTAACCAATATGGCCACTCTTTTTCAAATATCCTATAAATCTATCATCCATTACCATAAGAATGTATAAAGCAATGTATGGAACATACCCCAAAAGTGAAACATGTATGTTATTCAAATATCCAACATATCCTGTTTTTTTAATTACATTTTCTACTAATGGTAATGACAAAACAGATATTACTATACAAATTATATTTAATGCTAACAACAACTTCTTTTTAGATAACCACTTGTCTGGAAATACTTTGTAAAACACTATCATAGCCAGTAAAACTATAGCGACATAATGATTTAGATATGCAAGTACTACTAGTACAATACCCCACATTATTTTATTTCTATTAACACAGCTTACAGCAGTATATCCTATAAATGCCGCTACGCAGTTCCTCAGTATATTTAAACTTTTTAGTAGTGGCAAATATGTTAGCACTAACCATTTGCACTTTTTTTCATCATTTACATCTTTATCTACAACATATATTAAGCTTAGTACAATTACAGAATTAACAACAAAAAGGAACGTTCTATATGTACCACCAAGTATTTTTACAATGTACATTGTATTGTAAAATAAATATTCAAGTCCATTAAATATTAGCATTTCTTTTATATCAAATTTTATATATCCGTACTCTCTAAAAAATCTCATATAATTTAGAGAATCTGCTCCACCAATCTCATAGCTTGAATATTTAAAACATGAAAATACAATAAATATAACATAAATTGCCAAATAGTATAGAATTTTTACATCTAAATCTATACCAAAAATATTAAGTTTTTTTCCATTTTTTTTAGCAATTACTGATTGTCTAAACAGAAATGCTGTTAAACAAGAAATTGCCACATATAGCAATAAAGTACTCCAACTCCAAGCTTTAACAATTATCATTTGTCCTCTCCTTAAAACATAAACTCTACGTATTTATCAATATTTTCGGTTAAAATATAACCATTTTTACTAAATATAATTTTATTATCTTCTCTTTCTTTTCCAACAAGATTTAATGCAACATCTGCCCATTCTTTAGGGGATGCCGATATATCTTTATATATAAGTTTACCTGAAATATTAGCCTCTTTTGTTATATTGTCAGACACTACACAAGGCAAGTCGCTTGCCTGCGCTTCTATTATAACATTTGGCATTCCCTCAAAAAATGAAGGGAATACAAGTACATCCATTGCCATGTAATATTCATTTATATTAGCAACAGGCTCTATAATTGTTACAAAGTCATTTAGTCCCAAATCACCAATTTTTTGTCTAATATTCTTTTCTAATTCGCCTTTTCCTATTAGTAAAAGATAACAATTCTTGTCTTTTTTATGCATCTCGTTAAATACATCTAACAAAAACTCATGATTTTTTTGTTTATTAAATCTTCCAACATGCCCAACAACAGTCTTTTCTTTTAGATTTAACTTATCTCTTAATTCTTCTCTTTTTTCATTTGAAAACTTAAATAATGAGTAATCTATTCCATTTGGAACTATTGAAACCTTTCCTTTTTTAACAGCATTTTTTCCAAATACAAACTCAGCTGCCTCTGTTGATGGAGCTATTTTTAAATTTGGAACTATTTTAGGCAAAATTGAAAATATCTTATTAACAATACTTCCTATTCCTTTATTCGTAAGCCCTGAATTACTTGAGCGGTATATTAATTTTTTGGCTCCGCCACGTTTTGCTGCAATTAAATCAATCGTTGCCAAAGACTGCTGACTAGTTCTAAGTACAGAGTTATATCTGTTACTTTTAACTATCTTTTTGATACAAGAAAAAGATTTAAAAAGATTTTTAGACTTTGCAGGAATAAAATATATTCTTCCTCCTAGTGATTCTATTTCTTTATCATACTCGCCAGGCTCTGTAACCCCAAAGTCCATTTGATATTTACCTTTATCTAGTGCTCTATAAACTTTCATTAAAAATGTTTCAGCACCACCTCTATTCATGCTACTTACTATACACAAAGTTCTTTTTGGTGCATTGATATATTTTGTTAGCCCTTTAATAGCAATATCTGGAACATATTTTTCTGCCTCTTCTAAACAAGCATGTTTCATACTTAATATATCATATTTTTTTAGATAAACGTTTTCCAATATAGTTTCAAACTCTTCATCGCATTTTGTTTTAAATATTAAGCCATTAACTCCATCTTTTATTATATCTTTGTTATATTTCCAATCAGATGCAACTACTGGTACCCCAGCAAAAAAAGCATCAATGATAGTGCCAGCTAAACCTTCACCCTCATAATACGTTGGAAAAAGTAACAAATCATAATTTTTAATAGTATCAACTGACTTACTTGAATCTATTACTCCTTTGTAGTTAACAGCATCATGGCCCGTTTTACTAATTAAATCTTGAAATTCTTCTTTATAGTCATCGCCTATAGGGCCATATATATCTAGATTATAAATTGTTTTTCCATATTTTTTGTTAATAGAATTAACTACATTTATAGCATTTTCTATACCTTTAGACTTTATTACTCTAGAAAATGTGCAAACCTTTAGTTGTGAATAATCCAAATTTTTAAGTTCATTTTTAGAAATAGGTTTTATATCTTTAAAATTAAATAAAATGTCTACATTATCTAACCCAAGACTGTTTAATTTTGATTTCATGCCTTCTGTTTCAACAAGAATTTTAGTTAAATTCTTACAGTCTTTTAATAAACTTTTGTTAATTTTAAGCATCTCTGGTAGCCAGCCACCAACTACAACATAAAACAAGTTTTTATTGTAGAATTTATTTAAAAAACAAAATAGTGGTACAAATACTTTAACACCATTTTGAGCAGGCAAAAACAACACATAGTCTGCTTTCATAGCTTGGACACAATTTTTTAAAAGTTTAGTTGGATTAGATTTGTAATTATATGTATCAACTCTAAAAACTTCATCTTCTCCAAACAATTTTACTAACTCGCTATATAAATTTCTAACTTTTACAGTTTGGCCATCATTATACTCTTTACTAAGTGCAAAATGCCCAATAATAGCTACTTTCATACCAGCTCTCCTTACTTTATATGTAATACTTTTATAACTCCCCACCAACATATATGAAACACTGAACGAATTACAGATAAATGCTCAATATCTCTATAAAGTTGCCAATGATATTTAATTAAACTTAATTTATTACTAGATATAGAATTGCTTCTTATTCTGTATTTAGCTAAAACTTCATCCATGCCATATATGTATTTTTCTTTTTTTAGCATTTGAAGCCATAAAGCATCATCATTTCTTTTTCTTATATTAGGAACCTCAAACTTTCCTAAAGCTTCTACATTATACATAACAGTGGAATTACCAACAGGACAATCTAATAGTATCCTATTATAGTCTGCCTTTTTATTAGTTTTTATAACTTTATTTAAACTTTCTCCATCTTCGTTTACTTGTTCATAAGCCGTACATGTAATATTATAATTATTATCTTTCATAAACTTTAATTGATGCTCTAATTTATTTTCCATCCATAAATCATCACTATCTAAAAAAGCCATATACTTTCCTTTTGCCATGTTCATAGCAGTGGTTCTAGCAACTGCTGCTCCACTATTTTTTTCTAACTTGTAGTATTTAATTCTTTCATCGTCAAAAGAATTAACAACATCCTTAGTATTATCTTTAGAACAATCATCAACAATTATAAGTTCAAAATTAGAATATGTTTGAGCTATAACAGACTTTATAGTTTCGCCTATAAATTTAGCACAATTATATGTCGGCATTATTATAGAAACTAATTCATTATCCATGATTTCCTCCTTAACTTTTATATTTTTTTAATTTTAAGTACAACTAGCACAGTATCAATACATATTTTAATATCTGTAAATACATTAAATTTTTTAATATATTCCAAGTTATATTTCATTTTTTCAGGTAAAACGTGATTAACATAGGCTTCATCTATCGTTTCACCCTGAGATATGTAACTACTCATAATCTCGTCTTCGTTCCTATAATGTAGACTTGCTATTGAAGTAATCCCTGCTTTCATAAGTAAAGTTGCTTTCATTTCATCTGAATACATATCCACATACTTTTTAACTTCTGGCCTTGTTCCAACAAAAGTCATATCACCAATCAATACATTAATTAGTTGTGGTATTTCGTCTAATCTGCATTTTCTAATTAAACTTCCTACTTTTGTAATTCTTGGATCTTTGCCTAATGTGATTAAAGCACCAATTTTATCCGCATCTTTTACCATCGTTCTAAATTTGAAAATCTTAAATTTTCTACCATACTGTGTTATTCTTTCTTGCCTATAAAATACAGGTCCCTCTGACTCTATTTTTATAGCAATTCCAAGAATTAGTAATACAGGTGATGTTAATACTAAAAGCAAAGCACTAATAAGTATATCTAACAATCTTTTAATAAACAAACTACAAGTCTTCTTAGATAGAATGTCATAGTACGCTCTTGTTTTTTCATTTTTAAGGTTATCCGGAATATTATTCCATTTCTTTAGTCCCATTGCTCACAATCTCCTTAAAACATTCTATAATGTACTCTACATCTTCATCTGTAAGAAGCGTATGAAGTGGTAAAGTTATTTCATTTTTATACATATTATACGCATTTGGATAATCTTTAATATCGTAACCTAAATCCTTATATGCAGTCATCATAGCAAGTGGTTTGTAATGTACATTGGTTGCTACACCACAATCTGCCATTCTTTTTATTATTTCATTTCTAAAATCAGTGTCCTTACCATTTAGTCTAACAAGATATAGATGCCCTGAAGATATGTAATCATGAGTTTCATGTCTTAATACAGAAACGTCAAGATCTTTAAATGCCTCATTGTATCTTTTAATTATTTCTTTTCTTCTGGCAAGCATTGCATCGTATCTTTCTAACTGTGCTAATCCAATGGCTGCCATTATATCTGTCATATTACATTTATATCCTGGTAACTTTATATCGTACTCCCAACTGTTAGCTTTACTTTTAGCCAAAGCATCTTTGTTTTGGCCATGAAGTGACCATAGCATAAATTGTGAATAAAGCCAATCATTATCTACACCAGGTATATCTTTCCATGTTACGGCTCCTCCCTCAGCTGTTGTAAGATTTTTTACAGCATGAAATGAGAAACTAGAAAAATCAGCTATGCTTCCTGTACGTTTATTCTTATATACAGCTCCAAAAGAATGTGCTGCATCAGCAATTACCGCTATTCTTCCTAGACGTTCTTGAAGCATGCCAGTTGCCTTAAACATTTCTTTTTTAGATTCAACTATTTTATATATTGTATCGTAATCTGCTGGAATTCCTGCTATGTCTACTGCAATTATTGCTTTAGTTTTAGGAGTTATTACCATTGCAAGTTTAGCATAGTCCATTTCCAAACTATCACTTTGACAATCCACAAAAACTATTTTAGCTCCAACGTGATTTATTACACTAGCTGATGCTGTATATGTATATACAGGCACTATTACCTCATCGCCAGCCCCTATTTCTAATATTCTTAAAATTAGCTCTAGCCCAGCCGTATTTGAATTTAAACACACTGCTCTTGAAGCATTACAGTAATCTGCAATTTTTGTTTCAAATAATTTTGTCTTAGGTCCAGTAGTTATCCAGCCTGATCTTAAAGTGTCTACTACACCATCAATTTCTTTTTCAGAAATATCTGGTGGCGAAAACTTAATTACCCTCTTTTCCATATTAACCCCTCACTTTTTATACAATTATTTTTTACCTTCTGTTTCTCCCTTATACTTATCCATGAAGTTTGGAACTATCTTTTTGATTATTTCTCTAATTTTTGCATTATTTGTGGCATCTTCAGAATAAACAACAGCTTTTAACATCCCTAAATCTTCATTTATCTCATTCTCATCAAAGTCCATTATTTTAGTTACCATTATTTTATCATGAAGTGTTTTAGACAGTCCCTCTTCTGATACAAGCAATTCTTCATACAATTTTTCTCCAGGTCTTAAACCTGTAATTTCTATTTTCATATCTACACCGGGAGTATAGCCACTAAGTCTAATCATTTTTTCTGCTAAATCATATATTTTAACTGGTTCTCCCATGTCTAATACAAATATCTCTCCACCCTCAGCAAATGTTATTGATTGAAGTATTAACCCTACCGCTTCCGGTATTGTCATGAAGAATCTAGTAATCTCCCTATGTGTAACTGTTACTGGTCCACCTTGTTCTATCTGTTTTTTAAATATTGGTATTACTGAACCATGACTACCTAGCACATTACCAAATCTTACTGCGACATAATTAGTTTTAGATTTAGCATTTTGCATCTGGATTATCATCTCACAAATTCTTTTTGTTGCTCCCATAACACTTGTTGGGTTTACAGCCTTATCTGTTGATACTAATATAAACTTGTCTACACCATATTTTGAAGCTGCACAAGCTACATTATATGTTCCAAAAACATTGTTTTTTATTGCCTCCACCGGACTTGTCTCCATTAGCGGCACATGTTTATGTGCGGCTGCATGAAATACAAGTTCTGGTTTATACTTTTCAAATATTTCATTTATCCTTTTTTCATCTCTAACACTTGCAACTATAGCTGTTAAATTTAAATCAGGATATTTTTTTCTTATTTCCAATTCAGTTTCATAAAGAGTATTTTCGTATATGTCTAGCATAAGAAGCTCTTTTGCTCCAAAACTTGCAATTTGACGGCATAGCTCCGATCCTATAGAGCCACCCCCACCAGTAACAAGTACTACTTTTCCTTTTATAAACTCTTTTATATTTTCATTTGCAAGTTGAATTGGATCACGCCCTAACAAATCTTCTATTTGTATATCTCTAAAGTTGTCCATTCTAATCTGTACATCATTTAAAAGGAATTCTCTCAAGTTAGGTAACACTTTAATTTTAGCTTTTGTTTTACTACAAATGTTGAGTATCTCAGTTTTTTGTTCTTTAGATATATTTGCTATTGCAAATAAAATTAAATTAACATCTTCTTTTTCGCATACTTCTATTATTTTGTCTCTTCCACCTACTATATCTACTCCATGCATTGAAGAATGTCTTTTTGAAATACTATCATCAATTATACCAACAACATGGTAATTTTTGCCCGTTTTTGGCAATTCGTCTCTAACCACTTGTAATCCTGCAGTTCCTGCCCCTATTACCAAAACATTTATATTTTCTTCTTTATTCTTCTTACTCAATTCGTGCCTAGCAATAAGAGAAACTACCTTTCTATAGCCAACTCTCGAAAATACCATAAAGCCTATTACGAAACATGAAGCAAGCAAATTTTCTCTCTTACCTAGCATTTCATATTTAGATACATAACTTGCAATAATTATTATTGCACAAGACATAAGAGACAACCATAAATACTGTGAGTATTCTCTTGCACCTGTATATTCTGTAAGGCTCCTATACACCTTAAATACTAAAAACACTGTAATGTATACAACTATTGCAACACCAGTTGTAAAAAGGAAGCTCAAATTAGTAATATCCGTTGTATCATTTAAAAATAAATTGGATATAAAGTATGAAATAAATATTAATATAACATCAAATACAAGTAAAAATCCCCTTCTTATATACTTGTTTTTAATTCCTTTTTCTTCTATCATTTTAATTACCTTTCACCAAAACTTTGACGCGTATAGTTTATCATGAAAATAGAAATTTTGCAACATAAGCTAAAGAGTTTAAAAATCAAAAAATGACTAGAACTACGCGAAATAGTTTTAGTCATTTTTATTTTTTTCTAGCAAATAGATTTTCGAATAATCCTATTACATTTTTCATTTCTTCTTTGTATAGTATAAAATTGACGATCCCTACAACAGCTATACTTATGCTGCCCACTATAATTGCCTGTAATATCCATGTTGCATAAGATATTACATTAACGCTTGGAATCAAATATACTATTAAAGCTACAATCAAAGTTTCAATTATAACAGTTGATATTTTCTTTATACTGATCCAAATACTTCTGCCTAAAATATATTTTGACGTATGATACACAAATTCTGCTGTTCTGACTAACATTGCCACAAGAGTTCCAATTGCAATACCAACTATACCATATTTTTGAACAAGAATTAAAGATATCACTATATTAGTTAACGCTTCTACCCAAGCTCCCACACGTGTTTGTTTAAAATGTCCAGATGCCAATACTATACTACTATAAGGTAGTCTAATACTCCAAGCATATTCCGACGCAACTAACACATATGCGAAAATAGGTCTAATATAATTTGCATCTGTTATTCCTTTTGTATAAATACTAACAAAAGGTACTATTAAAAGCATTGTACATATGTACATTACTGTAATTATGGAATAATAAAATACTTCATATGCACTAAAACTCTTATTAAGTTGTTCTTTTTCATCATTAGCAATCATATTTCCAAAAGAAGCGTCTATACCAGATGTAAATGATTGAACTAAAGATTTGATTCCGTTTATAACCAAGTAATATACAGAATAAACAGATACTTCTTGCATGCTACTAAATAAAGTAAGTATTGTTATATCTGTATTGCCATGAACAACTGATGCAACATGCTGAGCTAGGCCATCCCATTTTTGTTCTAATTTGTAATCTTTATTTGCACTTTTTAAATCAATATTGTATTTCTTTTTAACATATATATTTTGTACTATAGGGCGTAAAACAAATATTAGTCCTGTCGCTAGTTTTACTATATGTATGCTTGCTCCAAACTTAACAAGACATATAACAGCTATTGCATTTATTACATATCCTACTACTTGTATTATTGATGTTATATATGTTTTTTGGTCAGCTTGTAAATACAATTTGTATGTTATTCCAAAATAATACTCAGCCAAAGTACTCATAGATATAATGATAACTAAAGCCATTGTGTATACAAAAGAATAACTCGTATTTACTATCAATGGATATACTACTGCCAAAACAGCTATATACACTACAAAAACAGCAGATATTATTCTAAAAAATTTCTCTGAAGCCTTCAATATATTCTCTATCCCTTGTTTGTCCTTAGATGCAATAGGCTTATACAATGCTGCCTTTACAACAGGTCCAAATCCAGACTCTAATAGCACTATATAACCTAAAAATTGTGATATACTTGATACTAATCCATTTACTTCTGAGCCAAAAGCACTTATTATACACCTTGGAATAACAAAACCACATACAACTATTGTAACCTGTGATACTAAAGACCAAAAAATATTCAACATTGCTTTTTTACTTCTCATAACGTTCCTCTATCTTTTCTTCTGGTAATTTAAGCCAACTTCCTAATGTATAATCCCATTCTTCAGGAGTAAATTCTTCAAAACCAGCTCCTGGGAAAAAGGTTAATTCTCCGAAATAGACCTTATTGTTCACTTCATAAAAATCAACTCTAACAAATGGAATATCTTTTGCCAATTTTTCAGCTAAGCTTACCATAAGTTCATACTTATTAGGTTTTTGCACATTTTCCTTAGAATTTGGATAATGCCTTTGAAACGGCATTTTTTCCCAATTGATATCGTAAAAATCAACATTTAAACCGTTTTTTGAATTTCTATTAGAGCATACAAAAGAACATTTTACCTTGCCATTAAAACACATCAATTTGTAGTCTTTCAAATCTTTCGAATCTCCAGATGAAATATATTCCTCTGCTATTATTCTAGGTTTTACATTTTTATATGGCCACTCTCTTCCTGCATAGTAAAAATTTCTAGAAAGTGCCTTGTTGATTTTATTTTTAGCTTCATCTACATCAAAAGTGTTTTTGTCTTTACAAATAACTACTCCACCCGAATCATGTGTACATTTTAGTACAAACTTATCCGGCAATTTACTAAAATCAATATCTTCAAACCTATCCCATACTCCTAATGTAGGAATTATATATTCATTTCCTATTAGCTCTGAAACGATTTTTTTAACTTCATACTTATCTACCATTTTAGTATATACGTTTTTTCTGTTATATAATTTCAGCCATTGTAACTTCTCATTGAATGATTTTGGATCATCTAGATTCAGTTCTTTTCCAATTACAAGTCTATATGTCATCTCTAAATATTTTCTATCGGATAAATGGATCATGTTTTTCCCTGCCAAATAAACAAGTAATTTTTGAGGATCTTTACATACCGATTTTATCTTTTTGAAAACTTTCACAAATCTTACTCCTTTTTAATTTATTAAACTATTGTTTTACTTTCTTTGTATTTACCAAATATAACTCCTACCCTAAATTTTAATTCAAGAAAAACTCTTTTTACAGCAGTCCTAATTATTCTTTTTTTTATCATAAATCTAAAAGGAAGAAGTCTATGGTGACGTATTACGTATATTTTTAAAAACAATGAAATAAGTTCTTTTTCTAACACGTCTTTATCATACACACCAGATTTATCATTGCATTCTATTACTGTTTTTATAAACTCCTGCATTTCATCCATTGTACAATTCTTGTTTTTACCGTTCAAATAATTTAAGCACTTTATACTTTGTTCTATATCTTCCACTCCAAGCCTATTTAAATTCCTGGTATAAATCTCATTACATAATCTGTTTTGAGTTTCAGCTTTTGCAGAAGATATCTGATTTTTATGCACCCTATACAAAATTTCAACTTTAGGTATTATAGCCATTTTTGTCATAAAACAACATCTTGTCCATAATTCATAGTCTTGTGAATATACAAACTTTTCATTATAAAACAATGAGTTTTCTTCTAAAAATTTTTTCCTTATCATCACGGATGAATGGATTATGCTATTGAAAAATAATAAATTAGTTTTTACTTCCTCTGGATTAGTAAATGTTGTAATTACTAGGCTATTTCTATCACCTATTAGCTTTGCATATGTTGAACAGATATCTATATCCTTATGTCTTTCTAAAAATGAATACTGTACTTTCAATCTATCTTTAAGAGAAATATCATCACTGTCCATTCTTGCAATATAATCTCCTTTTGCAATTTTAAGAGCTTCGTTCAATGATTTCGTAAGTCCTATAGCTTCATCATGTACAATAACATTAATTCTACTATCGTCATAACTTTGTACTATTTTTAAGTCACTTTTTCCTCCATCACATATAATAATCAGTTCAAACTCAGTAAAACTTTGTTTTAAGATACTCTGAATAGCTGCATTCAACATTTCTTCTGGTGTATCTTTAGTAGACATCAATATGCTAATTTTTGGCATCTATATTCTCCCCCTCAGTAATACTTAATTTATTATCATAGCGTTTTTTGCTAATCATTATATACATGATTGTATTCCAAAAACACCTAGCAATAACCGCTTCCAACGTCATACTTATGCAAAAAGTCATTACTACAAGTGCTAACAGTCTCTTATCTTTTTTAAAAGCTTGTTTTGTCATAGAAAAATACACACATATGTACATTGCCAAACCTACAAAGCCACCCTCTACTAAACTTTGAATTGCAAAGTTATGAGCAACCTTGTTTTCACTTATAACTTTTATAAATGTACTTAAACCTGTTCCAAATATTTTTCTAGATATTCCAAATTCCATAAATTCAGATATGGTAGTTACCCATAACTTCACTCTTCCAGAACCCCCATCGTTTTTTACAGTATCAAAACTTAACCTTTTAACAAATGATAAATTCTCTTCCAAATAAGGATACATAATGGCAAGCACAACCAATAACAAAGATGCTGCTATTATTACTTTAACATGTTTTTTGCTATCCTTAAGCCATATAAAAAAGTATACTATTGTTCCCACTATGACTGAATAGTTTCCTCCTCTAGAACCAGTTGCTAAAAGTCCAACCAATACTATGGCAAACATCACTGTATTTAAACTAAATACCTTTTTTAGTCTTTTTAATAAAACATAATATGGTATCAACATAGTAAAACAAAATACATTTGGATCAATTGTATAATTCAAGAATAACTTGTAATTAACCCTATCTAAATTATCATAATTCATATAAATAGAAATTAATGAAAATATGACAGCAAAAAAGATCATTATATTTTCTATTTTCACCATGTCTTTTTCAGTATAATCTATTGAAACACATATAATATACACAATAAATAAAAATACTAGTCTTAACCAATCTGCATTCTGTGAATATACTCTAATGCCTTCAATTAACCAATATGTTCCAAAAATCAATATTGGCATGTTAGTTCTAACGTTTATTGCTACTTTATCAGTTTTTAGCCAATATATAACACCCACTACAAGAAATAGAACTCCTATATACTTTGATGGAGTTCCAGCTGAAAGCTCCCTAATATTATCTAATATAACAGTTCCACAATAAACTCCAATAAGTATTATCAATATGTTTTTAAACTTTAACTTATCCACTTTTTCATTTCCCTATCTATTATTATTTCATACTCATCTGATGTTTTTGAAACATCATAATCCATAATTTTTTCATTTATGTTTGATCTGCCTTTTGATAGATTAAAGCTGTTTATACTATCTACCCAATGATCAGCATCACTCAAATCAATTTTAGATATATTATCATTAAATATAAATTCATCTTCAATAGCTTCAGATACTATACAAGGCAGTCCATTTGCTTGAGCTTCTAAAATTGTTAGAGGTAATCCTTCACTTATTGAAGGAACTAATAACAAGTCTATGGCATTTATAACTTCATTTACATTATTTATATTACCAAAATATTTAATATTTGAAGTATTATAGTTTTCCTCAAGATAAGTTCTATCTTCGCCATCTCCAATGATCCATATATTATAATCAATAGTAATTCGCTTAAGTAATTCAAGAATGTACTTTTGATTTTTAAGATAACTTAGTCTTCCTATAATACCCAAAACCACAGTTTTTTCTCCGACACCAGACCTGTTAACCTTTCTATCTTCTTCTGAAAACTTGTATTTATCTAATTCGATGGCATTGTTAAGTACATAAGCCTTATCTTTATACATTGACGGCAACATACTGTTAGCACTAGATTTTGAACAAGCAACATATGTATTAGCTAAACGCGCACCGAAATTTAAAAGTAATCTTTGAACAAAATTTTTAAAGCAGCCTTTATTGCCATTGTTAAATTTGTTAGAATGTATATGTAAAATTCTTATCTTTATTCCATAAGCCTTTGCATATAACATAGGAAATGGACGTGTTTGCAATGAATGGCAATGAAAAGCAACCCATTTTCTTTCAGAAAATACGCCTTTTAATGCCTTCAAATACTTAAATATGTTTAAAGATGCAGTCATTTTGGGGATTTTATATACATTTCCACCTAGATTTAAAATTTCTTGCCTAACATTATCTGGCATATCTGCTTCTACTAAAAAGTCAAATTGAATTTTACTTCTGTCAATATTATTGTATAAATTCATTACAAAGCTTTCTATACCACCGTAACCAAAAGCCGGAACGTAATGAAGTATCCTAATCATAATGTTTAATCTCCTCTATCTTTAATTTTCAAAATAATATTTTTATATATAAATCTACATATCCTTAAATTTGAGTTTAATCTTATAAATGTAGCCATTCTCGAAAATAGACTTTTCTTACTTACCCATGACCCTTTAAATGCATGTACAGTGTACCCATAATTAGAAGGTACACATAAATCTTCTTTTTTATATACCTTAAGGTTTGAATCTAAAATCTGTTCAACATTTCCTAATTTACATCCATAATCTTTAATAAGCATTTCACTTACCCATTCAGTATTTGTAGTTTCAAAGTCAGTACCACATGTATCAAAATGTTGCATCATATCTTTTAAGAACTTATGATTTGGAACCGCACCAAACACAGCAGTAAATGGTTTTGTGTTACTTTCAAATCCTACAAATGCATCGTTATACAATAGTTCATCTATATTCTTTAAAACTATAATATCTGTATCGAAATAAATACCGCCATAATTATATATTGCCCATGCTCTTACATAATCACTAACAAAAGCCCACTTTTTCTCTTTATAAGCATTTTTAGTATATTCGTTGCTATTTATATCAAATGTTTCTTCATTCCATTCAATAAATTTATAATCAGGCAATTTCTTTTTCCATGTTTTCATGCACTTTTTAATTTGCTTATCCTTAGGCGCCTTTCCCATCCAAACATAATGAATTATTTTAGGTATTGTGTTTTTGTTAAAATATATTTTTAGATATTGATTTAAAATGTTATTTAATTTGAATTCATCCCTAATTGTTATCGCAGGAATATTTTCTGTATCAAGTATTTCTTGCCTCAATGAACTTACATCATTTATATTTATTACAAAACCATTTATACCATCTTGAACCAAATCTCTGTTTCCCCTGCAATCAGTAACTATACAAGGCAAGCCACAAATTTGTGCTTCTATAATATTAACAGGCAATCCCTCTCTTTTACTAGTAGATACAGCTGCGTTAGATATTTGAAATAGCCTTGGTATATCTGTTCTATACCCTAAAAGTTTTACATTTTCTTCAAGATTATATTCTCTAATTTTTTCTTGTAGAAACTCTTTTTTATATCCATCACCCGCAAGCAAAAGCTTTATATTGTTGTTTTCTTTTACAAGTTCTCTCATTGCTTCTATTTGCATTATTTGATTTTTATTATCGTTTAGTTCACCAACGCAAATTAAAACAAAATCATCTTTACTAATTCCTACTTCTTGTCTTAGCTTGTCCTTTTCATCTTCAGACATTTTCAAACTAAATTTTTCAGGGTCCACACCTACACCAGGAATATAATGTATTCTTTTAGCCCTCATTTTTTTCTTGGCAAATTCGTAGTCTTCTTTATTTATTGTTATTAAGTCATCTGTTTTATAAGACAAAATCTTTTCAACTGGATAAAAAAGCATCCAATTTAAAAGTGGTGCTCCCTTATAAAAATGGAAACCATGTGCAGTATATATCACTCGTGTCTTATACGCTTTTCTTGCGTGAGATGCAGCTATTCTCGTAACAACACTTCCCATTGGGGTATGGCAATGAATAACATCAAATTTTTCTTTTTCTATAATTTTTTTAAGTTGCTTTATGGCTTTTAAATTATTCACACCAAACGGGCTTCTCTCAAATGATACAACATGCTTTACATCACAGTATGGTATCTTAGCATCGCCATTCGTTGCTACATGCACCTCATATCCTTCATCTTTAAACATCTTAAGATATGGAATATGAAAATGCAATATATGCGAATCAACTGTAGCAGTAAATAATACTTTCTTTATATTCTCTTTCATCTTCTTTTCCTTTTATTTTGTTATTGTGCCTTTAACATATTTATTTCGTCTTGTATGCCTTCTTGTTTAATTTCGGCACCAGTTTTAGATAACACAGTTTTTATTGTTTCTATTATTACTTTGCAATCCATTTTAAATGATACATTTTGTGTATACTGTATATCATAATTTATTTTTTGAAATATGTCCAAGTTATTTCTTCCCATTGCTTGTGCAAGACCAGTAATTCCAGGTAAAACATCACAACGTTTTTTCTGTTCTTTTGAAAAATACTTGTAATACTCTGGTATCCAAGGTCTTGGACCTACCAAACTCATATCTCCCTTTAACACATTTAATAATTGTGGTAATTCATCTATACTAAGTTTGCGCAACACTTTCCCCACTCTAGTAACCCTTTCATCATGAGTAAGTTCTCTTCCATCGATATCTGTTTCAACTCTCATAGTTCTAAATTTGTACGCATTAAAATTCTTCCCTTTATATCCAGTTCTCTCTTGTTTAAATAATACTGGTCCCTTACTATCCAGTTTAACTGCTAAAGCAGCAATTAATGTTATTGGCAACGTTATTATTCCAACTACTACTGAAATTGTAATATCTAAAATTCGTTTAATATATTTTTTGTACATTACTTATTCCCCCAAATGCATAATGCTAATTTCAACTAAATTATTGTATCATAAATAGACATAATAATCAATAAATTATGTCTATTTTGCATGACTAGATCACGCATTTATATACGTAAAAGCAGCAAAATGCAATTTGCTACATTTTACTGCTTTTCATGAATTTATAATCTAAATTATTCTTCCTCTTCGATTTCTTCTTCTTTCTCATCTACTCCATCAGTTCTGTCTTTTAACATTTTAGTTTTCTGTTTTCTAATTTGTCCTAACAATTTATCTATTGCAAGGTCCATTCCGGCATACACATCATGTGTATCCTCTTCAGCTAAATATGTTTTACCTTTGTATTCTACACGAATATCTACTTCTTGTTGTTCTTTTTTAGCTGCAAATGTAACATGAACTAGTGTATCTTCATCAAAGAATTTATCTAGTTTTTGTACCTTTTTTTCAGCATATTCTTGAATACCTGGTGTAATATCTATTCCTTTACCTGTTAAATCTAATTTCATATATATCAACTCCTTGTATGTATTATATAATAACATATTTAATTGTTCAAGTTGTTTTTATAAAAATACATATTCATACCATTTTTATACAATAATCGCTACATTAATCCATCAAACAAGCTTACTTGAAGTGAATTTGGCATTCCATTTAAGCATCCTGCTTTTTCAAGTAGCTCTAAACCAGATTTTCCAAGTTTGGCTCTCCTTGTTAAGTCTTCTTTTGATGCAAATGGCTCTTCTTCTCTTGCCTTTATAACATTATCTGCGTTTACTTCACCAAAGTTTGGTATTGCAGATAGAGGTGGCCTTAAATTGCCGTCTTCTATTAAAAACTTTTTAGCATCAGATTTATACAAATCTATTGGTAAAAATTTAATGTGTCTTTTATTCATTTCCAGAACTATTTCAAGTATAGGGCACATTCCCTTTTCTTTTTGAGACGCCTGGTTTCCAAGCATATCTATTTCCTTCATTTTCTCTAAAACTTTCTCCTCACCGTAAAGCATTGAGTCTGCATCAAATTCGTCTGCACGAATTGAGAAAAACGCCGCATAATATGCAGATGGAATATGTACTTTAAACCACGCAATTCTAAATGCCATTGTAACGTATGCCGCAGCATGAGCTTTAGGGAACATATACATTATCTTTTTACAAGAATCTATGTACCAGTCTGGCACTCCATGTTCTTTCATAAGAGTTTCATACTCAGGCCACTTTGGCTCTTTTCCTTTAGCAACTTTCCCTTTACGAACACTTTCCATTATTTTAAATGCAGTATTTGGTGGAAGGCCTTTGTCCATAAGATAAATCATTATGTCATCACGCGTACATATTGCTTCACTTAATGTTACTGTTCCATTTTCAATTAAAGTTTGAGCATTGTTTAGCCATACATCTGTACCATGTGACAGACCTGAAATACGAATTAATTCTTCAAATGTAGTTGGTTTTGTATCTACAAGCATTCCACGAACGAATTTGGTACCAAATTCAGGTACGCCATATGTACCAACTTCAGAATGTATTTCTTCTTTAGTTACACCTAATGCCTCCGTTGAACTAAATATAGACATTGTTTCTTTATCATCCAGCGGTATAGACTTTGGATCAACACCTGTTAAATCTTGTAACATACGAATAACGGTCGGATCAACGTGTCCTAAAATATCGAATTTCAAAACGTTATCATGAATAGCATGGAAATCAAAGTGAGTCGTACGCCATTCAGCAGATAAATCATCTGCTGGATATTGGTAAGGCGTGAAATCAAAAACATCATAATCTCTAGGAATAACAATAATTCCCCCTGGATGTTGGCCGGTCGTACGTTTAACGCCACCACACCCTCGAGCAATTCTTTCAAGTTCAGCACTACGTACTTCATTATCAATTCCTAATGTTTCAGCATATCCTTTTGCATAACCATAAGCTGTTTTTTCAGCAACTGTAGAAATTGTTCCTGCTCTAAAGACATGATCTTCTCCAAAAATAGTTTTAGTAAATGCATGAGCATTTGCTTGATACGCTCCCGAGAAATTTAAGTCGATATCAGGTACTTTATCCGCATTGAAACCTAAGAAAGTTTCGAACGGAATATTATGTCCTTCACCTTTCATTGGTTTACCACATACAGGGCAAATCTTATCAGGTAAATCATAACCATCAGCAGCAACACCTTCTTCTAAAAATTCACTATGACTACAATGAAGACATAGATAATGTGGTGGTAACGGATTTACTTCTGTAATTCCTGACATTGTTGCAACGAATGAAGATCCTACCGAACCTCTGGAACCTACTAGATAACCATCATCATTTGATTTTTTTACTAGTAAATGGGAAATATAATAAATAACCCCAAACCCATGTTTAATGATATTACTTAATTCTTTTTCTAATCTTTTTTCCACAATTTCGGGTAATTTTTCACCATAAAGTCGATGTGCTGTATCATAACAAATCTTTGTTAAATTTTCATCTGCATTATCAATTGTTGGTGTAAATAATTTATCATGAATTGGTCGAATTTCTTCAACCATATCTGCGATTTTGTTTGTATTTGTTACAACATATTCATATACTTCATCCGCTGGTAGATAATCATAACATTTTAACATTTCATCTGTTGTTCTTAAATATTGAGATGGTGTAAATGCACGTGGATTTTTTCGGTCACATAAAGGGTGAGCACGATGTCCAATCCCAATTTTGGGTTGTGATATAAAAACATCTCGATAAATTTTATCCTTTTCATCTAAAAAATGGACATCTCCAGTAGCTACAATAAGTTTATTTAATTTTTTTGCTGCTGTAATAAGACGTTTTATTGAAATAATTAAATTTTCTTCAGATTCAATTTGTCCACGATCAATTAAATGATAGTAATCTTGAAAAGGTTGTATTTCCACATAATCATAAAATTCTAACAATTGTTCCAACTTTTCATCTGAAGAATTCAAAGCTGCTTCAAAAACATCTGAACGATAACAGCTAGTCCCATATAGCAATCCTTTACGATAATATTCCAATCTTTCTTTTGGAATACGAGAACCATCATGGAAATAAGTTGTATTTGCTTCAGAAACAATTTTAAACATATTTTTTAAACCTTCTTTATTCAAAGCAAGTGCTGTCATATGATATGGGAAAACGATTTTATAAGCATCGTCTTTTTGTAATTTATTTAAATCAAGTAAATTATAATTTCCACTTTGCATAATAGAATGTAACATCGTTGTAAATACAGCACCTAAAACTTCAGCATCATAATCAGCTCTATGTGCTACATCATCGTCATAATTTACACGATAAACACGACATACATTTCCTAAACGATAAGATTTC
>USES01000010.1 GCA_900553785.1 uncultured Clostridium sp.
ATTGAGACAGATAGCCCTTACTTAGCGCCAGAACCACATAGAGGCGAAACAAATACATCATTATTTGTAAAATATGTAGCAATGAAAATAGCAGAAGTAAAAAATATTCCACTTACTGATGTTGCTGAACTTACAAAAAATAATGCTAAAAGAATATTTAAAATTGAAGATTAGGTGGATTGCAAAACTTAAATTTAGTTTGTAAAACCGAAATAAAATTTAAAATTAATATCCAATATAAGTGAAACCCTTGAAAAATGCATGAAAATCGTATATAATTGAAATGTTAAAAATTTAAAGGAGAGAGTTTTATGTTTCAAAAATTAGAAGCTGTTGAAAAACGTTATGAAGAATTAAATAAGCTTATAAGTGATCCAGAGGTTATTTCAAGACAAAATGAATGGAAAAACTTAATGAAAGAACACAGCGATATGACAGATATAGTAGAAAAATATAGAGAATACAAAAAAACTAAAAAGGATATGGAAGAAGCAGAAGAATTGATGTCGGATCCAGAAATGAAAGAAATGGCAGAGGCAGAATTCTATGATGGTAAAGAAAAACTAGAAAAAATAGAGGAAGAATTAAAAGTTATGTTGTTACCAAAAGATGAAGCCGATGATAGCAACGTAATTATTGAAATACGTGGTGGCGCAGGCGGAGAAGAAGCTGCACTTTTTGCGTACAACCTTTATAGAATGTATTCGATGTATGCAGACCTTATGCATTGGCAAGTAGAAGTTATGGATTTAAATGAAACTGAACTTGGTGGCATAAAAGAAATATCTTTTATGATTAAAGGAAAGGGAGCATATAGCAAACTTAAATTTGAAAGTGGAGTACATAGAGTTCAGCGTGTGCCAGAAACTGAAGCAAGTGGAAGAATACACACTTCAACAGTAACGGTTGCGGTGCTTCCTGAAGTTGAAGATATTGAAGTTGAGATAAATCCAGCAGATTTAAAATTTGATACTTACAGAGCGAGTGGAGCAGGTGGACAGCACATAAACAAAACAGATTCTGCTGTAAGAATAACACACATACCTACTGGTTTTGTTGTATCGTGTCAAACAGAACGTTCACAGATACAAAACAGAGAATCTTGTATGAGAATGCTTAAAGCTAAACTTTATGATTATATGAAAGAAAAGCAAAATAACGAGATAGCTTCTACAAGAAAATTACAAGTTGGAAGTGGTGCAAGAAGTGAAAAGATTAGAACATATAACTATCCACAAGGTAGGGTAACTGATCACAGAATTAACTACACTATATATCAACTAGAGAGTTTTATGAATGGTAATATAGAAGAATTACTTGAGGCACTTCAGGCATTTGATAGAGCTGAAAGATTGCAAGCAGGTGAATAAATTATAAACTAAAAAGACAAGTCGTAAACATAGTGTTTTGACTTGTTTTTATTTGTTGTTTTCATACAACTAAAGCATAAAAAAATCATAAATATTCACTGGCTTTTTTTGTCAATGCGTGGTATAATTTAGCCAAGATTTGGGGGAATTTAAAATGGCTTTATCACCTATGATGCAACAGTATATGGAGATGAGAGAAAGATATCCAGATAGTATATTGTTTTTTAGATTAGGAGATTTCTATGAAATGTTTTTTGACCAGGCAGAGCTTGCAAGTAGAGAGCTAGATTTAACTCTTACTGGCAAAGAATGTGGCTTGGAAAATCGTGCTCCAATGTGTGGTATACCATTTCATAGTGCAGATATGTACATAGCACGTCTTGTTGAGAAAGGGTATAAAGTAGCAATATGTGAACAAATTGAGGACCCTGCAACAGCAAAAGGCCTTGTAAAAAGAGATATTGTAAAGTTAGTTACGCCTGGTACTATTACCGAAAACGAATTGTTGGATGAAAGTAAGAACAATTATATTGCAAATATCTATGAGCTTGGAAGAACGTACGCTTTAAGCTATGCAGATATATCTACGGGAGAATGTTTTGTTACTAGTAGTGATGATATAAATGCACCATACAAACTAATTGATGAGGTTTTAAAATTAAAGCCTAAGGAACTAGTTATAGAAGACAATGTATTAAGTGACAAATACATTATAGATAATGTTATTAAAAAAGATAAAATATATATATCTAGATATTTAAATCAAGATGAAGATCAAATAAATGAATTAAACATACTAAAGGATAAATATAATATAGCAGAGAGAAAAAGCTTAGTACTTCTTTTAAATTATATATATGAAACACAAAAAAATACTGCCTCTCAAATAAATAAAGTTGAAAAATACAGCATAGAAACCAGTATGAGGCTAGATGTTAATACTAGAAGAAATTTAGAAATAGTTGAATCTAATAGAGAAAAGACCAAAAAGGGAAGCCTTTTATGGGTAATGGACAAAACGGTTACCGCTATGGGTGCAAGAAAGTTAAGACATTGGATTGAAAATCCGTTACTTAATAAAGATGAAATAGAGGAAAGACTAAATGCAGTAGATGTGTTGTATAGTGACATGTTTGCTAAAGACGAGATAGTGATGCTATTAAAAAGTATAAGGGATACTCAACGTATAACAACTAAACTTACTAATGGCAATTGCAATGGAAGAGATTTAATATGCTTGAAGAACTCATTTGCTGTATTCCCAGCTATTAAAAAGAGTTTGCAAGGTATAATATCTAAAATTGAACCTAAGAAGGCTAAACTTCTTACAAAAGTAGAAGCAAATATTGATGACCTTCAAGACATATTTAGTCTTATAGAAAAATCAATAGAAGAAGAACCTCCACTTGTTATAAAAGAGGGAGGCATAATCAAATTTGGATTTAATAGTGAAGTTGATGAATTAAGGTCTGCTAGTCGTGATGGTAAGAGTTGGATTATGAATCTAGAAGCAAAAGAACGTGAAGAAACTGGTATTAAAGGTTTGAAGATTGGGTATAATAGAGTTTTTGGATATTATATCGAGATAACAAGGTCAAATTACAAAGATATACCAGAAGGAAGATATATTAGAAAGCAAACGCTAGCAGACAAAGAGAGGTTTATAACTCCTGAATTAAAAGAAATAGAAGATAAAATTTTAGGCAGTGAGGATAAATTAGTAGACTTAGAATACAAGTTATTTTCTCAGATTAGGGAAACTATTTCAAAAGAAGTTATAAGAATACAAAAATCTGCTGAAGCAATAGCCGTGTTAGATACTTTATGTAGCTTTGCTACAGTTGCTGAAGAAAACAATTACGTTATGCCTAATATAACTGTTACAGATGAAATTAAAATAATTGCAGGAAGACATCCTGTAGTAGAGAAGAATGTTAATACAACCTTTATTCCAAACGATACTTATTTGAATTGTAATGATTATCGTTTTCATATCATTACTGGCCCCAATATGGCAGGTAAATCTACTTACATGAGACAGGTTGCACTTATTACATATATGGCACAAATAGGAAGTTTTGTTCCAGCAAGTGAAGCTACAATAGGAATTGTGGACAGAATATTTACGCGTGTGGGTGCAAGTGATGATTTGGCTAGCGGTGAATCAACATTTATGGTTGAAATGAGTGAGCTAGCAAATATATTAGATAATGCAACTAATAAATCTTTAATAATTTTAGATGAAATAGGAAGAGGAACATCAACGTATGATGGAATGGCAATTGCTTGGGCTACAGTAGAACATATTGTAGACAAAGAAAAACTTGGAGCTAAAACATTGTTTGCAACACACTATCATGAACTAAAAGATTTAGAGAATGAATTAGAAGGCGTGAAAAACTTTTCTGTAGCGGTAAAAGAAAAAGGCGAGGATGTTATTTTCTTAAGGAAAATAGTAGAAGGACCAGCAGATGGTTCATATGGTATATATGTAGCACGCCTTGCTGGGATTTCGAATAGCATTGTAAAAAGAGCAAAGGTAATACTAAATGATCTTGAAAAACATAGTACACTAAAAGAAGCAAAAGAAAATTCAGTTAAACCAATTGATTCTAAAACTATGCAAGTAGATATGTTCAATTACAAACTTGTTGAAGTAGGAAGAATATTAGATAAATTATGCCTTGATGAGTTAACTGCAAAAGATGCACTAGACACCTTGTATAAACTAAAAGAAAAAATCGAATAGGAGGATGTTCAATGAAGAAAATATTTAAAATTTGCCTATGTATTTTACCTATTATGTTTATGACAGTTATTTATGCGGGTGAAGCTACATTAGATACTATAGACATAAAAGCTGAAATATTAGATAATGGTGACATGCAAGTAACAGAGAGTTTGGACTTTAAAATATCTGGAAGCTTAAATGGATTATATAGAGATATATTGTTATCCAGTGAGGATAAATATGGCGCAAGTTCAATGGATGTAATTGAAGTTTTAGTAAATGGTGAGAGTGCATTATATGCACCACTAGAACTTTCACTTGGCGAAGATGGAAAATATAACATAAATAGTATTACTGATGGGAAACAAGTTAAAATATTTACACCAAGTTCTAATGAAACAAAAAATGTAAAAATAACATATGTACTTCATGATGTTGTTTTAAAATATTCAGATATAGCAGAACTTCACTGGAATTTTATAGGAAGTGGCTGGGAATCTAGTATAAACGAAGTTAATATCACTATAACTGCACCTGGTAAGTCTGAAGCGCTAAGAGCCTGGGGACATGGACCACTTAATGGTGTAATTGAACTTAAAGATAATGATACTGTAATACTTAAAGCAACAAATGTTGATGCAAACGCTGAAGTTACTGCAAGAATGGCGATGGATAAAAACCTTTTTACAACTGTCAAAAAAGAATATGAAGTTGCAGCTTTAGATAACATATTAACAGAAGAAGAAAAATATGCGGCTGAGGCAAACGCAAGAAGAGAAGCGTCAAAATATGGTGTATATATTTTAATAACTGATGTAATATTTATGATAATTTGCCCAATTATATGGTATAACAAAAAGAAGAAAGAATTTGAGGTTTCAGATTTTGATGGTAAATATTATAGGGAACTCCCAGAAGATTATGGCCCGGCGGTTATGACAGAAGTTTTAGGTACTAAAGCTATATCTAGTGTAATGCCTGCTACTATGATGAATTTGGCTAGAAAAAAACATATTAAGATTACAGAAATTAAAAACAAAAAAGGTAAGGCAGACGATTATGAAATAGAACTAGTAGATAAAGAAAAGCTTGAGCAAGATGAAACAGTCGCTGAAAACGAAAAATATTTTGCTTTAAATATGTTGTTTGATAATGAAACTAAGTTTACCTTAAAGGAATTTGAAAAAAGATTTAAGAAACAATCTGAACAAAGTGCTGCTGTGGCAAAGCACAATACATGGTTTAAAAAAATAACTGAAGATGCTAAATTATATGGTGAGTTTAAGGGAAAAGATAGATTTAGCTGTTTTAAAAATTGCTGGCTATGTATACTTTTACCAATAACTGTTAGTGTTATTTCAATGTTATTTGGTTTAGGGTTTGAATTTGATGATATAACTGGTATATCTATGTTACTTTTTGTGGTTAATTTAACTGCAGAAAGCTTGACTATGGCCAGCATATTTCAAAGGTTAAAATATACAAAAAAAGGAATTACACATAAAAAAATGTGGGAAGCATTTTCAAAATTCTTGGAAGATTTTAGTAAGATGGAAGATTATCCTGTACAATCTTTAGTAGTTTGGGAGCATTATCTTGTGTATGCAGTTGCATTAGGAAAAGCAAGAAAGGTTATTAAACAGTTAGAAGTAATGTATCCAACTGAATTAAATTCAGCAAATGATACATTGTATACAAATTATGCAATTATGAATCTATGTAGAGACAGTAGTGCTTATTCATCTTTTGATAAAACTTTTAGTAGTGCAATGACCACTGCATTTACTCCTCAAAGTTCTGGCTCTGGTTCTGGTGGTGGCTTCTCCGGTGGCGGTGGCTCCGGCGGAGGTGGAGGCGGCGGAGGCGGCTTCTAATCTGTGACTTTTTAGTAGTACAACTTTTACGGTTGTACTACTATTTTTTTATCTTTTTGTTTTAAATTATTTAAAATTATAGTATAATATAGTTGTTTTAAGGAGATAGGATTATGGGACAAATTGCAATATTGGATGAAAATACTATAAATAAAATTGCTGCAGGGGAAGTTGTGGATAGACCGGCGTCTATAGTTAAGGAGTTAGTGGAAAACTCAATAGATGCTGGAGCTACAAGTATATCTGTTGAAATTCGTAGTGGTGGAATAAGTTATATAAATATAACAGATAATGGATCAGGAATTGCAAGAGATGATGTACGTCTTGCTTTTGAACGTCATGCTACAAGTAAAATTAGAAAAGAAACAGATATTTTAAATATAACTTCTATGGGATTTAGGGGTGAAGCTTTAGCATCTGTTGCAAGTATTGCTAAGGTTACTCTTGAGACTAAAAAAGTAGATGAATATACCGGCACAAAATATGTTATAGAGGGAGGAATAGAAAAGGAATTAGAAGAAATTGCATGGAATAAGGGAACTAGTATAACTGTAGAAAATGTTTTTTACAATGTTCCAGCAAGATTTAAGTTCTTAAAAAAAGATTCGACAGAGGCAGGATATATAGAAGATGTAGTAATTCGCTTAGCATTATCTAATCCACATGTAGCAATTAAATTTACGTCAAACGGCAAAAGAGTAGTAAATACAACAGGAGACGGAAAAGTAGAAACTGCAGTGTATAACATATTTGGTAAGGAAGTATATGATGAATTGCAAAAAGTATCTTATGAACAAGATGGGATTTTAGTTAGCGGAGTTATTGGTAGTCCAAAAATTTCTCGCTCTTCAAGACAAAATGAGTTTACATATATAAATACAAGGTTCATTAAGGATAAAACAATAATGTCAGCTATTGAACGTGCATTCGAGCAAAATTTAAACATAGGTAAATTCCCTTTTACTGTAATAAATGTAAATATAAACCCAAGCTTGGTTGATGTTAACGTCCATCCGGCAAAATTAGAAGTAAAGTTTGAAAATGAAACTAAGATATTTGATGTTGTATATTATGCCATAAAAAATGCAATAATGAATTACCATAGAAGTGTAAGTCCTTTTTCTCAAAATATAGTGGAAGAACATGAAGTAAAGTCTGTTATATCAAACAATAACTTTGTGTATAAGGAAGCACTTACCGCGTCAAATGAGATTTCAGGCGAACCTCAATTAGATAGTACTGTATATGCTGAGGCTTCTCAATTTAAGCCAGTTTACTATACAAAAAATGAATCCGAAATTGAAATAAAGGATGTAGTAAGTAACAGTTTATTAAATAGAGAGTGTGATGAATTATCTGAGCAAGAAATTATTCAGGCTAAAGAAGAAATATCAAAATACGATACCACAGTAAAATACAAGTATATTGGCGGCTTGTTTGATACATATATTTTAATTGAGATAAATGATAAATTATATATAATTGACCAACATGCAGCTCATGAAAGATTGCTTTATGAGCAAATTAGAACTAGGTATTATTCAAAAGACAAAGAAACACAAATGTTAATTATTCCAGAGGTTGTAGAACTAAAAAATAGTGAAAAAGAATTGCTTAATGAAAATATAAGTATGTTTGAAAAAGCGGGATTTGTTATAGAGGATTTTGGAGACAATGCAATAAAAATTTCTGGAATTCCTAATGTAAGGTTTGACGTAAATTATCAAGAAATGTTTACAGATTTACTTGATGGATTATCTGGAAATAATAAAACTACAACGGAAGAAAAAGAAAAAAGATTTGTTTATACTATGGCATGCAAGGCTGCTGTTAAAGGAAATATGAAACTTACTAGAGAGGAACATATTGCGCTTTTAGATGAGATGGTAAAATTGGACAGGCCATTTACATGTCCACATGGCAGGCCTACAGCATATGAGATTTCTAAATATGAAATAGAAAGGCGTTTTGCAAGGAAATGAATAATAATGTAATTGTAATTATAGGTCCTACTGCGTCAGGGAAAAGTGGTTTGGCACTGAGTTTAGCTGAAACTTTGCATGGGAAAATAATATCTGCTGATTCTATGCAGATATACAAAGGATTAGATGTTGGAACTGCTAAAGCGACAGTAGATGAGATGAAAAAAGTTCCACATGAGATGATAGATATATGTAGTATTTCGGAAAAATTTGATGTAGCAACGTATAAAAAAATGTGTTATGATGCAATAGATAGAACTATTTCTGACGGCTTTGTTCCAATCGTTGTAGGAGGAACGGGACTGTATATAAATGCTGTTGTAAATAATGTTGATTTTTTTGAAGTAGATGAAGAAAAACCGGAAGCTGCCGAAGAGATGAAAAACTTAAGTGAACGGAAAAACAACGGAAGAACTTTATGAGTATTTGTGTACTATAAATAAAGAGAAAGCAAAGAGTGTGGATAAATTTAATAGAAGAAGAGTAGAAAGAGCGATATATTTAACTTTGTGTGGAGATATTACAAATGAAAATAACTTATGGAAAAAGTCTGATTCTAAATATAATTTTATTACTATATATATTGATATGCCAAGAGACTTGTTATATGATAGAATAAATAAAAGAGTAGACAAGATGGTAAGTGATGGAATATTAGACGAGGCTAAGATGTTATATAACCTACAAGATAGGAAAGACAGTACAGCATGTCAAGCTATAGGGTATAAAGAGTTTTTCGACTATTTTGATAACAAAAAGACACTGGAAGAATGTGTAGAAACGCTTAAAATAAATACTAGACATTATGCTAAAAGACAAATTACTTGGTTTAAAAAACTACAAGATAAGATAATTGTGGATGGAACACGTCCTAAGTCTGAACTTGTTGAACAAATTATAAAGGAGTATTATGAAAATAAAACTTAAAAAGTTTGATTTGAATTTAGATGGACCTAAAAACAGATTGTTTGTATATATTATATGTTCAATATTATTGCTAGTTGTTTTAGTTATTACCTTTAGTAATATATTAAAAAAAGGCAAAACAACATATTTAGTAGAAAAAGGAACATTAGAATTCAGTTCACTTGCGGAGTCATATGTAGTAAAAAATGAAACGATTATAGAAAGAGATACAACAAAGTCTTTGGTTCCCGTAGTAGCTGAAGGTAAAAAAACAGCTAAAGGGGGTATAATAGCGACATATAAAAGTGCTGGGTATGATACAAAGCTTGCAACGCTGGAAGCTATGGATGCTGAGATATTAACTCTTATGCAAAATTTGCCGGTCATTTACTCAAGTGAAATTGAATCTGTTGAAAACCAAATAAGGACTGAACTTAAAGATGCTATAGAAACGACTTCTTATGTAGAAATGCAAAATCATATAAACGTAATAAATGAACTAGTTAACAGAAGAGCTGTTGTAGTTGGAGAACTTAGCCCTTCTGGCCAAGAAATAACTAAGCTTATAAACAAAAGAAATCAATATGAAAGTGAAATGAAAAGTTCAAGTGACAATGTTGTTGCAACTGCTCAAGGCATAGTATCTTATACTACTGACGGATTAGAAAAATATTTAGTTGCAGATGATATATCTAAGCTTTCTTTTGATAAAATAAAGGAACTTCTTGCAAATCAAACAACGGCTAGTAATATTAAGGTAATAGATAATTTCCATTGTGTGGTATTTGCTAGGACAAATGTTGTAGATGAACAGTATTTAAAGTCTGGGGCTAGTTATAAATTAAGAGTTGTTGGAGATAAAACAAATGTATTAGATGCGAAGCTAGTATCTTATTATACAGATAAAGATAACAACACATTAGACTTAGTTTTTGAAATTAAAAATGGTATTGAACAAATTGCACTTTTAAGAAGTATGGAACTTGAAATCGTTTGGTGGACTAATACAGGACTATATGTTCCAACCTCTTCAATATATGAAGCAGATGGAGTTGGTTTTGTTGATGTGTTGAGGTATGGCAAGACTATAAGTGTACCAGTAAAGGTTACTAGAAGTAATGGTGGAAATTCCATAGTTGAAAACTTTACTGAAGAAGAGATAAAAGATAAAAACATAAATTCGGACACAGAGTTAAAGATTTATGACACTATAATAATTAAGTAGGAGGTTTGTATGAAAAAAGGAATAACTGTTGCAATGCTAGTCGTTATGGTAGCAGTGATGATAATTGCTGTTACTACAGTAAGTGTTGTAGGAGTAAAAAGTATAAACAGGGCTAATTTTGAGACGTATAAATCTAAAGTCAATAGAGTTTCTGATTTAGCACTAGAGTATATAACTACTAATAAAAGTATGCCAATTGCAAATGAAGTAGTGGGAACCAGTTCACTAGATTCTGATTTTATAAAAGAAATAGAAAAAAACGGTGATACAAATAATAAGCTGTTTGTAGTTGATTTAAAGAAACTTGATACAACTGTTGATATAGGAAATGGAACTGTTGCAGATGAGGACGTTTTTGTTATATGTGAAAATACAAATAATGTATATTATTTAAAGGGAATGGAATACAAAGGTGTAGTATATCACAGTGATACTTCTAGTAAATAGAAGAAAAGAAGAATGTAATGGAAGATGGAGTAAAAGAGGGCGGAAAGATGCAAATTGAATTAACTCAAACTGCAGGAAACGAAAATTTTTATAAAAAGCTGGATTTAAATATAAACCTGAAGTTATTACAGGTATGTATCTATGGATTAAAAAATAATACGGTTTATATTTAAATAGTCTAAAGTGATAAATAGTTAAAAAATGCAGAAAAAATGCAAAAAACTCTTGCATTTAAAAAAACTATATAGTATTATAACTCTGTAAGAGAGTATAGGAGGACTGACCATGATATTAGATAAATGCATGGGACTACTAGGGTTGAACACAAATGATGACGATTATGAAGAGGAATATGAAAATACAGAAGAAGTGGTAGAGGAGCCAGTTAAACCTGCTAGAGCAGGATATTTTGCCCGTAGGAACATGGATAAGGCTGAAGAGGTTACTACAAAACAGCCTAAGATTTTACCTATGAATAGTAATATATCTGGTTCTAAGATGGTTATTACTCAACCAGCTTGTTTTGATGATGTTAAAGAGATTGGTGAACATTTAAAGAGTAAAAAATCTGTTATAGTTAATTTGGAAACTGTTAATAAGGAAGACCATAGAAGAATAGTAGATTTTATAAGTGGAGCAACATTTGTTTTGGATGGTAGTGTTCAAAAGATTTCATCTTTAATTTATTTGATAACACCAAAAACAATTGAAATTCAAAACGATATAGAGAGAGCTCAGTATAGAAACAAACTTCCATTTACATGGATGAAATAAAAGTTTAGGTAGGTGGCAAGTGTGAACATTTTGCCACTTTTGATATGTTAGGAGGGATATTTATGATAACACCAGAAGATATAGAAAACAAAGTATTTAAAAAAGCTAAAATTGGAGGATATGATATTAAGGATGTAGAAGAATTCTTAGAAAAACTTATTGTAGACTATGAATCAATAACTAAAGAAAATACTGAATTAAATGACAAGTGTGAAAATTTACAGGAATCAGTAAGGTATTATAAATCACTTGAACAAGGAATAGAACAGACAATATCTAATGCTAAAGAGCAAGCAGACAAAATAAAAGAAGTAGCTCTTCAAGAGGCAAGCAATCTTAAAGCAACTCAAGAAATTAATTTTCAAAATAAAATAGCAGAATATGAAGATAAAATAAGAGAAAAAGAACTTGAATTTGAAGAGATAAAAAAACAAGTTCAGATTTATAGAATAAAAATCAGATCAATGATGGAAGCACAAATTAAAATATTAGATGAATCAGAAAAAGAGGAATAAATGAAAATCACCTTAAATTAACTTAAGGTGATTTTTTAGTTATCTATTTAAACCATAGGTTTTTATAAGATATTGCAATAAGCTTATATACTCAGATGGAGTCAAGAGAGTTTCAGATATTTCATTACAGCCGGAGGAGTGTATAAGTATAAGCTGACTTGACTGAGCTAATGCACATCTGAAAATCGCAGAAGATGTGTAAAGACACTTGTATGCCGATTTCATAAATTCAAAATAAGAAGGACTAAGCCTATTTATTGCAATTCCTTGCCAGTACACTGTTTTGTTTATTCGCCAATCAGGTAGCACTTCACGTATGCTATATGCAAAAGGACCAGTTTTTGAACAAATTTCTTTTTGAAGAGAGGGGTCTTTAACTCTTAGCGATTGAATAAAGGATTCTATTGATTCACATGATACTCCATCTTTTACAAATGGATAATTGCATAGATTTGAGAGTGCTTTGGCAAGCCCTTTACTTTTGAAAGAAATATCTAATATAAGCTCTCTTTGTTCATCATTGCATGAATGACACACTTGGGACAGTTTATAGGAACAATTAAGGCAATATTTGTCGTTCCCATAATAAATAAGCTTTTCTCCACATTTAGGACAATACTGAGTAAAATTCATATTAAAATTACCTCCAAAATAGTTATTTTAGAATGAACAAATTTTCTTTGTAGATTATATCAAAGAATAGTCTTCTCTGTCAACCGTTAGTACCTTGACAAACGGCCATTTTGTGGTAATATATTATGTATATTGATTGGAGATATGAGATGAAGCAAGACATAATTTTAATAATAAGTTTAATTGTTTTAAATATCGGCTTATTTGGAATATTTTTTGCAAAAGATATAATAGATAGAAGCAGTAACGTAAAGGGCAAATTGAAGGCTGTACGAGTCTCTAGAGTTGTTGGTTTTATAGTTGTTATAGTAGCATTATGTGCTATATATTTTTGTATGATTTAAAATAAGGAGATAAAAAAATATGGAGAATAGATTTAATCCACAAGAACGTGAAGAAAAGATATATAAAGATTGGGAAGAAAAAGGATATTTTAAACCTAAGATAGATAAAAGTAAAAAACCATTTGTAGTTGTTATTCCGCCACCAAATGTTACGGGACAGTTGCATATGGGACATGCATTAGATGAGACAATACAAGATGTTTTTATTCGTTATAATAGAATGAAACAAATCCCAACATTATGGGTACCTGGAACTGACCATGCGAGTATTGCAACAGAAGTAAAGGTTGTTGCCAAACTTGAAAAAGAAGGAAAGACAAAGGAAGAACTAGGAAGAGAAGGATTCTTAAAAGAGGCTTGGGAATGGAAGAGACTATATGGAGACAGAATAGTAAATCAATTGAAGAAACTTGGTGCTTCTTGTGATTGGTCGAGAGAACGTTTTACAATGGATGAAGGTTTGTCACATGCAGTTGAATATGTATTTGTTAAATTGTATGAAAAAGGCCTTATATATAAAGGAGAAAGAATAGTTAACTGGTGCACAAACTGTGGCACTTCTATATCAGATAATGAGGTTGAATATGAAGAAGAAGCATCACATTTATGGCACATTGAATATAAAACAGAGGACGGAAAAAGAAGTATAGTAGTTGCAACAACTCGTCCTGAAACAATGCTTGGAGATACTGCTATTGCAGTAAATCCGGAAGATGAAAGATACAAAGATATTGTTGGAACTTGTGTTATATTACCTCTTGTAGGAAGAAAAATACCAATAATTGCAGATGAATATGTTGAAAAGGAATTTGGAACGGGAGCTGTAAAAATTACACCAGCACACGATCCTAATGACTACGAAGTAGGAAAAAGACATAACTTAGAAGTAATATCTGTTATAGATGAAAAAGGAATAATAGTTGAAGGATATGGCAAATACTCTGGTTTAACTCGTGAAAAAGCAAGAAAAGAGATTGTAAAAGATCTTGAAGAATGTGGAGCTTTAGTAAAGACAGAAAATTATTCTCACAATGTTGGCAAGTGCTATAGATGTCATACGACAGTTGAGCCATATGCTTCAAAGCAGTGGTTTGTTGCAATGAAAGATTTGGCTGCTCCTGCAATAAAAGCGGTAAAAGATAAAGAAGTAAGATTCGTGCCTGAAAGATTTGAAAAAACATACATGAATTGGATGGAAAATATTCGTGATTGGTGTATATCTCGTCAATTGTGGTGGGGACATAGAATTCCAGCATATTATTGTGACAAATGCGGTAAGATGGAAGTTACAATGACTAAACCATCAACTTGTGATTGCGGAGGACATTTTATACAAGATGAAGATGTATTAGACACATGGTTTAGTTCTGCGCTTTGGCCGTTTTCAACACTTGGTTGGCCAGAGAAAACTGAAGATTTTGAATATTTTTATCCCACATCACTTTTAGTTACAGGTTACGATATAATAACTTTCTGGGTTTCTAAGATGATATTTAGTGCCATTGAGCATACAGGAAAAGTACCGTTTAAAGATGTATTTATACATGGCTTAGTAAGAGATGCTCAAGGTAGAAAGATGTCTAAGAGTTTAGGAAATGGAATTGATCCTCTTGAAGTTATTACTGAATATGGAACAGATGCGTTAAGATTTTCACTTATTCAAAATATTGCGCCAGGCAATGATATTAGATATATTCCAGAAAAGGTTGAAGCAGGTAGAAACTTTGCCAATAAGTTGTGGAATGCGGCAAGATTTTCATTAAATTATATAAATGAAATTGAAGACTTAAAAATAGATGAATCTGAATTGCTTCCAGAGGATAAATGGATACTATCTAAGCTATCTGTTGCAATTAAAAGTGTAAGAGAAAACATGGAAAATTATGAAATCGGAGTTGCTTTAGCCACAATTTATGATTTTGCGTGGTCAGATTTCTGTGATTTATATATAGAGATGGTAAAATCCAGATTGTATAATAAAGAATCAATTGGTTATACAGCCGCAGTAAAAACATTAAATTATGTTTTAAATAATGTAATTAAATTGTTGCACCCATTTATGCCATATATTACAGAGGAAATATATAGCAATTTGAAAAAGGATGCAGATGCGTTAATTATAGCAGAATATCCTGAACCAAAGTATGAATCTAAATCAGCTTTAAAGTTCGAAGAGGAGTTAATTTCAGTAATACGTCAAATAAGGAATATGCGTGCAACATCTGGCATTACAAATTCTAAAAAAATTAAAATTGCCATAAATAGTGAAAAATATTCATCTGAGTTACAAGAATCTGTTCCTATGATTGCCAAGATGTGTGTAGCAGATGAGGTTAATGTGGGAGTGACTGAGCTTAAAGATAGAAATGTAATTCACACTCAAAATATTGATGTGTTAGTTGATATGTCTTGTGCAATAGATAAAGATGAAGAATTAGCAAAACTAAATTCGGAACTTAAAAAGGCTACTGCGGAATTAAACAGAGCCAAAGGAATGCTAAGCAATGAAAAATTCGTTTCAAAAGCACCCGAAGCTTTAATAAATTCCGAAAAAGAAAAGGTAAAGAAATATACGGAGATTATAGCTAAGATAAATGATAGCATATCAAAAATATAGTTAAAGTGAGGAGCAGATAAGTGTTATCTGTTCCTCATTTGAATTTTTTGCACATTTATGTTAAAATAATAAGTGTGATAGAACTTAACTTGTATATATAATTATTTCAAGAATGGAGAAGATACTGTGAACTTAATTTATGAAGCCGGAGACATTGTGTTTTTTAGAAATGTTAAATTTAAAGATTTTGATGGCAAGTCTCGGGTCGATATCAGATTAGCTGGTCATCCTTTTTTGGTGTTAAATGATGTTCAAAGTTTTGGAGATACGTGTTACGCACTTAAAATTACATCGAGGAAACTAAACAATATACCTCAATATCCTCTTTTGGTAACTTCTACAACGCCAAAGTTAAGAAAAAGTTCGTTTATTAATCTTAACAAGCTATTTCAATTTGATATAACCAGTAACGTTATACCATGTTGTAGACTAAAACAGCAACATTTCAAGAAAATTTGTAATATGATGTGTAAAGTATCGTATTAACAAATGCTAATTCACCTCATATACTACTGTATGAGGTGAATTTTTTATGCCGCAATTTAAAGTAGGTGATATAGTAGCAAGAAAATCATATAACTATGATGTATTGTTTAAAATAACGTCAATAAGAGGTGATATGGTTGACTTAATTGGAATGACAGTCAGAATAATAGCAGATGCACCCATATATGACTTGAAATACATAAACAAGGAAGAAGCAACTAGAAGACTTAGTATAAACGATAAACGATTTGATGAAAGATTAAGTAGAACATATTCAGGTATCAAAAACAGATTTAATTTAAGATCTCAGGTAAGTAATAGTTACATAAACGACCAGGTACCTATATATACAAAAGAAGCAGTATATAAAAAACCAGGAATAGTTCTTCATATAGACGGAGACATAGATTATGCTAGAAAGTGTAAAGATGTTTACAAAAAAATGGGTATAACAGCACACGTGTATAACATATCTGAGCCGGAACAACCAAGACACGTGTATAATCTTCTTACAAAAATACGTCCTAATATACTGGTTTTAACTGGTCATGATGCTTTTATACGAAAAAGGAGTGACATGTATAATATAGACAATTACAAAAATTCCAGATATTTCGTGGAATCTGTGTTAGAAGCTAGAAGATATGAACATTCATTAGATAATCTTGTGATTTTTGCTGGTGCATGTCAATCATATTATGAAGCTATAATTTCAGCAGGAGCAAATTTTGCATCAGCTCCTAAAAGAGTGCTTATAGATATGCTTGACCCTATAATTGTTGCACAAACAGTAGCTCTTACTCCGGTAGATAGATTTGCTCCTCTTGCAAGTATTATAAATAATACGAGGGAAGGTTTAAAAGGAATCGGTGGAGTTCAGACTAGAGGACAATACAGAGAGGGAATGCCAGGACTATAACGGATTGACGATTACATAATAACGTGATATAATAACCTGAGATATAAATTTTGCCAATATAAATTTATGGAGGTGGACAATATGTTAAAAAAGATGATTACGTTATTTATATTAGTTCTTTGCTGCTTTTCTTGGACATTCTCTGTGCTTGGTGCAGAGTACCATGATGTAGCTCATAACAAATGGTATTATGAAGATGTAATGTTAGCCAAACGGTCAGGTATAGTTGTTGGAAAAGATGAGTATAAATTTGAACCGGATTCTAAGCTTAAAATTGCCGAGGCTATAGTAGCTGTTTCAAAAGTATATTCTAAAATTAGTGGAGAAGAAATAGTTCATGGTGTGGAGGATAAATGGTACACTCCATATATACGTTATGCCGAGTTAAATCATCTTATTAAGGATGGACAATTTCAAGATTACGAATTGAATATAACAAGGTTACAATATGCTATGCTTTGTTACAATGTGGTTCAAAAACAAGATAATGCTTTATTGAACAGTATACAAAAGATTCCGGATATGCAAAATACTGATTATGGGTATCAAGAAATAGAAACTCTATATAACATGGGTATAATGGTTGGTTCAGATGAATATGGCACATTTAATCCATATGAAGAATTGACACGTGCTCAGATGACTGTGGCTTTAAATAGAATTCTTTATCCTGAAAGGCGTGTATCAAAAGAATTTGTGACTGATGAAATGGTACGCTATACAAATTTTAAAGAAGTTGTGGTAAATCAAGAAAGCGTTTTAAACAAGATATTTGTTTCATGTGATAATTATGTTGTTGATAGTAAAAAATTGGACAAATTACAAGCTGAAATAAATAAGTTCGGTGGCGTTTGTGGGTTTTATATGGTGACTCTGGATGGAAAATTTAGTGTGGGATATAACATAGACCAAAGGATTCCATCTGCTAGTACAGTGAAAGCTCCTTTTTCGTTGTATTCAATGAAACAAATTGAAAGTGGTAATGGTACGCTTGATGAAATAGTTACTTACGAAAAGAAACACTATTCTGCTGGAAGTGGTGTAATAAAAAATAGTCAATATGGTACTAAATACTCACTTGAACAGGTTTTTCATAATACAATAAACATTTCAGATAATTCAGGTTATTATATGTTGCAAGATAGGTTCAAAATTTCTGGGTATAATGAGTTTTTGGATAGCATTGGATGCTCTAGAATGAAATTAGTAGGTGGTATTAAATGGGGATATATTTACCCTAGAGAAGCGGCACTAATATGGAATGAAATATATAATTACAGCAAGACTTCTGAATATGGTCAAAAACTTTTTGATATGTTTGTAAACGCAAAGTACAATTTCATTAAAGACGCGTATGTATCTAAATATTCAACTTTAGATTATGAGATTGCACATAAAAGTGGATTTAACAAAGATGGAAGGCATGATGAAGCGATTGTTTTATTAAATGATATACCGTATTTTATAACTATTACTACAAAGCCACAGGAAAATGGTGGTGATAGGACATATTTGAAAAATACAGCGCTGACATTAGAAGAGATTATGAAGGATTATATTGCTTGTGTAACAAAAGAATAAATAAAAAATAAATGAGTCGAAAGTTTTTTCGACTCATTTTATATCAAATTATTTTGAAAGAAGTTTAGATAAATTTGCTTTTTTTCTGTCAGCAGTATTTCTTTTTAATACGCCTTTAGACCAAGCTTTATCAACACTACTTACAGCTGCTCTATATAGTTCTTCTGTTGGATTTGCTTCAAAAGCTTTAACAGCTTCTCTATACATTTTTCTTACTATTTTATTTTCTGTGTTATTAGATTTATTAACTTTTACTCTCTTTATAGCAGATTTAATATTTGGCATCTTGTATCCCTCCTTAAAAGCACAATTATTTTTACAGAACATATTTTAACATAACATTTATGTAAAATCAAGCGGTAACTTAAAATTTGCAGATTTTCGTATTAAAGAAAATAAAAGTTGATAATAAAAATCGTTTAGAAATATTGTAAATAATAAAATTTTGGTACAAAATTACGTATAATAAATGAGAAAAACAGGTAAACTCGGACCAGAGAATTTCACATTATTTTTTGCCACATCGCAACACTAAAGAGAATATTTTGAATTACAAGGAGTTTTTTATTTCAAAAGCTAAAGTGTTAGTTGTATATTTACAATTTGGAGTTAGTTGTGGTATAATTCTAATCTAGTGAGGATAATAGTAATAAACGCAAAAAATTGCAAAAGGGTATGCTTCAAGATAATTTGAAAGGAGAATATTATGGATATAAAAGGGAAGATTATAGCCATAGAAGGAACGGACGGAAGTGGAAAACAAACACAAGTGAAGAAACTTACAGAGAGACTGAAAGAAAAAGGATATGATGTATACAGTAAGTCGTTTCCTAATTATTCAAGTGATTCATCAGCACCTATTCGTATGTATTTGAGTGGTGAGATAGGAGAATCGCCAAATGATGTAAGTGCAAAAGCTGCATCAGCTCTTTTTGCTATTGATAGATATATTACGTATAAAAAAGAAATTGAGGATATCTATAAAGCAAAAGAAAAGGTTTTGGTTTTTGATAGATATGTTGCTTCAAATATAATCCATCAAGGGGCAAAACTTATGTCGCAAGAAAGCCTGAATTACGATGAACTCAGAGAGTTTATTCTTTGGATAAATTTCTTAGAGCATCGAGACCTTGAAATACCTAAAGCAGATATTACTATATATCTGAATGTCCCTTTGAGCTATACAAAAAAACTAAGGGAAAACAGGGTAAATAAAATAAATAATACGAGCAAACAAGATATACATGAATCAAATGATGATTATTTAATGAATTGTCAAATTACAGGAGTTGCTGCTGCAAAAATCTTAGATTGGGATGTAGTAGAGTGTATAAAAAATGATACTATGAGAAGTGTTGACGACATAGCAGAAGAAATTTGGAATATTATTTCAGAAAAAATGTAGGAGGTAATTTCTTATGTCTAAATGGGATAACATGTATTTGGATCTTTGCGAAAAGATATTGTCGGAAGGAAAACTTCATCACAATAGAACAGGAGATGATACACTAAGGATAATAGGGCATAGCTTTGAATTTGACCTGCAAAAAGAGTTCCCCGTTTTAAGCGTAAAGCAGGTGGGAATAAAAGGACCCGTTATTGAATTACTTTGGATTTACCAAATGCACAGCAATAAAGTACAGGATTTAAGAGACAGAGGAGTAACCATTTGGGATGAATGGGAAGTAGATGAAGATGGCGTATACAGAAAAGACGGTAAGGAAAAATTCATTGGCAAGGCGTTTGCTGGCACAATAGGTACTGCTTATGGGTATATTACTGGAAAGTTTTCGTGGCCTGAAAAAAACATAGAAGAGATAATCAAAAACCCAAACAGTCGTCGTAATATCATTGACTTGTGGCAGCCTGCGTATTTTGATACAGCTGTGTTACCGCCTTGTGTATACAGTTCACAGTTTATTGTTGATGGTGATACGCTAAACATTAGGGTTACACAGCGTTCATGTGATGTTGGTCTTGGACTTCCGTATAACGTTACGCAATATGCGGCATTTACGTGTATGGTTGCACATGTTACGGGACTGAAACCTGGTAAGATGCTTTACCAGATTACAGATACGCACATATACTGTAAGCACATACCTGCAATTAAAATTCTCATTAGTAGAAGAAACGAAGCGAAGCCTGCTCCTAAGTTGTGGTTAAACCCTGATATCAAAAACTTTTTTGATTTTGATAACTCAAGAGAACTTAAAGATATTAAACTTATCGGTTATGAACATTTAGGAAAAGTTCATATGGAGGTGTCTGTATGATAAAAATAATTGCAGCTATCGGCAGAAATAATGAACTTGGGAAAAACAATAATCTCATATGGCATTTACCGGGTGATCTGAAATTCTTTAAGGAACAAACAACAGGTCATACTGTAGCCATGGGAAAGAATACATTTGATTCGCTTCCTAAGAAACTTCCAAATAGAAAGCATATGGTTTTGACAGATACGGAGGTTTTCAATAAGGATGTGTCAGATGTTGGCGTTTTTTCGAACGCGTATGAATTTGTAAGAGAATGTTTGCTCGAAGCAGAAAAAGAAGATTTGTTTATAATAGGTGGGGCAAGCATCTATAACATGTTCATAGGTTGCGCGGATGAGTTGTACCTTACAGAAATTGATGCTTCAAGCGATGCTGATGTGTTTTTTCCAGAGTTTGATAAAACTGAGTTCGAGAGAGAAATTCTTGGAGAAGGAGAAGACAATGGAGTTAGGTACAAGCACGTAAGATATTTTAATCGTAAGCGGTACCAGTTCGGACTTTTTCACATCAACCTATAATAATCAGTAAAAAGAAGAGGACACTGTAGAAACGGCGTCCTCTTTTCTTCTTTAGTATGTTTTCTGTTTAAAACCATACTGTCGGTAAAATCAAGTTAGATTTTAACTATCCGACCACTTCCAAGAAATATAAATATCACCTTTAGGGGTAGTAATATTTAAATAATAGCGCATATATGCTGTACACTCTCTTGGTACAGAATAATATTAGTATGTAAATGCGATGAAGTCAATTAAATTTGTGTTACAAATATGTTACATATATAATACAGTTATGTGAAAAGTAAGAAAAGCTCAGTGATTGGTATGATTTTAAAAATTGACAATATACATACTGTGTGTTAAAATGATGTTGAGATTAAGTGGACCATTACATGATTATGTAGAAGGGTAGGGAGAGTGTAAATATGCGTATGTTTAAACTTATTGTGGCTGGTTTTATCATTTCTATGATGCTTGTATTTCCGTTATATACCATTGATTGCTCAGCTGCACTTCTATTTACAGTTGCCTTTTTAACAATGAGTGGCCTGGAATACATATGTCAAAAAATGCTGAAAAAACCTGACAATAAAGCGTTAGGATTGTTTGGAATCAAGGTTTTAACAGTAGTATTTGCATTTTTGTGTGTATCTTCTTACAAGCCTATAACAATGAAATTTATTAGTATACCTGCAGCGTTTTTGTTTCTTGTAATTCATTCCAGTTTCATGTTATCGGAAATTCAAATTATAGACGATATGCGAGAGGAACGTATGGATGATGAAGAGATTGCAAAAATTGAGTGTGAAAGAATAATAAACAATTATGGAGAAACAGTAGAAGCTGACGTAAAGCGGAAACTACTTCATTTGATGTGTGAGGTTAATAATAGCAACTTGCTATTTTTCTTGAAAGAGTTTTCTGCAGAACAAGTGCAACAACTTTTCACATCAGACACAGAAAATAAAATCGAAGTGTATATTGAAATGAAAAAATTAGATTTGTTAAGAGAAATGCTTTAAGTAAAAAAGGTGAGGATTGTTCCTCACCTTTTTATTGATATGTTGAGACATAAATAAGCGTAATTATCATTAGCAAATTAAATATGAGATAAATATGAGAAAAATTATGTAAAAAAGCTTGCTTTTTTCTCCACAATAAGTTATAATAATCATGTTGATTTGCGTTGAAGTGGTAGATGGCTATGCTATGACATAGGGAACTTCCATGGAGCATGTCTGATTTGAAATCGGGCGGCAAGTAGAAAATTTGTATTTGCCAAATGTTGAGTTTGGCTTTTATCATGTCACAAATTTGAAACACACGGGGTAGTGTATAACTTGCGAGACCTTGAAATTATAGTAAAGGAGTGAATTAAATGGCAAAAACAAATGTATCTAAAATGCGTATAAGATTAAAAGCTTATGACCATGTAGTGCTAGAACAAACAGCAGCTAAGTTAGTTGAGGTGGCAAAAAATAGCGGTGCAGCAGTATCTGGACCAGTACCACTTCCTACAAGAAGAGAGATTGTAACAATATTACGTTCTCCACACAAACATAAAGATTCTAGAGAGCAATTTGAACTTAAGACTCATAAAAGAGTTATTGATGTAATAGCACCTAATCAAGCAACTGTTGATGCTTTGATGGCAATAGATATGCCTTCAGGTGTAGAAATTGATGTTAAACTTTAATAATATTTGACAGTCAACCTTTTGTTTTAAGGCAATGACATACCCTATGTTAAATATGACAGTATAAGTTTTACAAAAAAGTTTATTTAAAAAATTGGGAGGAAAAAATGAAAGAATTATACGGTAAAAAACTAGGCATGACTCAATACCAAAACGAAGAAGGAATTGTAGTGCCAGTTACAGTAATTGAAGCTTATCCTATGGTTGTAGTTGCTAAGAAAACTACAGTCAAAGAAGGATACAACGCTATCGTTGTTGGATTTGCTGATGTTAAAGAAAACAAAGTAAACAAACCTCAAAAAGGTGTGTTTGAAAAAGCTGGGGTACCAGTTAAAAAATACGTAAAAGAAATAAAAGTTGAAAATCCAGATGAATATGAAATTGGTTCAACAATAAATCTAGATGTTCTAGAAGCTGGTGACCACGTTGATGTTCACGGTGTATCAAAAGGTAAAGGATTTGCAGGTGTAATTAAAAGACATGGTTTACACAGAGGTCCTACAACTCATGGTTCTAACTACCACAGAAGACCAGGTTCAATGAGTGCTGGTACTAACCCAGGTAGAGTATTTAAGAACAAAAAACTTGCAGGTCACATGGGTAATGTAAATAGAACTGCATTAAATCTTGAAGTAATAAAAGTTGACACAGAGAAAAACGCTGTATTAGTAAAAGGATCTGTTCCTGGTGCTAAAAATTCAGTTGTAAATGTAACAAAGAGTGTTAAGTAATTAGGTCAAGGAAAGGAGAAAGAACAATGCAAAAAGCAGATGTATTAGATATAACAGGTAAAAAAGTATCACAAATAGAGCTTGCAGACACAGTTTTTGGTATTGAAGTAAATGAAACTGTAGTACATCAAGTACTAGTAAATTTCCTTGCTAATCAAAGACAAGGTACTCAAAGTACTAAAACAAGAGCTGAAGTTCGTGGTGGTGGTATAAAACCTTGGAGACAAAAAGGTACAGGTAGAGCAAGACAAGGATCTATTCGTGCTCCACAATGGATTAAAGGTGGTATCGCTTTAGGACCAAAACCTAGAGATTACAGATATAAACTACCAAGAAAAGTAAAACAACTAGCTATAAAATCAGTTTTAACTTCAAAATTAGCTGAAGGAAAACTTGTAATAGTAGATAGCATGAATCTTGCAGAAGTAAAAACTAAGAAAATGGTTGAAGTATTAAACAACCTTGATGCTAAAAAAGCATTAGTAGTTTTAAATGAAAAGAACTTAAATGTTCAAGCAAGTGCAAGAAATATTGAAGGCGTTAAAGCAATTACAGTTAACACAATTAACATATTTGATTTGTTAAAATATGAAAAACTAGTACTTGAAGTAAACGCAGTAAAAACACTAGAGGAGGTGTACGCTTAATGTTATACGCAGAAGATGTTATTATAAAACCTATAATCACAGAAAAAAGTTATTCTGAAATGGCTGCAGGAAAATATACATTTCAAACTAAGATTAACGCAACTAAGATAGATATAAAAAATGCAGTTGAAGAATTATTTAACGTAAAAGTTTTAAAGGTTAACACTTTAAGATATGACGGAAAAACAAAAAGAGTTGGAGTACACCAAGGTAAAACAGCAGCTTGGAAAAAAGCTATTGTTACAATAGATACAAATCCTAAGGAAGAAAAGTATCTTGTAAAAGGTGGAAAAGAAACTAAGAAAGCAAAGAAATATAATACAGAAATAGCTGAAATTTCTTCAGCATTTGCAAGTGAGGGAGGAAAGTAAAATGGGAATAAAATCATTTAGACCAACAACTCCATCAAGAAGACACATGACTACTCTAGCTAACGAAGAAATTACAAAATTCGAACCTGAAAAATCTCTTCTTACAGTTTTAAAGAAAAATGCAGGAAGAAACAATACAGGTAAAATAACAGTTAGACATCATGGTGGTGGTTCAAGAAGAAAATATAGAATAATAGATTTCAAGAGAAATAAACGCGATATGTTCGCAACAGTAATTGGTATCGAATATGATCCAAACAGAACAGCAAACATAGCACTTATTGAATATGAAGATGGAACAAAATCATACATATTAGCACCTTTAGGATTAACTGACGGAATGAAAGTTATATCATCAGATACTGCTGATATAAAAGTTGGTAACGCATTACCAATTAGTGCAATTCCAGTTGGTACAGAAATACACAACATTGAACTTCACAAAGGTAAAGGTGGCCAATTAGTAAGAACAGCTGGAGCATCAGCTCAACTTATGGCAAAAGAAGGAAAATACGCACACGTAAGAATGCCTTCTGGCGAAATGAGACTTATACCAGTTGAATGCATGGCTACAATCGGTGTACTAGGAAATACAGATAATGAAAATGTAAATCTTGGTAAAGCAGGTAAGACTCGTCACATGGGTATTAGACCTACAGTTAGAGGATCTGTAATGAACCCTAACGATCACCCACATGGTGGTGGTGAAGGTAAAGCTCCAGTAGGACACGCAGGACCAATGACTCCATGGGGTAAACCAGCACTAGGTTACAAGACTCGTAAGAAGAATCACAGAACTGACAAATTTATCGTAAAGAGAAGAAATAGAAAATAGGAGGATATGAACTATGTCAAGATCACTAAAAAAAGGACCTTATGTAGATGCAAAACTTCTAGCTAAGATCGAAAAGATGAATGAAACAGATAGTAAAGAAGCTATCAAGACTTGGTCTAGATCATCTACTATATATCCACAAATGATAGGACACACAATAGCAGTTCATGATGGAAGACGTCATGTACCTGTATATGTTACTGAAGAAATGGTAGGACATAAATTAGGCGAATTCGCTCCAACAAGACTTTTCAGAGGACACGCTGGAGATAAGAAGAGCAAAGTTAATTAGAATTTGAAATAGGAGGAACCATAAACATGGAAGCAAGAGCAGAATTAAAATATGCAAGAATTAGTGCAAGAAAAGCTAAAATTGTTTTAGATACAATCAAAGGTAAAAATGCACAAGAGGCAGTAGCAATATTAAGATATACAAATAAAGCTGCAAGCCCTATCATTTCTAAGATACTTAAATCTGCTATGGCAAATGCAACAAACAATCATGGAATGAACGAATCAAAATTATATGTTGCAGAAGCTTATGCAGGTCAAGGTCCATCAATGAAAAGGGTAATGCCTAGAGCTCAAGGTAGAGCATATAGAATAAAGAAAAGAACTAGTCATATAACAATAGTTCTAAAAGAAATGGAATAGGAGGAGCACACAATGGGTCAAAAAGTAAGTCCACATGGTTTAAGAGTTGGCATAATTAAAGATTGGTCTTCAACTTGGTATGCATCTAAACAAGATTATTCAAAAAATCTTGTTGAAGACAACAAAATTCGTGTATACTTGAAGAAAACTTTAAAGACAGCTGGTATCTCTGAAATCAAGATAGAAAGAAAAGGAAATGACGTACGTGTTAGCTTAAATACTGCTAAGCCTGGAATGATTATAGGAAAAGGCGGAGCAGCTATTGAAGAATTAAAGAAGAAATTAGATAAGTTGACAGGTAAAAATGTATCTGTAAATATAGTTGAAGTTAAGAACTTAGATATGGATGCAACACTTGTAGCAGAAAACATTGCTGCACAACTTGAAAAGAGAATTTCATTTAGAAAAGCAATGAAACAAGCAATGAATCGTACAATGCGTGCTGGAGCTAAGGGTATAAAAACTCAAGTATCTGGACGTTTGGGCGGAGCAGAAATCGCAAGAAGCGAACACTACAGCGAGGGAACAATTCCTCTACAAACTTTAAGAGCAGATATAGATTATGGATTTGCAGAAGCAAATACTACATATGGTATTATCGGTGTTAAAGTTTGGATATATAAAGGAGAAGTTCTACCTGTAAAAAACAATAAAGGGGGTATACAGTAATGTTAGTACCTAAAAGAACAAAATTTAGAAAAATGCAAAAAGGTAGAATCAGAGGAAATGCTACTCGTGGAACTAAAATAGTTCATGGAGAATATGGTATTGTTGCTCTAGAACCTACATTTATTACAAACAACCAAATTGAATCAGCCAGAGTTGTAATTTCAAGATATACTAAAAAGTTTGGTAAAATGTGGATAACAATATTCCCAGATAAGCCAATAACTAAGAAGCCTGCTGAAACTCGTATGGGTTCTGGTAAAGGTAATCCAGAGTACTTCGTTGCAGTAGTAAAACCTGGAAGAGTAATGTTTGAAATTAGCGGACTTGATGAGGCTACTTCAAAAGAAGCTCTAAGAAAAGCTATTCAAAAGCTTCCTATTAAATGTAAAATAGTAAGCAAGGCAGAACAGCTAGAGGGAGGTAAGACAATTGAAGAATAATAACCTTAATGATTATAAAAAAATGAATGAAAAAGAACTTGAAGCAGAGCTTAAAGCACTAAAACAAGAACTTTTTAAATTGAGATTTTCTTTATCCCTAAACGGATTAGATAATCCTCACAAAATAGTAGACACTAAGAAAAATATTGCAAGAGTAAGCACTATTTTAACAATAAAGAAAAATGGTGGCGAAGTTGTAGTAAAAGAGATTAAAGAAAAAGAAGCTAAAAAAGCTCCTAAGGCAAAGAAAACTACAACTAAGAAAGCTACAAAGAAAGCAGCAGAAAATGCTCAAGAAGAAGAAAAGTAGGAGGTAAGACAAAGTGGAAAGAAATATGCGTAAAACTAAAATTGGAAAAGTAGTTTCAAATAAAATGGATAAGACAATAGTTGTAAGAATTGACACTAAGTTTAAACATCCGCTTTACAACAAAATCATGACTGATACATTAAAGTTAAAAGCTCATGATGAAGAAAATATTTGTGGAATTGGCGACACAGTTGAAATTATGGAGACAAGACCACTAAGCAAAGATAAAAGATATAGACTAGTTAGAATAGTAGAAAAAGCAAAATAGAGAAAAGGAGGATCCTACTATGATACAACAACAATCAGTTGTAAATGTAGCTGACAACACTGGCGCAAAGAAGCTTATGTGTATTAGAGTTCTTGGTGGTCACCATAGAAAATGGGGAAATATCGGAGACGTAATCGTAGCTTCTGTTAAAACTGCAACACCAGGCGGCGTTGTAAATAAAGGCGATGTTGTAAAAGCTGTTATCGTAAGAAGTAAAACTGGACTTAAACGTCAAGATGGTTCATACATTAAATTTGACGAGAATGCAGCAGTTATTATAAAAGATGATAAGACTCCAAAAGGAACTCGTATCTTCGGACCTGTTGCAAGAGAGTTGAGAGATAAAGATTATATGAAAATTATATCTTTAGCACCAGAAGTACTGTAAGGAAGGTGGACTAAGATGATAAGAAATATTAAAAATGAAAGTAAAGTAAAACTTAGAACAGGAGATACTGTTATAGTAAATTCTGGTACAGAAAAAGGCAAAAAAGGTAAAGTAATAAAAGTATTAAGAGCTGACAACAAAGTTATAGTTCAAGGTATAAACGTAAGAACAAGACACGTTAAACCAAGAAAACAAGGTCAAGAATCTGGAATACTTAAAATTGAAGCACCTGTTAACATTTCTAAAGTAAATTATTTCTGTGAAAAATGTGGAAAAGGTGTAAAACTAGGTGTAGTGATAGATGCAAATGGTGTAAAAACTAGAGTTTGCAGAAAATGTCACACAGAAATTAAGTAAGGAGGTAAAAGTAAATGAATCTTAAAGAGAAATATAATAAAGAGATAGTTCCAGCATTAAAAGAAAAATTTGGTTATACTTCAATTATGCAAGTACCTCGTCTTACTAAAATTGTTATAAACATGGGTGTATCAGATGTTAAAGATAACTCAAAAGCATTAGATATAGCTGCTGCTGACCTACAAACAATTACTGGTCAAAAGCCTCTTATAACTAAAGCTAAGAAATCAATTGCAGCTTTCAAATTAAGAGAAGGTATGAACATTGGTTGTAAAGTAACTCTAAGAAGAGACAAAATGTATGATTTTGCTACAAGATTATTTAACGTAGCTCTTCCAAGAGTAAGAGACTTTAAAGGACTTAGCACAACATCTTTTGATGGACGTGGAAATTATGCTTTTGGTATAAAAGAGCAAATGATTTTCCCAGAAATTGAATTTGATAAGGTAGATAAAGCACGTGGTATGGATGTTATATTCGTAACAACTGCTAAGACTGATGAAGAAGCAAAAGCATTACTTGAACTTCTAGGTCTACCTTTTGCAAAGAATTAGGAGGAATGTGGCATGGCAAAAAAATCAATGATAGCAAAACAACAAAGAACACCTAAATTTAGCACTCGTTATTATAACAGATGTAAAATATGTGGAAGACCACATTCTTACATGAGAAAATATGGTATTTGCCGTATATGTTTTAGAAATTTAGCATACAAAGGTGAGATGCCAGGTGTTAAAAAGGCAAGTTGGTAAGGAGGGTACAAAATGAACTTAACAGATCCAGTAGCAGATATGCTTACTAGAATAAGAAATGCATCAAAGCAGCACCATGAGTTAGTCGATGTACCTTATTCTAAGGTTAAAATGGAAATAGCAAATATTCTTCTAGAGGAAGGATATGTAGCTTCTTGTGAAGTAGTAGAAGATACACACAAGACAATAAGAATAACACTTAAATATTTTGAAAATAAGTCAGTTATTCAAGGTTTAAAAAGAATTAGTAAACCAGGTCTTAGAATGTACGCTGAAGTAGAAAATCTACCAAGAGTATTAAATGGCCTAGGTACAGCAATAATTTCTACATCAAAGGGAATAGTTACAGACAAAAAAGCTCGTGAACTAAATGTTGGTGGAGAAGTAATGGCATACATTTGGTAAGGAGGAATTATTATGTCAAGAATAGGAAATAAGAAAATCGCCTTATCAACTGGTGCAGAAGTAACAGTAGCAGGAAAAGACGTTACTGTAAAAGGACCAAAAGGTACTTTAACAATGGAAGTTGTAAAAGGCATAGATGTTAAAGTTGAAAATGGCGAAGTAGTAGTTACTCGTGAGAGTGATAACTATAAAGCACTTCATGGTTTAACAAGATCTTTAATTGCTAATATGATTACTGGTGTAACAGAAGGATATAGCAAACGTTTAGAGATAAACGGTGTTGGTTACAGAGCTGCAAAGCAAGGTAACAAACTTGCACTTACACTTGGATATTCTCATCCAGTAGAATTCTTCGATACAGAAGATGTTACATTTGAAGTTCCAGATCCTAATACAATTATTGTAAAAGGAATAGATAAACAACGTGTTGGCCAAGTAGCTGCAGTTGTTAGAGAAAAGAAACTTCCAGAACCATATAAGGGCAAAGGAATTAAATATGCAGATGAGCATATAAGAAGAAAAGAAGGAAAAGCCGGCGGCAAGAAATAATGAGGGGAGGAAAAAACAATGATTAGTAGAAAAACAAAATCAGATAGAAGAGAAGCAAGACAAGCAAGAGTTAGAGCAAAAGTTAAAGGAACAGCTGCATGTCCTAGACTATCTGTATATAAAAGTTTAACAAATATTTATGCACAAATTATAGATGATGAAGCTGGGTCTACACTTGTTTCTGCCTCAACTTTAGACGCTGAAGTAAAAACTAAAGCATCTAACATTGAAGCTGCTAAAGAAGTAGGTACATTAATTGCTAAGCGTGCATTAGAAAAAAATATCGATACAGTAGTATTCGATAGAAATGGTAACCTATATCATGGAAAAGTTAAAGAGTTAGCAGAAGCTGCAAGAGCAGCAGGACTTAAATTTTAAAGGTAGGAGGAAAAATTAATGCAAGAATCAAAGCAAGCAAGAGAAAACAAACCACGTAAAGAAAGAGCACCAAAAGAAGTTTCTGAATTTAAAGAAAAAGTAGTTTACGTTGGTCGTGTTGCTAAAGTTGTTAAGGGTGGTAGAACTTTTAGATTTAGCGTACTTGTAGTAGTTGGTAATGAAAAAGGTAAAATTGGTGTTGGAACAGGAAAAGCATCAGAAGTACCAGAAGCTATCAAAAAAGCTACAGATGCAGCTAAGAAAAACTTAATTACTGTACCTATCGTAAATGGTACAATACCACACGAATATGATAAAAAACTTAATTCTTCTCGCGTTATAATGAAGCCAGCTCCTGAAGGTACAGGTATTATTGCAGGTGGTGCAGTAAGACCAGTATTAGAGCTTGCAGGAATCAAAAATGTTACAGCTAAAACATTAGGTTCTCGTAATAGCAGAAATGTTGTACTAGCAACTATTGAAGCATTAAAAGAAATGAGAACTCCAGAGCAAGTAGCACTTCAAAGAGGAATTGATATCAAAAAGTTAATGAAATAATGTGAAAGAAGGAGGTAAAGCTTATCATGGAAATGCAAGATTTAAGACCAGCATATGGTTCTACTTCTACAAGAAGAAGAATTGGTCGTGGAATTGGTAGCGGTTTAGGTAAAACAGCTGGTAAAGGACACAAAGGCCAAAAAGCTAGAACTGGTGGAAAAATAAGAAGAGGATTCGAAGGAGGACAAACTCCATTATACAGAAGAATTCCTAAACGTGGATTTAATAACTCTGTATTTACAACAGAATACGCAATAATCAACGTTTCAGATTTAGAGAAATTTGATAACGGAACAGTTGTTAATATGGAACTTCTTTTAAATGAAGGTATGATTAGAAATCCAAAATCAGGACTTAAAGTTTTAGGAAATGGAAATTTAACTAAAACTATTACTGTAGAAGCTAAAAAAGTATCTAATTCAGCTCGTGAAAAAATAGAAGCTTGCGGTGGAAAGATAGAGGTGAAGTAGTATGCTTGAATCTGTGAAAAATATATTCGTTGTTAAGGATATTAGAAAAAAGATTTTGTATACAATTTTAATAATAATATTATTTAGAATTGGTACATTTGTAACAGTTCCAGGAATGAACAAAGTAGCTTTCTTGTCAGCCGTTAATACAACATCTAACGGAATAATGGGAACTATAAATATAATTTCTGGTGGTGCGTTCAATCGTTTTTCAATATTTGCAATGACAATATCACCTTACATCACAGCGTCAATTGTGCTAAACCTTTTACAAACTGTTATCCCAAGTTTAGAAAAACTAAAAGATGAGGGAGAAGTTGGTAGACAAAAATTAGCAAAGTACACTAAACTTTTAACTATTGTTTTTGCAATAGTAGAAGCAGTAGGATTATATTTTAACTATAAAGCTTATCTTCTTGCTCCAATGACTTATGGAGCAGGAAAAGCTGTTGGAATGATATTGTTTGTATTATGTCTTACAGCTGGTACAGCGCTTCTTATGTGGTTATCAGATAAGATAACTGAGAATGGAATTGGAAATGGTGTATCTGTAATAATCTTTGTAGGTATTGTTTCAGGTGCTCCAGGAGCATTAGTATCACTTAGTGAATTTGCTGCAGGTGGCGTTTGGAATATAGTTGCAGTTATAGCGTTAGTAGTTGCATTTATTGTTCTTTTAGCAGGAGTTGTTTATGTACAACAAGCAGAAAGAAGAATACCAGTAAACTACGCTAAAAAAGTTGTTGGAAGAAAGATGTATGGCGGTCAAAATACGCATATACCTCTAAAAGTTGCAATGGCAGGTGTTATGCCAGTTATATTTGCAATGTCATTTTTAATGATACCAGCAACAATAATTCAACTTGTATCTAAAGGTGCTGCAACAGGATTCTGGGGAGTAGTATTAAAGATTTGTTCTGCTTCATCTGAATCAGTATGGTATTTAGTAGCATACGCAGTAATTTATATGATACTTATAGTAGCATTTACATTTGTGTATACAATGTTTACTGTAAATCCAGTAGAGATGTCTAATCAATTAAAACAAAATGGTGGATTTATTCCAGGAATTAGAGCTGGAAAAAATACTGCAGATTACATATCTAAAGTATTAAAAAATATTTGCTGGGCAGGAGGTTTCTTCCTTGCAGTAGTAGCAGTACTACCTATTGCACTTCAGGGTGCAATGCCAGGAATAGCAATAACATTTGGTGGTACATCAATACTTATCGTAGTAAGTGTTGCATTAGAGTTGTTACAAACAATTCAATCACAAATGGTTAGCCGTCATTATGATGGATTTTTAGATTAAAATATCTAAAATGTGTTTGAGTTTTGAACTGCATCCAAAATGTTAGACAAAAATGAGGCTCTAAGTCAATAGTTGGGGTGTAAATGGTGTAAAAATCATTTACATCTCTCTTTTTAACGACTTAGAGCCTTTAAAACTAATTAATCTTTTGAAATAATTATTTTTTTAACATTAGATAATTTAGCTGGTTCACTTGGTAAAATCACATCGGATGAAGTAATAGTTACTTTTTGATTTACCTTTAATTTATCTGCAGTAGAATCTTCATTGTTATAAACTATTTTTGTGTCTTTATTTATTTCAAATTCATACTCTACAGTATATTCTTTTTTCTTTTTATCATATTCTTCCACTAAAACAGTATATACATTATCATTTACTGTTACTTCTTTAATTCTTGCTTCAAAAACTAATTCTTTTTCTTTTGAAACATTATTTGTATATACGAAGTATCCTAATCCTATAAGAACAACTACTGCTATGATTATTTTTACTAGTAAATCATTCTTCATTTATTTCCTCCTTTCCTAATTTATTTAAACTTATATTATAAGAATCTATTCCAATAATATCTTCCTGTATTGGATAATATTTTAAAATGTTCTTTAATTTGTGAACTAATTAATTTTGCTTTTCTATTTATTGGAGTACCATCATTGTAACATGATCTCTTTGTTGCTCTAGTCATCATATCAGAAAACAAAATAGCTCTATCTTCTAAATAACTTTGTCTTGAATAATACGATATTATATTTCATTTCTTTAAAGAAACCGTTTGGATATTTTTTTAATGTTAATTCTACTTCTTTTAAATATTTATATACAATCTTAACTGAATACTTGTTTTGAAGTTGTTTCCCATACTCATCATTTTTCTCTGCTTGAGTCTTTTCTTCAGGTAAAACATATTTTCATTATTATTGATGTTTGTATTATTATTTGCATTTTGATTACGTTTATTAGTATTAATACTACTATTGTTATTACTTGTATTAGTGTTTGTTTTAGGTTTTTAAGTTTTAGAACTAGTTTTTTTTAATTTTCTGCTTTTTCCCAAACTGCATAAAGAGTTGTGTCTTCTGCAAGTAGTACTTTGTTATAAATAGGAGTTCCGTTTTTATCAAGCCAACCTTTAAAAACATAACCATCTCGTGTAGGATCTTTTGGAAATATAAGTTCAGTATCTTTACTTATGGTAAT
>USES01000011.1 GCA_900553785.1 uncultured Clostridium sp.
CCTTGAAAATAACTATTTAGAAGGCTTTTTTGCCCCCCCCCCATTTACATTATTTCCCATTAGTTTCATTTGTTTTCTCCTTTATTTCCTTAAAGTCTATACCAAGTGTTCAAAATTTTCAAGAGTTTTTTAATATATTTTTTATAAGTCGTTTTATAGATATTATATGTTCATAAAAAGTTATAATAATTGTTTTAACACAGTTTATAATTTTTACATTTTCTACACTTATCTTTTATACTACATAAAATAATATACAGAAAAAATGTAGTAAACTTCCTAGTAAAATGAATAAGTGGAATATTGAATGGAAGTATTTCTTCTTTTTTCCTAATACGTAGAATATTACTCCCACTGAATATGCTACGCCTCCAAGTACTAAAAATAAAATACCTCCTGCACTCATAGCCTTTACAAGCACTCCAAACTTAGCGACTATACACCATCCCATAAGCAGATATGCTATAAGTGATATTTTTCTTGTACTTTTTAAATCTATTGAATTTAGTATTATACCAAATACTGCTGCTCCCCAAATTATACCAAACATCCACCATGCGTCCCATGCACTTACACGCATTATTGAAGATAAAGTAATTGGGGTATATGTTCCTGCAATTAACAAAAATATTGAACAATGATCAAATATTTGAAATACTTTTTTAGCCATTTTATCTGGTTTTAAACCGTGATATATACTAGACATTGTGTATAGTAAAATCATTGTAAAACCATATATTGCTCCGCCTACAATTCCATACACATTATTATGCACGGCTGCCATAATTACACATAGCACAACAGCCACAATACCAAGTGCCCCACCTACTATGTGGGACACCATATTAAATATTTCTTCTCCTTTTGTGTATGTTGGAAGCACTCTATCTTTAAGCTTTGTCCTTGTCACCTAATACACTCTCCTATCTTTTAATTTTATTAGTTGTTGTTTTATTAAACTCGGTCTCTCTTATTTCTATTTTCCCTATATGTTTAAATGTAGGTAATTCTTTTGTTGCCTTTGCTATATCAGATTTTAATGAAGACTCTGCATCACTAATGTTTAACTCTTTTAATTTTTCCTTATTTAAGAACACCTCTGCACAAAGTGCTATATCCTGACCAATTTCATTCTTTACACCTTTTACTACCACTTCTGCAATATATGGAATTCCTATAATATAATTTTCAATTTCTTCTGGATATACGTTTTTACCATTATCCAAAACTATTACATTCTTTTTTCTTCCTGTTATCATAAGCTGGCCTTTATCATTAAATTTACCGTAATCTTCTGTATTAAACCATCCGTCTTTTAACACTTTTTCAGTACGAACAGGATCTTTATAATAACCTTTCATTACTATATCGCCTTTAACACATATTTCGCCTTGGCCATCTTCCCCTACATTTTCAAATTTAATTTGGCAGCAAGGAAGAATAACACCTACTGTAGCACAGTCATTAAAGTCGTCCATATTAGCACTAACTAGAGGAGAACATTCTGTTATACCATAACCATTTACCAAACTTAGTCCAATGCTATCAAAGAAACTACCAAGTTCAGCTCTTACAGGGGCTCCACCTACTACTATTTTTCTTAAATTTCCTCCAAATGCTTCATGTATAGATTTAAAAAATGTAGCTCTTTTATCTATTCCAATCTTTCTTAAAGCATTACTTAATTTAATTAAAAACTTAAGTCCGCCTTCTTTGCCTTGCTTTCTCGCATTACTCCAAATATTTTTGTAGAAAATTTCGGCAAAAGCGGGAACTACATATATATAATCTGGTTTGAATAACTGCAAATTTTTCAAAACATTTTTTAAATTATCGTTTATACAAATAGTTACATGCTTATGAAGTCCTACAAGTAACCCTGCAACTGCTTCATATGTATGGTGATAAGGCAAAACTGATAGACACTTTGTATACACAGTAGATACCTGTAGGCCATAATATACACAACTTACCAAGTTATGCTCTGTAAGCATTACACCCTTTGGTTTATCTGTTGTTCCAGAAGTATATACGAGCATTTTTAGCTTATCTGTGTCTGTATGTTTAATATCTTTGAATTCTTTTTTACCAGTCAAAAATAATTCTTTACCATGCTCAATAAATTTGTTATATGAAAGTATCTCTCCCTCGTCCTCTTCTTTTCCAAATCCTACTATTAGTTTAAGCTTTGGAACTTGTTTTTTTATTTCATCAACATATTTTTCAAACTTTTGAGAATAGAAAAATACCTCACTATCACTGCTGTTTAAAACATTTACTATTTCTGGTAAAGTTAATTCCTTATCTATAGGAACAAACACCCCATTAGACTCAAGTGCAGTCAAATATACTGTTATCCAATTATAGCTGTTCTCTCCAATAACAGCTATATGACTATCTGTTACATTCTTTTCTAATAATGCTGTTCCAAGTGAATTTATATCTTGTTCAAATTGTTTATATGTTACATGTACTATATCATTTCCATTTTTATATAAAAATGCATCATTTTCTCCAGCTTCTTTTACTGCTAAGTCCATAATATCTTTTACAGTATTTATTTTTTCAACTTTATAATAATTAATATTTCTCATTATATGACCTCCAATTTTACTATCATTATACATTCAAAGGGTTATGAAGTCATTTAACCAGGTGGTCAGTTTTAAGAAAGTAATTTCATAACTATTTCCAAATACTCTGCATTCAATTCTTCCATGGATAATTTATCTTTATCTTTATTCATTAAACATGAACAAATAAGGCTATATATGCTATATGCAGTAGTATTAGTATTTGTTATATTTATTTGCTTTTTATCTACACCCTCTTTAAGTATAGAATCAATAATGTCAATGTAATCTTGTATACATCTTTTGCAAACCTTGTTTCTTTCCTCACTACCCCACATTTGTCCCAAAACCGTACGCACAAAGGTTTCATATTTAAGACTTACCTTTACTTGTATTATTATTACTTCTTTTATTTTATCTAATACATTATCTAAATTTCTTGTCTTAATTTCTATACTATTGTTAAGCAGCTTCATTCCCTCTTCTATTAAAAAGGTAAACATACTCTCTTTTGTTGGGAAATGATAATAAAACGTACCTTTAGCTATTCCAACTACAGATGTTATTTCTTCGATACTAGTAGAATCATATCCTTTATCTGCAAATAGCTCCATAGATTTTTCGAATATTTTTCTTTTAGTTTTATTCATTATTTCACCTCGTTTTGATTACTAGTATAATATCACAGAAAAATTAGATATACAATAGGCATATCTAATTTCCACAAAATATCACATTTTTCTTAAAATTCTTACCGCTTCTTGTATTTCCTCTCTTTTTGCAAAAGCGCTTAACCTTATATACCCTTCTCCTTCAAGTCCAAAACCCACACCCGGAGTGGAAACTATATTATACTTTTCTAAAAACTCTTTCCAAAGCCCCCACGATGATACTTTTTCCCTTCCTTTTACCCATACATAAGGGGAATTAGTTCCACCATACACAGTAAAGCCCACTTCTTCTAAAACCTCTTTTAACATATGTGAGTTTTCTATATAATATTTAATATTTTCTTTAAGTCTTGTATATACTTCTTCTGAAAAACACGCATTTGCTCCAACTTGAGTTATATATGATACCCCATTAAACATTGTTCCACATCTTCTTTTCCATAATTTGTTTAAACTAATGCTCTTTTCATTAAGTGTCACAATAAGTTCATTTGGCACTACCATATATGAACATCTAACACCAGTAAAACCAGCAAATTTAGAAAAGCTCCTAAATTCTATTGCTACCTTTTTTGCATTTTCTATTTCATAAATACTATGTGGAATACCCTCCTCTGTTATATACTTTTCATAAGCCCCGTCATAAAGGATTATTGCATTGTTTTTAATAGCGTATTCTACCCATTTTGTTAATTCATCATAACTTAAAACAGTAGCAGTTGGGTTATTTGGCATACACAAGTATATGACATCTAACTTATCGTCTGGTACTTGTGGCACAAAGTTTGTTTCCTCATTTGCCTTTATTCTAAAAATTTCATTTCCCGCAATTATATTGCTTTCACTATATACTGGATACGTTGGAAAAGGTATTCCTATTAAATTTTTCTTTCCTAAAAGAGCCAGCACATCTGATATATCACATTTAGTGCCATCAGATATAAACACTTCATCTGCTGTGATACCCAAAGCATTATAATCTACATCTACTATTTTATCTCTTAAAAACTTGTATCCTTGTTCTGGGCCATAACCTTTGAACTTATCTTTTAAGCTAAGCTCAAGTGCTGCATCTGCCATAGAACTTGCAACAGTTTTGTCTAGCGGGAGCCTTACATCTCCAATTCCTAAATTTATAACTTTAGTTTCTGGATTTAATTTTAAAAATTCTTCTACTTTATTTTTAACTTCAGAAAATATATATTTATCTTCCAATTTTAAGTAGTTTTCATTTACTTTAAACATTATAATACACTCCTTCAAATACTTCTTTTGCCTCACCTTCTAAAAACACATCTTTACGGTTTATACTAACTTTAAGACTACCACCTAGCACTTTTACTTCAACTTTTTTACCTACAAGTCCAAGGGAATTCAATGCTGCTACTGCTGCTGACGCTCCACTTCCACAAGCTAAAGTTTCGCCTGTTCCTCTCTCCCATACACGCATAGAAATTTTGCTTGTGCTATCTATTGTTATAAATTCAACGTTTGCCTTATCTTTAAAAAGTGTACTTTCCCCTATCTCTTTTCCAAGTTTTTCTACGTTTATATCTTTTATACTTTCTGCTACAACTACTAAATGAGGGTTACCAAGGGTTAAATAATACCCTTTAACAAAACCTTGTTTAGTTGGTACACTAAGTATTTCAGGCTTTGTTCCTGTTTCAGATAAATTAAATTTAGGACTTCCCATATTAACTTTTACGCTGCTTACCTTGTTTTTACTTAAATTCAATTCTAATGTTTTTATGCCAGACATAGTTTCTATACGTATTTTCTTTTTGTTAGTTAACCCCTTGTCTTTTACATATTTTCCAACACACCTAATACCATTTCCACACATAGCACCTTCTGTCCCATCTGCATTAAACATTCTCATTTTAAAATCTGCATTACTACCTTTGCTTATTAAAATTACCCCGTCAGCTCCTATACCAAAATGTCTATCTGACATTTTTTGAACTAGCGTACATAACTTATTTTCCTCAATGTTTTCTAAATCATATATGTAAATATAGTCATTCCCACATCCTTGCATTTTTGTGAAATTTATCACTAAAATCACCCCATAATAACAATATATGAGATAAATATTAAATATAAAACACACTAGGAAATACTCCCAGTGTGTTAATGTTTTAATTTATAACTACTCCATTTACATACAACTTATATCCATTAAAATCTATATTGCTATTAGTGTCATCTTCATTATCTAAAGATGTAATGTAACTATCTCCTGTAAGTTTAATTTTTGATGTTTTGTCTATTGAAATATTTCCACTCACCTTTTGATTTAGCATGCTAAGTGTTATATCTCCACCATTTGATAAACCATTTTCCAAAGGATCTGCTGTATATACTCTTATACATCTACTACATACTTATCTTTTCTAAGCCTTGTAGCAATTACATCAGCTAGACTTTCCTCATCTTCTACAATTAAAATTCTCATATTTACCACCTGTTAAAGTGTATATAACATTTATTAAATAAACATTAAATTTATTTCTTTTCTTTGCTACGTTTATCTTGAATAATAGCCATTTCTTTTTCAGTAATTAAACTTACATTGTTTTCTTTTGCCCATGCAACGCAACCTTTAAGTACCGTATTTAAGAATACTCTTGGTACCTTAACAAGTTTTTGGCATGCCTCATCTGTAAACTTAACATCAGGATCTATTCTTGAAGCTGCATATTTTACTGTGTCTAAACTTATTCCTTTACTTACAGGAATAGGCTCAGATATTGGGCGTCTAAATCTTGTATACCAAAAGTTTTTGCTATCTCTGTAGCCATAATCTACTGGAACATTTGGAAAATTATATGCGTTTACACCATTTATTATAGCGTCATAGTATTTTGGCTTCATAAGTATATGATCAATTTTTAATATAAAATGAGCTCCAAATTTACTAGTAATTCCATTAAATTGATGGTATGGTGGCTCGTACTCTTCTTTTACTACATCACCCTCTGCGTTATCTAGTTCTCTTACCCATGTGCATTCAAATACTTGATAAGACTCTGCAACTACTTTTGGGAATTTTTCATTAGGGTTTTCTCTAGCACTTTTTCCATCTACTAATGTAAAAATACAGTCTTTCATCTTTTCTTCAGTAGTTTCTCCAGGATAACCTAATCTTACTGCCTCTTTAAAGTATTTCCTTTTATCTGTTATGAAATTGATAGAACATTTTCCTGTTCTTAAAATATTTTTTGCTGTATTAGAACTATTTCTGCAGCAAAGTACCATTGCATAGTAATCTTTTCCCGCTATGTAATAAGGGAAACATAATGAATATGAGCCAAGGTTAGTTTCACCACTTTCACTTAATGTTCCTATTTCTGTTGTAGGCATTGGAAAAAAACTTGATGTTTGATAAAAATTGTCTACTATTCTCATTTCTTTAAAACCATTTAACTCTTCTATTTTATTCTCCATAATATACACTCCCTTTATTTTTAAGTTATATCACATATATTTTTTATTCTCAATCTATTTATACTTATATTTACCTAAAAAAAACACACTGAATAACTTCAATGTGTTTTATATATCTTATATTGTACTAATTTCCTGCTTTCATTGGCATTATTAAAATAGCGATTAGGTATGCAATTACTCCACAACCTGCTAAAAGAGATAAAATAACCCAAGCAAGTCTAACTACTGTTACATCAATGCTAAAATATTCAGCTATTCCTGCACAAACACCCGCTATTAACTTACCTTCTTCTTTTCTATAAAGTTTCTTTTTTTCTTCCATTTTTCTTCCCCCTCTAAATCTTGAAAATTAACTAATCTTTGTATACGTTAATCTCAAAACTTATGTAATTTAATTATACATAAATTTTACTGCTAGTTCAAGCAATTTTAATTGGAAATTTGTCACTTATACATAACATTTCACTAATCCCCCCAAAAAAACATATAGCCCGAAAAAATCGGACTATATGTTTTTACAGTTAAAACGGTAAATCGTTTCCGTCAATATTCATTGACTCAATATCAAATGTGCGGTCTATATTGCAAGCCCCACAAGTTACGTCAATCCTTTTTATGACTGTATCATATGACTTCGTTTCATACCGTACGGTATAAAAGCAATCGCTTGCAGTTCGAAAGTTTTTTGAACAAGAGCACGGAAGGAAACCAAAAGCTTCTTCAAAGTTGGTGGGTGATACAAAATAAGAAGTAGGCTTAGACATAGTTTATCTTCTCCTTTACAAAATAAATTTATTTTGTCCCTTAAAATAAAGACGTGTATATTATATCTTAATTATGTCAATTTGTCAATGAATTGTTCTTGTTTTATAAAGGCACTGATTCATAACATCTATTTGTTTTACCAAATAAAAAGACATGAATTTAAATCTAAATTCATGTCTTTTTATAATCACTTCTTATATAACCTTAAACATTATATATTTTTGTTTTTTATGTAGTCACCTTCAAACTCAGAAGACAATATATCCATATGCAATATATCGTAATACCTGCCATTTACAAAAATCTCATCTCTGCTGCGACCAGTATCTTTAAAACCACATTTCAAATAGCATTTATGAGCTCTTTCATTGAATCCAGCTAAATCCAATTTTATGCTATGTAAATTCAAGTATTTGAACCCATACTCAAGTATCAGCTTTATTGCTTCTGCGCCGTAGCCATTGCCCCTGTATTCTTCTTCTCCTATAAATATTCCAAGAGTTGCATTTCTTGATGTCCACTTGAATCTTTCAAGACTAACCGTACCTATAAGCTTATTTGTCTTAAGGTCTACTATGTCATATCTTCTATTGTCACTTTCTTTAGCAACATTTTCAAGATAGTCCTTTTCAGATGTGAACGTAATAATGCCATCACTAGCCCCGATATAATCAGTCACATTAAAATCGTTCATCCACTCTGTGTACTTTGTTACAGACTCATCTGTTATAATCCTAGGAGACAAATATATTCTGCTACCTACCAATTTTTTAAAATACTTCATAGCTAAATCCTCCTACAAATAAATTATTGGCTTTAATTATACCATTAACATCGCATAAAATCAATCTTTAAATGCTTTGTAAGCTATATCTAATATATGTTATGCAAATATCTTTTTATACAAATCTTGAATTTCACTTAGCATATTTTCCAAATTCATATTATTTACAAATTCTATAGAATGATGTTTCTGAGCAGTAGAATAATACCATTGCTTAAAATGTATAAAATCTAAACTTTTATTTAAGCGTTCAATCTGTTCTAATACATTTTTTTCTTGTTCTTTAAACATATTTAATCTTTTATCTATTGATTCGTCATCTTGTTTACACCAATTCATAAAATCTTTTATTTCTTTTAACTGCATTCCAGAATTTTTTAAACACTCAATTACATTTAGTGACTCTATGTTTTCGGCGTTAAACTTTCTTAACTCTAACTCAGTTCTTTTAATATTGGGAATTAAACCATGTTCATCATAATACCCCAATTTAGATATACTTAAACCTGTTAATTTAGATACTTCGCTAATACTTAACTCCATATTTTTTCACACTAAAACTTTAAATTTTTCCAAAAAACACTTGACCTAAACCAAGGTTTAGATGTTATAACAATTCCTGCAAATGTAAAACATTGGCATGGAACCCCAAAAATAAATGGTTTAGTCATATTGCAATAGAAGTACCAGGAGAAAATACAAGTAATGAATGGTGCGAACCATTAACTAATGAAGAATACAACAAATTAGGAGGAAATGAATGAATAAGTTAATAGTATATTTTTCTTATACAGGAAACACTAGAATGATTGCAAACAAAATTAAAGAAAAGTTAGATTGTGATATTCTAGAAATAAAAACAGTAATTCCAAATTCAAAAGATTATGAGACAGTTGTAAACGATGAACAAAACAGTGAGTTTAGCAATCACCTACCAGAAATACAAAACATAAATGTAGATATAAGTAAATATGATTAAATAATACTTGGTACTCTAGTATGGTGGTATAGACAAGTACCAGCAATTAGAACATTCCTTTCAAAAAATAATTTATCCAGGAAAATAATAAAACCTTTTTCAACAAACGCTGGTTGACTAGGTAGAACATTTAAGAAAATTGAATTTATGTGTCCAAATTCAACAGTTGAGCATGGTATGAATATAGTATTTGAAAGTTATAGCGATAAGCTTGTTACAAAACCGCAAGATATTGGTGAATAGATCAATGCATTATAGTTCTATTGAGTAGACCTTACATGGCCTACTCTTTTTATACTAAAATTAAAAGTGCCAAGAACAAAATATCCTTGACACTTAAATTGTGGAGCGGACGATCAGAATCGAACTGACACCATCAGCTTGGAAGGCTGAGGTTCTACCATTGAACTACGTCCGCGTAAGTTACAATAATAATTATACAATATTTTTTGTATTTGTCAACTCAAAAACAATATTTTTTTAATTTTCTTTAATTTTTTATATGTTTTACCTTACTAGTTCCTTTCGCAGTGCAAATATCATATAAATATTAGGCAATGCCATAAGTGCATTTGCAATATTAGATATATTCCAAACCATATTTAAACTTAATATACACCCATAATATATGCAAACTACAAACACTACTTTATACAAATAAACAAAATATTTCTTTTTAAATATATATTTTATAGCCTGTTCTCCGTAAAACTCCCAACATGGTATAGTAGATATTGCAAATATAATCATACAAAAAGTAAGTAAAATTAGACCAAATGGCAAAGTTGAAAATGTCCTTTCTAGCATTATTGTTATGTTTGGTACGTTATGTGTACCAGCTACAATAATCGTAACACCCGTTAGTACACATAGAATTATTGTATCTATAAAAACACTAAACGACATTATGTACGCTGTTTCTTTTATATTTTCCATATCCTCCGTAGTTGCTGCAAACATGGGTGCACTTCCCATTCCCGCTTCATTGGAAAACATTCCTCTAGAAAAGCCAACACTTATGCACTTAATTAGACTGGCACCAATTATTCCCCCTATTGCAGGTTTTATACCAAAAGCAGCCTTTATTATACTCTCTATTGCAAGTGGCACTTTGGTCAAATTATTTAATATTATTAGCACACACAAAATAATATACGTTAATGTGCAAAAAGGAATTATATAACTATTTATCTTTGCCATTTTATATTTTCCACCAAATATAACGTAAGTTGAAATAACAGCTATAACAAGTCCTACAAATGCTTTACTAACGTTAAACTCTTCATATAAAAGCGATGCTAACGAATTAGGTTGAACCATAGCACCCATACCAATAGTTGCCACAAGTGTAAATGTAGCAAAAAGAAGTGCTACTTTCCTTTTATCCATCACCTCATCTAACACATACATAGCACCACCAAAAAAGCCATCATGTTTATCCTTTTTTCTGTACTTAAACACTAAAAAATTTTCTGCATAAGATATAGCCATAGCCAGTATACCGGATACCAATATCCAAAAAATGCTACCTATTCCACCTATTGCTACTGCTGTTGCAACTCCTGTTATATTTCCTATTCCCAAAGTACCGGCAAGTATAGTCATAAGTGCTTTATATGAGCTAATTTTTCCACTATTGTTATGCTTAATTTTAGTCACACATCCTAAACTTTTTGCTTGTGGTAATTTTAATTTAATTGTCAAATATACACCCAATATAGCAAACAATAATATAAACTGTGGTCCCCAAACGAGACTGTCTATTTTTTGTATTAATTCATTTATCATATAACATTATATTAAACTAGCCTTTAAAAAATGCCACATTTGACTTTTATGTTCACCTAATGTATAATGTATGCGTTGTTTTCTTTGTAATACTAGTAATTACTAGTTTAAGTATATATAAATATATAAAATGGAGGTAATGAAAATTGTCACACTTTGATTTAATTATTATAGGAGCAGGACCAGCTGGAATATTTACAGCATATGAGGCCAAACGGCTCAACCCCAACCTTAAAATCTGTATCCTAGAAAAAGGAGTTGAACTTTCCAAGCGTAAATGTCCAGTTGCGACCGGTAAATCTTTAAAATGTGTTCGGTGTCAAAACTGCAGTATAATGCATGGATTTGGTGGTGCAGGTGCATTTTCAGATGGAAAGTACAATATCACGAACAATTTTGGAGGCAATCTTTACGAGTATATAGGTGAAAATGAAGCTATCAACCTTATGGAGTATGTAGATAGTATAAACTTGAAATTCGGTGGCCAAAACACCCACATTTATTCTACTTCAGATACTCCACTAAAAAAGCTTGCCTTGCAAAATGGGCTTAATCTTTTGGATGCAAAAGTAAGACACCTTGGAACTGATGTAAACTATGTAGTCTTAAAAAACATGTATGACTATCTTGTGCAGTCAGGAGTACAAATTTGCTTCAATTCAGAAGTGACCACAATATCTAAAAAAGGAAGCAAGTTTGTTATAAACGTGTTAAAAGATGACTCGTTTTATACCAGTGATAATCTTGTGGTGGCTGTTGGACGCTCCGGCTCAAAATGGATAGGTGCACTTTGTTCTAAACTTGGCATTAAAACTACAAACAATAAAGTAGACATTGGTGTCAGAGTGGAACTACCTGCGGAAATATTTGAGGATATTACTTCACAAGTATATGAGAGTAAACTTGTATACAAAACTCAAAAATATAGCGATATGGTAAGGACATTTTGCATGAATCCTCACGGTATTGTAGTAAACGAAAATACTCGTGGAATTATAACCGCCAACGGTCATAGTTATAGCGACAAAAGCATGTATACTAACAATACCAACTTTGCCTTGCTTGTTTCAAACCATTTCACAGAACCTTTCCATAATAGCAATGAATATGGTGAATCTATTGCAATGCTATCTAACATGCTTGGTGGAGGTTTACTCGTTCAACAATTTGGTGACCTTATTCGTGGTCAAAGAAGCACTTTAAAAAGAATGCAGAAAGGATTTGTAAAGCCAACTCTTACTGCAACACCGGGAGATTTGAGCCTTGTGCTTCCAAAACGTCAACTAGATGACATAATTGAAATGATTTATGCTTTGGACAAAATTGCTCCTGGTACCGCGAATCCTAGTACACTTCTTTATGGTGTTGAGGTTAAATTCTACAACTCTGAAGTTGAAGTAGATAACCACCTAGAAACAAAATTTAAGAACCTATTCGTAATTGGTGACGGTTCTGGTGTAACTCATTCACTTTCTCATGCTAGTGCAAGTGGAATATATGTTGCACGTTACCTTTACTCATGACAACAAAAAGTTCTCTAATATTTTAGGGAACTTTTTGTGATAATTATATACGTAATTTAGAAGGATAAAAAAATCCATATAGTTCTTAATTTTTAAGTTTTAGACTTTTTATATTTTCTTTTTCTAATTGTTTTAAGCTCTTTTCAGGAGTTGGTAATTCTTCTGGCATAGTTCCACCAATTACTTTCTTTCTACTATCTCCATTTTGAGCTATTAAATAGCACGCATAGCGAGTTAATTGTAATCTGTAATTGTTTTTTCTGCTCCATTAGGCATTTTTATCGTTTTATTAACGTCAATAAAACGTTCAGACACGCTGATATCGCTATTTTCACAAGATACTTTTGATTTATCTATTATTCTTTCAAAGTTTTGCCAATTAGAATACTGTAAAACAGGCATAAGTTCTCTTGCATACCAAAATTCAGTGCCATCCTCTTCGACGTGCTTAATATCTTCAAATGCTAAGCTGTTTTTATCTAAAAATTTCATTTATACCAACTCCATTCAATTTACTCCAATATCATAAAACAAACGTTTGCTAGAGTCAATTATTTTTGCTGTGTTTTTTTATGCAGTTAAAAAATATGCAAATGAGTTTTACACCATTTACACATAAACTATTTGAATTATATGATTCAGTTACCTTAAAATTGCATTAAAAAAATCTCCAAAGCCATATGTTTCAGACTTTAGAGACTTATTTGTTTGGTGGGAAAGACCGGAATCGAACCGGTACGAGGTTTAACCCTCGCAGGATTTTAAGTCCTGTGCGTCTGCCAGTTCCGCCACTATCCCATCGACAAGATATATCTTAACATTATTCTGTTCAATTGTCAATATTTTTTACGTATTTTATTAGCAAAAAGTAAAAACCACTAGTACTTAACTACTAGCGGTTATACAATTTTACACTCTTGGATGAGCTTTCAAATATTCGTCTCTTAATTTAAGGTCCGCAACGTGTGTATACATCATTGTTGAAGCTACATCTGTATGTCCTAATAATTCTTGCACAGACTTTAATTCTGCCCCATTTTGCAACATATGAACAGCAAAAGAATGGCGAATTGTATGTGGAGTTAGTTCTTTTTCAATTTTTGCTTCATCTTTATACTGTTTAAGTATTTTCCAGAAGCCTTGTCTTGTCATTTTTTGACCATTTGCATTTATAAACAAACTTTGTTCCTCTTCTGTTTTAATAAGTAATGGTCTAACATTTTCAATATATTCTTTTAAATATTTAAGAGCAGTATTAGAAATAGGAATTACCCTTTCTTTGTTTTTCTTTTTTACTTTTATATGTCCTGCATTTACGTTTACATCACTCATTGTAAGTGATACAAGTTCAGTTACTCTAATTCCTGTAGCATATAAAAGTTCAAGCATTGCTTTGTCTCTTTGACCTTTAAGATCTTTTGAACTAGGTTGCTCTAAAAGCTTTTCTACTTCACTAACAGATAAAATAGAAAGTTCTTTTTTCTCTACTTTGGGAGCGGCTAAATTTAAAGCTATATTCTCTTCTACAAGCTTATTTTTTAATAAGTACCTATAAAAGGCTTTCATTGAAGCCACATTTCTAGATATTGTGGCATTAGACTTACCCATAGTTGTAAGATATACTATATATTTTTGTAAATCTTCTTCAGTAGCATCAAACATTTTTTTATCTATATCTTTAAAGTATGTTGCTAATTGATTGATATCTCTTTCATAAGAGAGTAATGTATTTCTAGACACTTGTCTACTTTTCAAATACTCAATAAAGTCCTGAATTATTAGTTCCATGATTCCTCCCCTTGCAGCACGATTTCTCTGCTTAATTACGCTATTATTTTACAACAAAATGCAGCAATTTGCAAGCATTTTGTTACTTTTTTTATGTAAATTTAAAATAATATAATTGTAGCATTTAAAGCATAGATTTTGGGTAAAATAAAACACCATAAATCGTAATTTATGATGTTTATTTTATATCTATTTAGGCTTGAATCATTATTCCAGGTCCCATTGTAGTAGAAACTGCAACTGATTTTAGGTATGTACCCTTAGCTGCTGCAGGCTTAGCTTTAACAATAGCATCCATTAATGTAGTATAGTTTTCTTTGATTTTTTCTTTACCAAATGAAACTTTACCGATAGATGTATGGATTATATTGTTTTTATCTAATCTATATTCTACTTTACCAGCTTTAATCTCAGCAACTGCTTTTGCAGTATCTTGAGTTACAGTTCCAGCTTTAGGATTTGGCATAAGTCCCTTTGGTCCTAATATTTTTGCTATACGACCAAGTGCAGGCATCATATCTGGTGTTGCTACAACAACATCAAAACCTAACCAGTTTTCACCAGCTATTTTTGCTATCATGTCATCATCACCAACGAAATCTGCTCCAGCGGCTTCAGCTGCTGCTGCTTTATCTCCTCTTGCTAAAACTAAAACCTTTTTAGATTTACCTGTTCCATGAGGAAGTACTATTGTACCTCTTACTTGTTGATCTGCTTGCTTAGAGTCAACTCCAAGTTTTACGTGCAATTCAACAGATTCATCAAACTTAGCTTTAGGTAATTTTTCAATTAGTTCTACAGCTTCGTCTATTGTGTAAGCTCTATCTTCTACAAGGTTTGCTGCTTCTTTCATTCTTTTGCTCTTATTCATTCTTTTCCCCTCCTTTGGTTTTAACGAGTATGCAAACTCTCCCATTATTATTCAGTAACGATTATCCCCATTGATCTTGCTGTTCCTTTTATCATAGAAACGGCTGTCTCTAAAGAGGCTGCGTTTAGATCTTGCATTTTTGTTTTTGCAATTTCTTCTACTTGAGACAATGTAACTTTACCTACTTTGTCTTTTTGTGGTTTACCTGAACCACTAGCTATTCCTGCTGCTTTTTTAAGTAATACTGCTGCAGGTGGTGTTTTTGTAATAAATTCAAATGATTTATCTTGGTAAACTGTAAGCACAACTGGGAATATCATTCCTGCGTCTTTTGCAGTTCTTTCATTAAAGTCTTTACAAAATTGCATAATGTTAATTCCTGAAGGTCCTAATGCTGGTCCTACTGGTGGTGCTGGTGTAGCTTTACCTGCTTCAATTTGAAGTTTAATTACGTGAGTAACCTTTTTCTCTGCCATCTTTTTTCACCTCCTTAAAATATATCAAAATATATGATATTCATATACTTTTTACTAAATTTTTTGTATTTGGTCGAAACCAAGTTCTACCGAAGTTTCTCTACCAAACATGTTAACTTTAACGTTAACTCTCTGTTTTTCTTTATCTATGGATTCGATTATTCCTGGATAATTGTAGAAAGGTTCTGATATTATTGTAACAGAATCTCCTACTTCAAAATCAACATTAAGAACTTCTTCAGAAATTCCTAAGCTCTTCATTTCAGCTTCGGTAAGTGGCAATGGCTTTTCTCCCATACCAACAAAATTAAATACACCTTTAATTCCGTTTATTACATACCAAGTTTCGTCTGTCATAATCATTTTAACAAGGACATAACCAGGAAAAACTTTTTTAATAGATGTTTTTTGCTTTCCATCTTTAATTTCAATTTCTTCTTCCATAGGTATTATTATTTGTTCAATTTTGTCCTCTAAGCCTCTATTAGCGATGATTTTCTCCAAAGTTGCTTTAACTTTGTTTTCATAACCAGAATATGTATAAATTACATACCAATTAGATAAAGCTCCATTTTCTGTTTCTTCTGACATTGAAACTTTCAACTCCTATCCAATCCACTTAGTGATTAATTCCCATAGTTTTGTATCTGCTGTTTTCAAAACTAAATCAACTAGTAAAACAATAACTGCAACAACTACTACAAGTCCTATAACCCATAATACATTATTAACAACTTGCTTACCAGTTGGCCATACAACTTTTTTAAGCTCAGACTTCATGTCTTTTAAGAACCCTTTTGCCACCTTGTTCACATCCTTTACTTAGTTTCTTTATGTGTTGTGTGCTTTTTGCAGAACTTACAGAATTTATTCATCTCTAATCTTTCTGTTGTAGTTCTTTTATTTTTACTTGTTTCATAATTTCTCATTTTACATTCTGTACAAGCAAGTGTTACGTTTTCTCTCATGACTCTGCACCTCCTAATATGCTATCGCCTAATACATGCTCTATAAGTTTAGCATAATGTGTGAAAAAAGTCAACTAAAAGTAATCCCTTTTATGTAAAATTAGACAAAAATATGTATCCTTTATTTTAACTTCTTTTACTTTTTTGTATATTGTATGCAAAACGTGCAATAAGCTTATCTGGTAAAATTTTTGTAGCAATTCTTGAAAGCTTCATAACAACCCCTGGAATTATAACTAATTTTTTCTTAAACATACATTTTATAGCGTAGTTTACTACATCTTTACTTTGAAGTGCTTTTACTGTAAAACGCACTCCTGCTACATTATTAAAATTAGTATCAACTGGTCCAGGACATAAACAAGAAATGTGTACATGACTTTTATCTCTTCTTAATTCTTCATAGATACTTTGACTAAGACGTAATACGTAAGATTTACTTGCATAATATGCAGCCATAAGTGGGCCAGGTTCAAATGCTGCAGAAGATGCCACATTTAAAATGTATCCCTTATCTTTTTCTTTAAAATTTTTTAAGAATAACTTAGTTAGAATATGTACTGCTTTTACATTTACATCTATCATGTTAAGCTCTTTATGAATATCTGTTTCATCAAAACCACCAAATACTCCAAATCCTGCATTATTAATCAATATATCTATATCTTCCATTTTAAGCTTCTCATAAAGATTAATACAATTTTGAGTATCACCCAAATCCATAGCAATAATCTTCACATCAGTTTTTAACTCTTCCTTTAACTGTAAAAGACCGTTTTCATCACGTGCTACAGCTATTATAGCGTACCCCATAAGACTTAATTTACGTGCAAAATCACGTCCTAAACCGCTACTTGCGCCAGTTACTAAAGCTTTCATATTTACCTCCTACACATATGTCGCTACCAATTTATCTTTAATGCTTACTGGAAGAATTCTATATGCACCCAACTCCAATTTACTTAACTTTACTACTTCATAAGTTCCGTATTTACTTTCAATTGACTGATTTTTAAATTCTTCTCCAGTACCACATTTAGGTTTTCCACTAACAATTTTTGCAAAATAATACTTTTCAAATTTGTCTAGTTCTTCTACATAAAGTTCGGTAAAAAACTCTTCTATTTTTACCTTAACGCTTAATTCCTCATAGGCTTCCCTTATCCCGGCCGTAATATAGTCTTCACCTTCATCTAACATACCACCTGGCAAAACATAAAACTCTTCAATTTTTCCGTTTATCTTTTTTCTTCTTTTAATAAACCAAATACCATTTTCATCTTCTATTATTAATCTAGTAGCATTTTTCAAAATAACTCCACCTTTCAAATACATACATAGTATAGCACATATATCTCAATAATAACAATAAATCACATCAACATAGCCAAACTATCCATCATACAATACACTAAGGAGCTGAATATAATGTATAGAAAACAATATCAGTATGTAAATCAATATTTAATGAAATACAACAATATTTTGCGTCAAATGTACAATTCAATGGTATCACAAAACGTTACATGTAGTATAACTAAAGATTTCATCTGTACTATGATACCTCACCACTTGGCAGCGATACAAATGTGTGAGAATTTACTAAATTACACTAACCTCACACCTTTAGTATCTATAGCAAATAATATAATAGAAGAACAAACTCAAGGAATAGAAAATATGAAAAAACTACTTGAAAATGCATGTGATTTCACAAACGAAAATTGTGACGTTTGCTGTTACATGGACGAATATTATAAAATAGCAGATAAAATGGTATGCAGAATGCGTAACAGTCCAAAAAGCTTTAACATCTGCCTTAATTTCATAGATGAAATGATACCACATCATGAGGGTGCTATACATATGTGTGAAAATGTTTTAAAGTATGAAATAGAGCCAGAACTTAAAGTAATTGCTCAAAATATAATAAGCACACAAAGTCAAGGTATAACAGAAATGGAAAATGTACGAAAGAGTATTCTTAGCAATAGTTAGGTTTCTTATATATAAAAATAAACCCCTTTTGGGGCTTATTTTTATTCACCATATTTTTCATCAAACTCTACTTGTGCTTCTAATGCTTCTAAGAAAGCAAGTTTTGACTCTTTAGCAAGTAAAAATGCTAACTCTAGTGCATCTGCTGCATAATCAAATTGTTCGTCAATATATTTTTGAAGTTTTTCTTTATCATGAAGTTCTTTTTTAGCTTCAATTGTTTTTTTAGTTTCTTCAATGTTCATTTGCATTTTTAGCAAACCACTATTTATCTTTCCTTTGCTTTTATCTGCAGCAATTCTGCAGTTTTCTTTAGCAGCTTCTACATCAGACTTTGCATCTTCAACTTTTTTAGAAATCTTGTCTTTTGTCTCAAGACCTGCAATAGCAACTGTATCCAAAGCGTCTACTACTTTGTCTTTTGCTTCCATTCCTGCAATTGTTACAGTCTCTGCTGTATCCTTAATTTTATCATTTAATTTTTTTAGCTTGTCGTTAAATTCATCAATTTTACTTTTATCCATAAAAATTCCTCCTAACGAATTACAAAATTAGTATACACTAAATAATATAAATAATCAAAAGAAAAATCAAATTTCACACATTTTCACTTTTTAATTACATATTTTAAAAGACAAGTTGAAATTCTAACTTGTCTTTTTTTGTTGTTATTCTTTTTCCTTTAATTCATCCCTTAACTTCATCCAAAGTTTTCCTAAATTGTTTTGGCCATTTCTGTCACTGCCCCATCCCCAAAAGCTATCTTTAGGAGAATCTTCTACAATAATGTAATCCTTTGTCTCCAGTAGTTTTTTCTTTACATATGGATTTTGGTCAATCTTTGCTCTTAATAGCTTTTCCATAACATCTAATTTCACTTCGTCCCAATTGCTTTGTCTTTTATCCTTGTTATCATAAGCTATTTTTTGCGCTTCGTGTGCTGAATGTGAACGCTTTATTTTTTCTGCAATTTCTGGTGCACTAGATGCAAAACCAAGTGATTGATACGCTTCCTCTAAAGAAGAATATAAATAACCTTCATATTCAACCTTAAAAGAACTAAAGTTATCCAAGCAATAAAACTCTCTTGGATAAAAGCCAATTACTTCATTTATCTTTTCACTTAACCAAGTATCTCTGTATTGTTCAAGTTTAATCATAACTCGTCTCTCCTTAAATAATTTTTGTAATTATATCTCAAATAAATTTAAAATTCAATTATTACAAATAATTCTACCACTTTTCAACCTCATCATACTCACATACATCATACTTCATTATACCCACTACTTGTCTACCAAGAGAATCAAAACTTTTTTCCAATTTTTCTTTTTCTATTTTTGTATTTCCACTTGACTGTAATGGATCATTTACATAGTAATAATTTTCATCAAACCCAGTAACAACTATTGTATGACTATTTTTAGAATATGTATATGAATGAGTACCATCTACACTTTTCCATGTCCACTTTTCTTTTGTCGGCTCATAATTTGTTGTGGCCCATATTACAATAGGAAAACTTAATTTATAGTACTCTAAAGGATATGAAGTATCGTCATTGCCAAAAACATAAAGTCTTTCTGTACTTGAACTGTCCATTTTTTCTGCTAACGCTTTTTCCATTGCATCTCTTATGCCAGGAGCAAATATTCCAAAGCCTCCAGTAAGGCTTCCAGGGTTTCCTGCATACGTTGTTTTAGGGTCTGGGCCAAATCTTTCACCATCTTTTGAATAAATATTATCCTTTTTCAAATATTTCAAAACAAATTCGTCAAGTGATATATCTATTCCATAATATCTTAAAAGCATAACAGCACTAGTAGCTTCACAACCATTTGGATAATTAGGTAATTGAGATATAAACGGTACATTAGTCTTTATGCTTGGATAATACTCGTCTATATTATTTAAATTGCTCTCATACTTTTCTTTTTCAAAGTCCGAAAAACTATTTAGCAAAGAAAGTCTTGCCTGAAAATAGTCACCCGATGTAAGAGGTATTAGCGAGTGCCTCAAGTTATTTTTCCTTTAAAATACATATAGCTCCAAACTACGTTAGATAACACTACTGCCGCTATAGTATCTATCAATAATATGCTTTTTACAGATACATGTCGTTTTGTCATAAATTCACCTCGTAAAATTTAATTTTACAGCTATTATATATCACAAACATGGAACTCTTTCAAGTTTAGTAATTTTAAAAACCAGAAGCAACGTATGTGTTACTCCTGGTTTTATATATATTATTTTTTAATAACAAGTTCTCCGTTTGCAAAATCTATTGTAACGTGACTAGATGCAGTAATTTCAGATGTTAATATCTTTTTAGCAATTAGCGTTTCAAGTTTCTTTTGCACAAATCTTTTTAGAGGTCTTGCTCCATAAAGTTCATCATAACCATTATCTATTAAGTAGTCTTTGGCTTGCTTTGTAAGTGACAACGTAATATGTTTATCTTCAAGTCTTTTCTCCAAATCTTTAATTAACAAGTCTAGTATTTTACTTATTTCTTCTTTCTTTAATGGTTTATATAATACAATCTCATCTAATCTATTTAAAAACTCTGGTCTAAAACTATGTTTAAGCAATTCTTGTACCTTTTGTTGTGCCTCTTGAGAAATTTCGCCATTTTCTCCTATACCCTCTAAAATATATTCAGAGCCTAAATTAGATGTAAGTATTATAATAGTATTTTTAAAGTCTACTGTTCTACCTTGTGAATCTGTAATACGTCCATCATCTAAAACTTGTAACAATATATTAAATACATCTGGATGTGCTTTTTCTATCTCATCAAATAGTACAACAGAATATGGTTTTCTTCTAACTGCTTCTGTAAGCTGTCCGCCCTCTTCATATCCTACATATCCTGGAGGTGCGCCAATTAACCTAGATACAGAATACTTCTCCATATACTCAGACATATCTATTCTTACAATATTTTTCTCATCGTCGAATAGGCTTTCAGCTAATGCTTTTGCAAGCTCTGTTTTACCAACACCTGTTGGCCCTAAAAATAAGAATGAACCTATAGGTCTTTTTGGATCACTAATTCCAGCTCTTGAACGAATTATTGCTTCGGACACCTTTTCTACTGCCTCATCTTGGCCAATAACCCTTTTATGTAATATGTCTGCTAAATGAAGTAGCTTTTCTCTCTCACCTTCAACTAATTTTGCAACAGGTATTCCAGTCCATCTTGAAACTATTTTTGCGATTTCATCTTCGGTTACTTTATTACGCAACAAATTACTATCGCTATTTTTCTCTTTTTCAGCCTTTTCTTCCTCTTCTTTTAATTTATTTTGAAGTTCTGGAAGTTTACCATACTTAAGTTCAGCTGCCCTATTTAATTCATAAGATCTTTCCGCTTGTTCAATTTCACCATTTACTCTTTCAATTTCTTCACGTAATTTTTGTACTTTAGAAATAGCTTCCTTTTCATTTTCCCATTTTGCTTTCATTGAATCAAATTTAGTCTTAAGTTCAGCTTTTTCATGTTGTATATCCTCTAGTCTTTTCTTAGAAATATCGTCTTTTTCTTTAGACAAAGCTGTTTCTTCTATTTCTAATTGCATCATTTTTCTTGAGATTTCATCTAGTTCAGTTGGCATAGACTGCATTTCTGTTTTGATTGTACTACAAGCTTCATCTACCAAGTCTATTGCTTTATCTGGTAAAAATCTATCTGAAATATATCTGTGTGACATAACTGCCGCTGCAATTAATGCATTATCTGCAATTTTTACTCCATGATACACCTCATAACGTTCTTTCAAGCCTCTTAAAATAGTAATAGTATCTTCAACAGAAGGTTCATCTACCATTACTGGTTGGAAACGTCTTTCTAGTGCTTGATCTTTTTCAATATATTGGCGATATTCGTTTAGTGTTGTTGCACCTATACAATGCAACTCTCCACGTGCAAGCATTGGCTTTAGTATATTTCCTGCATCCATTGCTCCATCTGTTTTACCAGCGCCTACTATTGTGTGTATTTCATCTATAAACAGTATAATTCTGCCTTCGCTTTTCTTAATTTCTTGTAATACTGCTTTTAATCTTTCCTCGAATTCGCCTCTATATTTTGCACCAGCAACTAGCGCTCCCATATCTAGTGAAAATATTGTGCAGTCTTTTAAGCCTTCTGGCACATCTCCTCTTACTATTCTTAATGCCAAACCCTCTGCAATAGCTGTTTTACCAACACCAGGTTCGCCAATTAAACAAGGATTATTTTTAGTCTTTCTAGATAGTATCCTTATTACATTACGTATTTCAGTATCCCTGCCTATTACTGGGTCAAGTTTTTGCTCACGAGCAAGTTTTACTAAATCTTGACCATACTTTTTAAGCGCATCATATGTTTCCTCTGGGCTATCCGTTGTAACACGGCTCTCCCCTCTTACAGAAGCCAATACCTTTAAAAAAGCAGGCTTTGTAATACCAAATGTTTTAAACAGTTCCTTTAAATTGCTATTTAAATTTTCAAGTAAAGAAATCATGATATGTTCAACTGAAACATATTCATCTTTCATTTTAGCAGCTTGCTTTTCGGCATCGTTTAAAACTAAATCTGTGTCTTGCGATACATATATGCTGTCCATTTTTCTTGCTTGCCCTGTAACACGTGGTTTTTTATCTACTAGCTCTTTTACACTTTTTTCAAAGCTATCCTCTACTCCCATTTTCTTTAGTAATTCTTTTATTAAACTATTATCCTGTTCAAGCAAAGCAAGTAGCAAATGCTCTTGTTCTATTTGCGGGTTAGAATTCCTTGATGCTATGCTTTGAGCTTCTTCCAAAGCTTCAACAGATTTTCTAGTGAATTTTTGTATGTTCATAAATATACCTCCTTTTTTGTATAATCTCTTATGCCAACATATATTATACAACCTTTCATACCTTTTTACTAGTATTTAACATAATTGTACATATTACAACATAAATCACATAATTACTCTATATCTATTTTACAAACTATATGCCCACTTTCTTGTATAATTTGAACCAAATCACCTATTTTTAGCCACACTGTTGCAGTATTTTCATTTGGATGAATTCCAATAATGCCTCTGTTATCATAAAACGCTTTATCTATATAAAACTTAACCTTATTTTCCTTGTCAGATAAAAGTCCAAATGGTGATACAGAGCCTGGTATTAGCTTTAAAATTTCATTTAATTCTTCACTTGATGCAAAGCTTAAAGGTCTTGTGTTGTTAGTGCGTCTAAACTCTTTTAAATCTACTTTTTTGTTTCCTTTTACTGTTATTAAATAATAATTGTTATGTTTATCATCTCGAACGAAAAGGTTTTTAGCTTCCGACTCCGGATAAGGAATCTCTACATTAGGCACTTCAGACATTGAATACACAGCCTCATGCTCTGTTATTTCATACCATATATTTTTGTTCTTTAAAAATTCATATACTTCTTGTTTATTCATATCATTTTACCTATATTAACTAACAAAACGTTCTTGCGCATATTCTACACCCCACATGTGTATTATATCACAAAAATAATTGTATGAAATACTTTTTATACAAATTAACACTATATAAATTTGACCATAAAATATATAGAGTGTATTTTTTATTATACTAGGAGGTATTATGAATAATTGCTTTAATAACAAACCGTTTTGTCACTGCAAACCTGTTTATCTAACAGGTGCGACAGGACCTACTGGCCCTCAAGGTCCAAAAGGAGAAAAGGGAGATACTGGTGTGCAAGGTATACAAGGAATTCAAGGTATAACTGGGCCCACAGGAGCAACAGGGCCACAAGGTGTTCCTGGTCCAGCTACTGTAACAATTGGCACAGTCGAAACAGTTGAATCAAATGTACCTGCAAATGTAGAAAACGCTGGCACACCAGAGGATGTAGTTTTAAACTTTAAAATACCTAAAGGAATTAAAGGCGACAAAGGCGACAAAGGTGATTTAGGTCCTAGGGGATTGCCTGGGGAAATTGGGCGAACTGAACATATTTCCATAAACGGAGTCGAATCAATAGAAGCTGGTGAAACTGCACAAGTTTTAGACGACTTTGAAAATATGGTACATTATCTAACTTTTTACATCCCAAAGGGTGAAAAAGGTGAAAAAGGCGATATTGGACCTCAAGGACCGGCAGGTAGTGGAGGTGGTGTAACCGCTTTTAATGCTATTATATTTGCTTCTTACAATATTTCAAATATAGCAAAACCACTTGAAATAGGTGAAAAAATATTTATTCCTGAATCAACTAACGTATTTAGCATACCAACTACAAATGATATTGATGTTGACGTAACTGGCATTTATGAAATAACACTCTGTGGTAAAATATCCGGTGTAACCGAAACAAATGGTGGAAAATTTTTACTCTTAAACAAAACAACTGGAACTGTTATTAACAACTTAACTTTTGAGCTAAAAGAAGGAACTACACAAGACATGACATTTTCTGGCACTACAATTACACAAATATTTGCACCAGCCGCTTTTCAAGTCGTAGCAAGTATTAGTAGTAATCCAGCGACTGCTAATATTACATTTTCAGACATAAACTTAATTATGAAAAGATATAACATGTAATTATCAAAAATAATGGTAAGGAATTTTTCTTACCATTATTTCTGTACTTTAAGAATCTGTAAGAATTATCTGACCAGTTTCAATCGGAATGTTTGCATAATTTGCATCAACTAATGTAAAATTACGTTCAGGTGCTATAGGGTTTGCAATCTCTACTGTAGATGTCTGTTCTGTAAGTGTAATTTCTTTTTGCGTATTATCGAAAGTATGACCACCGTCACTTGCTATCTGTTTGTAATAAAATTTTATTCCACTTTCTGCCAGCCACGGAACATTTTGAAATGTTGCATTTCCATCAATTCCAGTAATAATTGGATCTCCATAGGACTTTCCTGTGCTATCTGTCCTTACAAATTTTGCTCCTATAACTTGCACGCCTGAAGAACTTCCTGTTTCGGTAACATGAAACGTAACCGTACCGTTAGCAGATATTGTAAACGCATACGTATCTGTACCTGATACAATTGTTACACTATTTGGGTCTAGTGTGCTCGCATCATATCCAGGTACAGCAGCTTCTGCATTATACATACCCTCAACTAGATTTATACTTCCTTTTCCCTCTGTTATTGGGACTGTATGTCTTGCCATAAATATTTTCCTCCTTAATTTTCATACTATATTTCTATACTCCAAACGACTTTAGTAGAGTATTCTTCGCTTGTATCTAAAGTGATATTATCTAAATTTACCATTAATCCCCTTTCTTTTGAGAAAGTAATTTTACTCACGCTTACTCCTTCTGTTCCTCCTTCTGCCTCATATACTAAAAGTTGCTCTGTTTTTAGCGTTACAAGAGTGTTATCAAATTTTCTAAAAGTTAATGCATTATCTAGTACTTTACCACTATTTGACTGTAGTGGATTTGTAATATACGCATATAGCTTCCATGCCGTACTAATACGCCTGCTATCTACTATTGTTATAATTTGACTATCTATCTTTTGTAGTAAGTTTGGGGCATCAGGCATAGGGTTTAAATCAAAAACAACATTAGGTGTAACACTCATAAGAGTAAGTTCCCCATCATACGGAGTAGTTATACTTCTTGTATCATATGCACCATCTAAACAAGATATAAATTTAATTTCTGTGCCGTCTGCAATTGCCGTTTGTATGTTATATTCAAAAAGTCCATCAACATCAGTTCTAACTACTTCTTCTATCCCTCCGTACACTATTTTAACATCTGTTAATTCTGCAGTATGACCAGATATTGTGGTAGATGCACTTGTTATCGGATGTATATTTACTTTTGTTCTTCCAATTGTAAGTACCTTCTTACTTTGAAAAGAAAAATTACTTAAATCTGGTAACATACTTAATTCGTCCGCAGTAAAATTATTAGATGTAATAGTTGTTGTTGTTTTGTCTATTACACCTGTCACTTGTGCTAAATATTTTTCCTTGTACCAATATAATATTGGTAAATCATATATAGTAAAAGCGTTTTCAAAATCTGACGCCTCTGTCCACATATTTATACGGTTAAATTTTAGTGAAAACTCAACTGGATTATTGGTATAAAGTACATTTGCGTTTTTGGTATATATAGAAAATTTTTTAGGGTTATCTATCGTAATCTTTTGATTAGTCCCCTTAAAATAAATATTATAATTATCTGATGGTGTACTAGAATATGTGTTTAATATATACACACTTGCTCCTTCATTTACAGTAAAGTTTCCATATACATTCCACATAGGGACTCTTTGATGACTTTTTTCAATGAATGTAAAATTTGCATTTTCTTCAATCATCACATCTCTTACACCGTGTGTGGTAATAGCAGCAAAGCCATTGCCTGTAACTAGATTTACTTCAGCACCGTGTGAAATTGTGAAGTCTATTTTGTTTGTTCCAGTTATTATTTCATTATTTGTATTTATTGTTACACGGCTATCCGGCAAAAATTTAAGATATCCCCACCTATCTTTATATAAAAACACAGTACTAGTTGAGGCTGCGCTATTTATTGATGTTTTTCCCCCTATTTCTATTTTATTACAGTCACATACTCTTTGTGCTGCAATGCTATTGGTTTCTTTTACTTGAATATTGCTATCTACTATTCTGGTTACCCCGTAATCGTTATATGATAGTTCAATTCCATTAAATCCCACATTATTATACTCCACATAAACTTGGCTATATAAAAGGCTAGCAGGAACAGATATTACACCAAATGAATGTGAACTAACTATATCAATATTCTTAACTAATATCTTTTCATTAGTTTCACTCACTGTTATTACATTTATAAGTTCAGTTAAATAATTTGTGTAAGTGTGTTTTACATTATTATAAGTTCCGTCTATAACAACAATCTTTTTATTTGAATTTATTACAAAACCTTTTTCTAATGTTATATCACTATCTAAATAGATATAAACATAACCGTTATCTTCGCTTAAAGCAGTTTCAAATTCTTCACTTGTTGATACTACAACGGTCTTACCATCTATTATTTGCATATTTTAGTTTCCTCCTTTTATACTTTATGACAAGCTATTAAAAATGTTAATATATAACTATAATTTGCAAAAATAAATAGAGTATATCTATATGATACACTCTATACTTGTCTAAAAGGCACATTTATATATCTTAATCTCCAATATCCTTTATTAAAGCAATATTCTCTCCTCTTTCATTTACATATTTATCTACTACTTTATAATTATCTTGCAACATATTATTCAATGAATACAAATTGTTCGCACAAACCTTTGTAAATAGATACTTTTTGTTAATATTTCTACAATATCTATCCAATATTTTTAACATTTCTTTTTGATAACCATGTCCAATATAGTCAGGACTTACCATTATAGGTCCTAAAGAACCTACCAAACTTTCAGAATAAAAAACGTTATGTTTTGCTAATGATTTTTCATTTATAGGCATATAAAACATCGAACATACCAAATTATCATTATCATAATATAACCAGATTTTGCCTCCATTTTTCAATATATCAATTATTTCATCTCTAGTAAATATACCTAACCACTCAGGATACTCCATATTATCCCTAACATATTTATAAAGTTTTAAATAGTCATCCAAATTAACATTATCACTTACACACTTAAATATTTCTAACATAATGTCTCCTATGTCTTTATCATTTTTATATCAATCAAAATCTTATAAAGATATAATCATATCTAAATTGTAATATTTAACTTTTCTTTCAATTTTTCGATTTCCTTCTTTTTGAACTGTCAAGAATTCCTTGACAGTTGAATTTATGTCTAATTCTTCTTCATCAAAGATATTTTTAATATGTAAACTTATATTTTGTTTAGTCGTATCATATAAGTCTGCCATTTGTTGTTGAGATAGCCATACTGTTTCATCTTCAAGTTTTACATCTATTTTTGTTTTACCATCTTCTAATTGATATATTACAATATTATTTTTTCTTCCATTAAAAATCTCCTTTTTAAATTTAAAAGGTGTCAACAAAATATTTTCGTTGGCACCTTTATCTTACCATATTGTCCTACTTACCACAACATTGCTTATATTTCTTACCGGCTTCCGGCACGGACAAGGCTCGTTCCTGCCCACAGTTTTTGCAACCTTTACAGGTTCTCGCTTAGCCTCCTTTTGAGGTTCACCAAATGCACCATTTCCCATCTTTATACTGTTCATGTTTATATTTCTATTTTTCAAATGAGAAATATCTTTTTTGGCATCTTGTTCATCGTATGCTATGCTAAATATAGTTTTTAGGGTATCTTCTTGAATTGATTGCACCATATCATTAAACAAATCAAAACTTTCCACTTTATATGCATCAATTGGGTTAGTTTGACCGTACGCACGTAAGAATATTCCCTCTTTTAAATGTGCCATATCATCAATATGAGCCATCCATTTATCGTCTACATTCTTAAGCATTATATACTTTTCTAATTGGTTATAGTTATCTATAACGCCTTCCTTAGAAAACTTATCTCTTTTTTTCATATACTTTTCAGTAGCTTTTTCAAGCACTTTATCTTTAAGCGTATCTAAATCTTCATGTACTTCTTCTTTTCCTATCATGTCTTCTATGCCAAAATATGCTTTCAAATTAACATTTACTGCGTCTAAATCTACTTCATGATGGTGTTCTACATGCATAAAATACATGTCAAGAAGTTTGTTTATTCTAGTTTTTGCCATTTTTAATATGTCTGCTGAAATCTCATCTGCATCAAGTATCTGTCTACGTTGTGAATATATTATATTTCTTTGTTTATTCATTACATCATCGTATTCCAAGACACTTTTACGAATACTAAAGTTTCTGCCTTCTACTTTTTTCTGTGCAGTTTCTATTGCGTTAGATACCATTTTTTGTTCTATTGGAGTATCTTCTGGAAGTCCCATCATATCTGCTAAAGCCATAATTCTATCTGAACCAAATAACTTCATTAAATCATCTTCAAGGGAAATATAAAATTTAGAAACACCTGGATCTCCTTGACGACCTGCACGTCCTCTTAACTGATTATCTATTCTACGTGATTCATGACGTTCACTACCAATAATTTTAAGTCCTCCAACGTCTATTACTTTTTGCTTTTCGTCTTTTAACTCATTTTTAAACTTTGCTTCTAATTCTTTATATTCTGCCTTGAGCTTATTTATCTCATCACTGTCACTTACTTTAGGGCTAATTGCAGCTTCTATTGTTTCAAGGTCTAGTCCGCGTTTTTCAAGTTCACGCCTTGCCAAAAACTCTGGATTACCACCAAGCAAAATATCTGTACCACGTCCAGCCATATTTGTTGCTATTGTTACTGTTTTAAACTTACCTGCTTGCGCTACAATTTCTGCTTCTCTTTGGTGTTGTTTCGCATTTAATACCTCGTGTGGAATCTTAGCAGCTTTTAATAACTTACTCAAATGCTCAGACTTTTCAATTGAAACTGTACCAACTAGTACTGGTTGTCCCTTTTCATAACAAGCCTTAACATCTTCTACTATTGCATCAAACTTTCCTTTTTCAGTTTTGTATACAACATCATTTAAATCAAGTCTTACAACAGGTTTGTTTGTTGGAATTTCAACAACATCTAGTCCAAATATTTGTTTAAACTCATTTTCTTCAGATTTTGCTGTACCTGTCATACCTGCAAGTTTTGAATACAATCTAAAATAATTTTGGAACGTAATTGTAGCCAGTGTTTTAGATTCATTTGCAATTGCTACTCCCTCTTTTGCTTCAATTGCTTGGTGAAGTCCTTCAGAGTATCTTCTTCCTTGCATTATACGTCCTGTAAATTCGTCTATAATTAAAATCTGTCCGTCTTTTTCAATATAGTCTATATCTTTTTTCATTATGCCATATGCTTTAAGCGATTGATTTATTGCATGAGCTATTTTCATATTTTCTACATCAGACAAACTATCTATGCCAAAATATTTTTCACACTTCACAGTTCCACGCTCTGTAAGAGACGTAGATTTAGCTTTAAGGTCAACAACATAGTCATATTCTTCATCTGCTGCATCAAACTCTTTTGTATCTTGCTCAACAAGTACTCTTGGGCGCAAAGACTTTACTAATTTATCTGCTTTTTCATACAATTCAGTAGATTTTTCACCCATACCAGATATTATTAGTGGTGTTCTTGCCTCATCTATTAAAATGCTATCTACTTCGTCTACTACTGCGTAATTTAATTCACGTTGTACCATTTGCTCACGAGATACACACATATTATCTCTTAAATAATCAAAACCGAACTCATTATTTGTTCCGTATGTTATATCTGCTGCATAAGCTTTTCTCTTTTCTTCAGAGCTCATACCTGGTACTACAAGTCCAACTGTAAGACCTAATGCTTTATATAGTTTTCCCATCCATGCGCTGTGATAAGTTGCAAGATAATCGTTTACAGTAACTATATGCACACCTCTGCCCGTTAAAGCATTAAGATATGCAGGTAAGGTTACAACAAGTGTTTTACCCTCTCCTGTTTTCATTTCGGCAATTCTTCCTTGATGCAAGATTATTCCACCTATTAACTGTACTCTAAAGTGTTTCATTCCAAGCACTCTTTTTGAAGCCTCACGAACTACAGCAAAAGCCTCTGGTAAGATATCTTCCAATGTTTCGCCTTTACTTAATCTTTCTTTAAATTTTGTAGTCATTTGAGTTAATTCTTCATCAGAATACTTCTCGTACACTTCTTCTAAACTTTCTATTTTATCCACCAATGGTGTTATTTTCTTTATCTCTTTTTGGCTATATGAACCAAATATCTTCTCTAAAAAACTCATATTTTACTCCTTTTACTTGCGAAGAGATTATATCACAGACAAGTCTAAATTTAAATAGTGCATAGTAAATTATTCACTTTACATTTTGGTGCATTAATATATATTACATATATTTTCATACCTTGGCAATATATATAACACGTTATTATTAGAATCATTTTTCATAAGAGCTACCATCTATCTTCTTTACACTCATATGTCTTATCTAATAGCCTAAGCTCTTTTTTTAGTCTTAATATTCTTTTTTCATAACTCAAAATTTCTGTTATTATTCTTTTCCTTTTATATGAGCATTTACCACAGCTGAAATCTACCATGCCATATTCATATACCATTTTATTAGA
>USES01000012.1 GCA_900553785.1 uncultured Clostridium sp.
TAGGCCAATTTTATTTGGTCCTTGAAAATAACTATTTAGAAGGCTGTTGCCCCCCCCCCCCCATTTACATTATTTTCCATTGATTTCATTTGTTTTCTCCTTTATTCTTCTAAAAGTCTATATCAAATTTTTACAATTTTCAAGTATTTTTTGGATATTTTATATACTTACATTCCAACAATTGTTGCAAATGTTCCATAATCCTCTTCTCCACGCTGAACAGTACACCTATATGAATAAAAATCATCATTATTACATTTTGTACATATATTTGCATTTGTTATATTTTCCTCTTTAACTCCAGCATTTAACATATCACTAATAATTAAATACTTTAAATCTATATGATATGTTTTATCTACATCTTCTCGGATGTATTCTTTTTCATTAGGCCATATATCCGTAAACATTTCCTTAAACGCCTTATCTTTACTAGTAAAACAACATTTTGCTATAGCAGGGCCAAGACACACAACTAAATCTACTGGATCAGATTTAAATTCTTCTTTTAGCATATATATAGCCTTTAAAGAAATCTGTTTTAGTGTCCCCTTCCAACCACTATGAATATTTACCAAAACTTTATTTCTTTTATCATATACTATTATTGGGACACAATCTGCTGTGGTAATCATTGTGTATATGTTTTTTTCGTTTACTATATATGCATCTGCTTGCGTTTCATTTTTCATGAGATAATTATATTCATCCATATTATCCTTGTTAATATGAATAATATTGTCTGTATGGGCCTGACTTGCTTTGCAAATAACATTATTATTTATACCTAAGGCTTCACACACAAGCTCCATATTTTTATCTAAATTCTTAATGCTATCTTTACTAGATAGTCTAAGATTAAGACTAGAATATATTCCGTCACTTACTCCCGTATGTCTAAGAAACACTGCGTTTTTTACTCCTAGTTTAGTCAAAGCCTTAAACTCTAAATATTCAACTCCGATTTTCATCCTTTTTATGCATAATATCTTTATTAGTATACTTATTTAATACTTTCATCAATATACCTTTATCTTTCCTTATCCTTTTCTGATACTGTTCTTACATTATTCTCTTTCTGAGCATATAACTTAGCCATTTCTTCATCGCTATATACTGATTTTATTTTTTCCATTTTAGCAAGTGGGTCTTTGCTTAACTCATAGTTTTCCTTTAGAGTATCATCATAAGTTGTTCCCTTTATTCTTCCTTTTTCTACTTCAATACCACCAATATACTTTCCAACAAATTCTTTGTTTTCTATATTAAAGCTTTCTTTATCATTATACTGTACGTTTGAAAGAAACTTAGCTAAATCTTTTTTGTTTATATTTTCCATGTCCACATCATCAATGTAATAATTTTGTGGCAATTTTACTGTAGCATCTAACTTATCTGAAAGATATGTACTATATTCTGAAATTATTAACTTACGAAGAGTTTTACCCTTAATAACTACTTTCTCACCCAACATTGCAGAATATTTACTTCCACCTTTATATTCAAAATTTATTTCAGCATTTGGTACAAAAGAGTTTTCTTTACCATTTTTAATTGTTTCTTTTTCATCCTGCGTTATCTTATTATAATTATATTTACTTAATTTATAATTAGTATATTTACCTATAGTATTAGAATCTGGCAATAACATTCTTTTTTGCTTAACTAACTCTTTAGCAATAGGGATTTTAGACATAATTTGATTTAATCTGTGATGTCTATTATAATCTTTATAAAACATCTTGGCAAATAATTCATTTTTATCTCTGCTAAGTTTACCATTTTGATCTGCAATTGCTTTATTCCTTAAAAAATCCACAAAACTCTTTCTTATTCCTACTTCCACATCGCCATTTTCTAAATCATACACCGGGTGTCCAATATATGGTAATTTGCCAACTTTCTCAAACATATTTTTTTCCATATAATTGTCTACTTTAGAAATATATTCTGCTCCTGCCTCATTGCCTAGTTCAAGTAAGTTGCCATCCGTGTAAGCGTCATATGCTACTTTTTCATTTCCGTCCCCTATTGACTTTTCAATATGCACCAAATTCAATTTTTTATCGTAGTGAAAATCCACCTTATTGCAAGAAACTGAATATTGTTCTCCATTAGAATTTTTAAATTCAAACTCATATGGTTTAAACTCTTTTTTTGCTAATCTTTTAGCCCTATTATTGGTGTAGTCTCTATATATACTTGGCAACATTCTAGGGATTGCATCTATTCCTCTTTTTACATCAAACCAAATTAGTTCAGTTTCTCCCCTTAGCGCGCTCTTTTTTTTGCTTTCTAAATAATCTAATAATTCTTTTTTAGGGACATAGCCATTTTCTATCTCTTCTTGTGTTTTTTCTCTAAAATTACATTTTCCCTTTTCATCAATATCTAAAACAAGTTCTACTGCCCTTGCTCTATCTGCTCCTATGTTGTAATAACCTTCATATGTAATAGCTGAATCTTGCAATCTCTCCTTAAAATGTGAAAGCTCATACTTATTAGGTTCTGTTTTAACGGCACTAAATTCTAAATTTCCAGAAATGAATGGATTTAAATTGCTCGGTAAATTTCTAGAAAAATCCACGACACTTGGAATTCCTGCAAACATAAAAACTTTATCTTTTCCACCGTGATTAGCTACCTTTCCTTTAGTTGGCTTTAAATACTGATCTTTAATTATTCTTTCAGCCACCTCTTTACTTGTAAAATGATACAAACCTTCATTTAATATTTTTTCACGTGTTTCTTCTCTTAAACTATACTGCTGAGCTTTAGTAAACTCAACATTTAAAGCACAAATAAATGATGTTAATAACATACGTCCTCCAAAGTTTTTACCCTGAGTAAGTATATAATATATACAGAAAGTTGTAAATGAAATTCAAATTAAATTTAAATTTTATAAAATTTTTTAAAATATTTTTTTAGTTTTTACTCATAATATTCTTGGTGATTTTATGAATTATACAAAAATGGGGATGAATAATGAGGAATATAACAAATATGTAGAGGCAAAAGCTACAAAAAGTAACATTCTTAAAAATTGCTTAATGGCGTTTTTAATAGGTGGTGCTATATGCGTACTAGGTCAGTTTATTACGAATATAGGGATAAACAATGGCTTAGACAAAAAGGCCGCGTCTTGTATCACTTCAATATGTTTAATATTTATAGCTGCATTTCTTACTGCAATAAGAGTCTTTCACAAAATTGGTAAAGTAGCAGGTGCAGGAACAATCGTACCAATAACCGGTTTTTCTAATTCCATTGTATCTCCTGCTATAGAATACAAATCTGAAGGACTAATGCTTGGAATTGGAGCAAATATGTTTAAAGTAGCTGGTCCAGTACTTGTATATGGCATAGGAAGCTCAGTTATAGTTGGGCTTATATATTGGCTTGTAAAATATGTATTTTAGAGGTGTAAAAATGAAAGTAGGAAATCAAACAATAAAACTTGAAAATACCCCTGTAATCAGAGAATGTGGTAGTGTTGTTGGACCAAAAGAAAAATCTGGTCCTCTTAGTCAGTTCTTTGATGTTTGTCTTGATGACGTATATTTTGGAGAAGAAACTTTCGAAAAAGCTGAATCAAAACTAATAAAAGAAGCTGTGCAAAATGTTTTTAACAAAACTTCTCTAGACAACACAAAAATAGATTATATATTTGGAGGCGATTTACTTAATCAATGTATAAGTTCAGGATATGCAATGCGTGAACTAGAAATACCTTTCTTAGGATTATACGGAGCATGTTCGACCTTTGCTGAAGCAAATATTATGGCCAGCCTATTTGTAAACGCTGGATACGGAAAACATTGTATAGCTACTGCATCATCGCACTTTTGCTCAGCAGAACGTCAATTTAGGATGCCGCTAGAACAAGGGACTCAAACACCGCCTACTGGTCAATGGACCGTAACAGGAGCTGGCGCCACTCTTATTGTTCCAAATTCTGAGGATTCACAAAACAGATACCCAAAGATAACATATGTAACTCCAGGTAAAATTGTAGATATGGGTGTAAAAGACATTGCAAATATGGGAGCCGCAATGGCACCAGCATGTTTTGATACAATAATAGCTCATTTAGAAGACACTGGGCGTACTGCCGATTATTATGACCTTATATGTACCGGAGATTTAGGAATACTTGGTTCAGATATATTGAAAGAACAACTTAAAAACTACGGTATAGATATATCTTCTGTTCATAATGACTGTGGTATGATGATATTTGACTGTACTGCCCAAGATACCAAAACCGGTGGTAGTGGATGTGGATGTAGTGCTAGTGTATTTAGTGGATATGTGTTTAAAAAACTTATGGATAAAAGTATAAATCGTGTCCTTTTAGTATCTACTGGTGCCTTAATGAGTCCTGTATCTCTGGGCCAAGGAGAATCAATCCCAGGAATTGCTCATGCTGTGGCAATAGAAAACATGTAGGAGGTAAACTATGGAATTATTTTGTGAATACTTAAGAGTATTTATAACTGGTGGAATTATTTGTACAATAGGACAAATTTTAATAGATAAAACAAAACTTACTCCTGCAAGAATTCTTGTAATATTTGTAACTGCTGGTGTTATTCTTACAGGACTTGGAATATATCAATATATAGTGAAATTTGGCGGAGCGGGTGCCACTGTCCCTATATCTGGCTTTGGTTATTGTTTAGGTACTGGCGTAATGGAACAAGTAGATAAAATAGGACCTTTGGGAATATTTACTGGTGGAATAACTGCTGCTGCAGGTGGTATATCTGCTGCTATAATATTCGGATATCTTTTTGCCTTAATCTCTAAACCAAATATTAAGGATATAAAATAGCAAAATTTTGCTGTATACGTAACTCTAATATAACTCATAATATTTTCGTATTTATATAAGGAGGTATTAAATATGGATACATTAAACCAAATGGAACTACAAGATATTAGACATACTTGTGGTGCATGTTCAGACTTTTGTAAAAAGCTAGAATACTACAAAACAATTACAAATGATCAAAATGCAATAGATATTATGACTAAGATTTGTAATGCTTGCTCTACATTAAAGCAAGATTTAGTTAATATGTTATAGGAGGTAAAAAATATGAATGAAAAACAAGCCGTAGCAGATACTTTATCTAGCACAAATGCAATAATAAACATGCTTACATATTCTGTAATGCAATCTAACAACAAAAACTTAAGAGATACTTTTCAAAACACAAGAAACCAAATGGAAGCTTTACAATGGGAAATTTACTTAATAGCAAAACAAAATGGATACTACACCCCTGCTGCTCCTGCTGGTCAAGCAGATATCGATGCAGTTAAACAAGCTGTACAAAATGGATAATTGCTAAAAGATTATTTGAATTAAATCATAAAAACAGAACCCTATAAATCTAGGATTCTGTTTTATTTTAATATTTAATACCAATAAACTTTTATCTACTGTCCTTGCATATCAAATAAGAATGTACCCATGTATACATCAATAAGTGGTACCATTATTGTTATAACGAACAATACTAGTATTATACCAATGAATACATACATTATTTCTGGCAATGCTTTTACTGTTTTTTCTATAGTATCATCAATTTCCTGCTCAACATATTCTGCAACTTTTTCCATCATTTCAGCCAAATCTGTTTTCATACCAGTATTAACCATCTGTATTACTATTGGTGGCAATGCTTTTTCAGCTTCGAATGGTTCAAGCCATGAACCACCCGCTAACAGATCTGCTTTTCCTATTTCTACTAACGATAAGAAATAATAGTTATCTGTAACTGTTTTTGCAACGTCTAACGCCTCTTGTATTCTCATACCGTTCTTAATATTAAGCAACATCGCCTTAAAAAACTTGTTGACTATTATCTTCAAATAAAGTGTTCCAAATACAGGAAACTTTATTTTTATCTTGTCTACTTGGTATCTACCCATAGGCGTTCTTACATAAAACGCGAATGCCGCTAATATGCCAGCTATCACCGTTAATACTACATACCAATACTTCAAAATCCACTCAGATACCTTAACTGCAACCTGAGTCGCTGCTGGTAACTGTCTTGTAGAACCGAACATATCATAAACATTTTGAATTAGAGGTGTTCCCCATAAAAGTCCAACTATTGTAATTATTAAAACGAAAACAAATAATATAATTTTAGGTATTAGTATACCTCTAACCTGTTTTCTTAGTCTCATGCTACTTTCCATGTAATCTCTGGCATAAAGAAGCGCTGTATCAAGCGAACCAGACTCTTCTCCTACCTTAACGAAGTTAACATACACTGGTGGAAATACCTTAGGATATGCCATCATCATCTGATTTATTGTAGAACCACCTTCAATTCCTATCAATATATCGTCTATTATATCTTTCATTTTAGGATTTTCCATAGTGTCGTACAAAGCTTCAAAAGCATCTATGTTATTAAACTTTGCTTTTTTCAATATATATAAACTGTTTGTAAAAGTAAGTATATCTTTTGGAGTTACTCCTCTACCAACATCAGAAAATAACATTGATGCAAATGTTCTTTTAGCAGGAGTTCTTCTAGAACTATTTTTTGTTCTTTCAACATCCTCTTGAATTGATTTTAATCTATTAGAATCTATTTTGGTATTTGTAACTTTAATCTCCTTCTTAGCGGCAATTCTTACAGGTTGTATTCTTGAAAGTTTTAATTTTTTAATTACATCTCTTTTATTCCTTGCTGTCATACTTCCCCTTACTGTCTTACCATTTTTAAGCATTCCTCTATAATTAAACTCAGGCACTATCTATCACTTCCCATCATATTTAATATTAAATTATAACTATCTGATTCCACATATTTTTTAGCTAATTCTAAATCTATTATATTTTTATTAATTAATTCTACAAATGCTTTCTCATAACTTTGCATTCCTAATTCTCTTCCTCTATGTATTGCATCCTTTATTTCAGATATACTAAATGATTCTTGACGAATTAGGGCTCCCATCGTTGAGTTAATAACCATTATTTCAGGTACCATAACAACTTCTCCGCTTATAGACTTAATTAGTTTTTGTGAAATTATACATTTTAATATATTAGACATAGTATATTTTATAGCTCTTTGCTCATTAGGAGAATACATAGATAATATTCTTTCTATAGTCTCTCCTCCAGACCTAGTATGCATTGTTCCAATTACTAGACCACCAGACTCTGCTAGGTCTATAGCTGCATCCATTGTTTTTCTGTCTCTTATCTCTCCTACTATTGCTATATCTGAATCTTCCCTTAAAAGATTTATTACTCCGTCATAATAAGATGGAATATCCGATGCAGAATTCACTTCTTTTTGCACTATTACACATTTATCTGATTTATGAACATACTCTATAGGCTCTTCTAACATAACAATTTTCTTGTTTTCAGTATGATTTAATTCCTGAACAAATGCATTTAAAGTCGTAGTCTTTCCTGAATTAACACTTCCAGTTATTAAAACAAGTCCTGAATTGTATTTTTTTAATCTATCTATAACGGTACGCAATCTTAGTTTATTGATGTCTATTTCATTATTTTTTATTATTCTAATTGAAAATGTTGGAATTCCCTTTGACATACTTGCATTTATCCTAAGTCTCACCGAATCACTTACTTTATACGGAAGATCTAGTCTTTTGCCTTGTTCAAACTGTTCAACTAACTCCAAACTATCTCCAACAATAGCTTCCATTAGTCCTTCAAGATCATATTTATTCATAGCTTCAATTCTATCGTCACGAATCAATGCCCTGTTTACTCTAAACAGTGGCACTAACCCATCAACCAAATGAATATCTGTTGCATTCATTTCTATCGCATCAGAAACTATTGCTAAAAATTTTTCCATACGCACCTCTTCTTTTGTTATATAACTATTTTCTTTTCAATTTCAGGAATAGTAGTTATACCTTCTAAACATTTTTTAACTGCATCTGCAATCAGTGGTTTATACCCTGTATTTCCCATTGCATATCTTCTAAGTTCAATTGCTGATGCTCCTTCGGCTATCATCTCTTTCATTTTTTCATCTACGCAAAGAATCTCAAACACACCAGTTCTCTCAAAGTATCCAGTGTTATTACATTTTTTGCAACCAACAGGTTCATACATAGTGGCTTTTTCCAAATCAAATTTAACCCCTGCATATTTTTCTACTCTTTCAAAATATGCCTTATCTTCTTCAGTCATCTTGTGAGGTTTCTTACAATGTGGGCAAAGTTCTCTTACAAGACGCTGAGAAACTATTGTTACAATAGAAGATGAAACATCATAATCGCTTATTCCCATTTTTCTTATTCTTGTAATTGCCTCAATTGCATCTATAGTATGTATTGTTGTCAAAACCAGGTGACCTGTTTGACCTGCTTCAATTGCAGTTTTAGCAGTTTCACTATCTCTTATTTCTCCTACAAGTATGATATTAGGGTCTTGTCTTAAAACTGTTCTTAATGCACTAGCAAAGGTTACATTGTATCCAATTTCTACTTGGTTTGCCTCCGGCATTCTTATTTCTACTGGGTTTTCTATTGTAACAACATTTATATCTGGTCTATTCAAATAATCCAAAATTGAATAAAGTGTAGTTGTTTTACCTTCACCAGTTGGAGCACACATTACAATAAGACTTGAACGTTTATCAAACGCTTTTTTAATTAGCTCTTCATCTTTTGGGAAACCTAAATCAAATAGTTTTCTAACGCTACCATTTTTCTTAAGTAAACGTAAAACGAATTTTTCACCATTTATGTTTTTCTGCGTAGATACACGGATACTGTAATTTTCATAATCATTGATTCTACCATCCTGGTCTGTAGAAATTTCTTGGTGCATATTTGCAATTGATTTAATTCTTCCTGTAAGCATTGCCTGTCTTGCCTTTGGAAGTTCAGACACTGTTACAAGATCTCCATCAATTCTGTATCTTATCCTAATTTTATTTTCCATAGGCTCAATATGAATATCGCTGGCTCTTTGCTTTATAGCTGTAAGTATTATATTATCTACAAGTACAGTTGTGTCTTTTTCATCTGTATTTACAAATTTATCTTGAACATTTTTAACGTTTTTAACTTGGTTCATTATCATAGAATAAAGTGTAACGTATTTTTCCATTTCAAGTCCTTTAGCTAAAAGTTGAAGTCTAACTGTATCAACAACTTCTAGATTACTTGGATCAGCAAATGCAACTTTTATAACATTTCCTGACACAGAAAAAGGAAACGCCTTATTTCTTACAACTGTATCTCTTGACATATATGTAGCATAATCAATATCTACGTTATTTTCAAGTATTACTGCTCTTTCTCCTAGCTTTTTAGAAAGAATTTCTAACAACTGCTCCTTTGGACAAAGATTTAATATATCTACTATTTCACCTATTTTTAAATCTGGATGCTCCTTTTGGTATTTCAATGCTTGATCTAGTGCATCTTCAGTTATTACACCAGCATTTACAAGTTCAACCCCCAAAGGATTTCTTTTATTCTTTATGTTTTCAAACATATCTTACCTCCTATAAAATGTTTGCGTTATAATTATACTCCATATCATACATATTTTGTATATTAGTATAGTATTTTTCATGCATTTTTTTCAAATGTAATATATCTGTATAAGTAGAAGATGTGTATACTAAAAATACTATTGCTGTTATTATTACTACAACTATAGCAGAGCCTCTTTTTTTTCTATTTTTCATATGTAATCACTCTCCTACAAACAAAGTAATGGTTCTTTCCATATTATGTGTATATTTTTTAAGATTTAATGTTACACTTAAAATCCCACTTTCTAACTTTACTGCGCTAAAGCCATATACATCTTTACACAAAATCCCGCCATTCATACTAAGCTCATCAGTTTCAGTATTGTATGAAAAGGTATCACCATTAGAGAACGTAACATCTGCTCCATTAACATTTACAGTGCTACTTTCAATTGCTGATTTATTCAAATAATACTGTATTTTATCATAAGAAGTTGTATTTATAGCAGCTCCTTTATCCTCAAATAGTGATATAGACAAATTATTAGATACTATCAGAGCAATACCTGTAAAAGCTGTCAATAATATAACATAAATAACTAGTGATGCCATAGTTATACCTGATTTAGCTCCCATAATTTTGCTCACCTCACCTTCAAAGCATCTAATGAAACCTCATAAGACTCTCCATTTACCATATATTTAACTGTAACATTTACATTTTTACCATTATCTAAAACTTCTTCTGAATTTTTTAATTTATTTGTAACTGTAACATCATATGTATAAGTAGTTTTATCTATCTTTTCTGTTCCACTTCTACTTTCTACATTTTCGTATGTTTTTGACTTTTCTATATTCATAACGTTTAAGCATACGCCAGTAGCATCTACTTTTCTTCTATACAAAGATAGATTGTTAGAATAATTTGAAACTGTATACATAGCAATTAAAAAGAAAAATATAAAAATAACAACTGCAATAACAATATCTACATTAAGTCCTCCTGCTTTTTTATTTTCTTTTTTTTGACTCTTCTTTTCTTCTACTATCTTCTCAACCTGTTTTCTTTCTTCATCAGTCATATTTTTTTCCATTATATCTGTTCCAATAACTAAAAACAAATATACATAACATGCTATCAAAACTAGTGATCTCCATGAGATTCCGAAAAACATAAATATGAACAAAAATACAAAGCCAGAAGCAAGCTCTATTAGTGGATATCTTATACTTATTTTTTTATTACAATATCTACATCTACCAATCGTAGATACAAAACTTAATATCGGAAAGCAATCAAAAAATCCCAAGCGATGCTTACAGTTTGGACAATATGACCTTGTGTGCGTTATATCTTGCTTTCTTGGCAGTCTATATATAGCAAGTGTGAAAAAACTACCAAACAAAGTTCCTACTGTAAACGAAAATATAGCATAAATTAAATAAATTGTGTCCTCCATATATTCCCTCCATATTGAAAATACTTAGTTCAAACTTAGTCTCAACTAAATACTTAATATATAACACTTAGGACATATACATCATCTTCATGCATATGTCCTTTGTATTCATTCGTATTAGATTTTAATTTTTTAAATTAATTAATAAATTTATATAGTCTTAATTATAAACTTATTTTGTTGCAACAGTTGGAACACCGTTATCAGTGTTAACTGTTATTTTATATTTGTTAGCTGTAAATCCAGCTTTTGTTAAAGCTGCTTCATATTGAGCTGCAGTCATTATAGTTGTACCATCTTCTTGGTAAGCTTTACCATCTTTAACTTTTCCTCTTGCAACTGCTGATGCATATTCTAATGTAACAGCGTTTTTAGCGTTAGCAAGATCTGCTGCTGCTGTAGCATCAGAAGCTTGAGCTATAATGTTTTGGTTAGAAAGACTGATGATTATTGCTCCAGCAAGAATAGCTAGAACGATGATTGTGATTACTAATACGATTAATGATATACCTTTTTTCATAAATAATTCCTCCTATAAATTGAATTTATATTATATCACGCAAAAGGTTGCTGCGTGTTATAACCTACAGTTATTTTCCGGTTTGGCCTGAGCCATTACCGTTTGTTGAACCATTAGTATTTATAGAGCCACCATTTGTGTTAGTGCCTGGGTTGTACCCTGGTTCATTGTATATTGTTATATCTCCTTTCGGAGTAAATGGATTTGTATTACCGGGATCATAATATCCCTTGACTTGACCAGTTCTAATTTGTGAAGAATTTGTTTCATGCATCTCCCAATTTTCTTCTTTTTGAGGATCATACTTTGTGTCTTCATATTTGAAATCATCCTTCTCAACATTATCATAAGCCACGCCTGTAATATATGATTTAGATTGAGGCACTAGTATAAGCATAAGGACTAACGCTAGAGATACTAATACAACTACAATACTAATCAATGTTATCCATGCATTTTTACTCATGAAATAGTTCCTCCTATCCTTAAAATAATACCTCCATACTAAGAACATCAAATGTCGCACTTACCTTATTGTTCTCACTATATTCCATTACCATATTGTCTAATTTAAATTTAAGATCATTATCATTTTCAACTTCAAAAACAAAGTCTGTTATATCTGAATATCTACCAACTAATTTTATCTTAATTGTTCCTTTTGCGGAAGCTTCGCTTCCTTGTCTTGGATCTATTACAGTAAGCGCTAAATTGTTATTATCTGCATACCCACCAAGAACAATCCACAACCAATCAATATAATAATGTTCTTCTTTAGTAGCTTCCTTTATAGTATTTATTTTGTCTTCTGATACACTGTTGTATGCATCTTTAGCTGTATTATATGATTTTTTTGCTTCTTCCAAATTGTTATTTGCAGCATCAAATTGTATTTTTGCTACTTCTAGTTCAGCTGTGGCAGCTTTGAGTTCCATGTCTTTAGCTTTCATATCTTCTATAGATAACGCTTTAACATTTCCTAAACTTACTGTTTTTAAGCTAACATATGTAATTCCTACAATAAGCAATATAAGGCAAAGTGCTAAGCATCCAGTTATTATATATTGTTTCATGGTAAATCACCGCCTATCGTTACAGTTATAGTTGCATCATGAGCAACGGCTGTAGTTCTTACACTTGAAGGCTCCAATATTCCCTCTAATTTTAATTGTGATACAAAGTAACCAAGTTGAGCATAAGAATTAGATGATGCTATAATCGTAACATGCTTTGATGAATCTGATTTAATAGATTTAAGTAAAACACCATCTGGTATATATTTAGATATCTTTAGCATAAACAAAGCTACGTTATATGTAGAATATTTACCAATCTCGCCTTTATTTATCTTTCTTATAGTTTCATCAACATAACTTACATAATTGCTATATTTTTCTTTATTAGAATTGATGTATGTTATATCTGAATTAACTTTAACAGTATTTTCAGTAACCTTAGCTTTTTCTTCTACAACATTTTCTATTTGTTTATTCATTTGAGCGTTATATATTCCGCCAAATACTGAGTAAACAAGAAGAAGTGTAAACATTATGACATTAGCAAATATCAATATTGATTTAACCTTTTCTAAATTGATATTTCCAATAAAAACATTCTCATTCCTATTAACTTTTAATTTAGGTCCCTTATTATTTTCATTAACTATTTTTGCGCCTGTGCTCTTTATTTTTCCAACTTTAGCAAAAATATTTCCAAATTTTTTATTCTGTCTTAAAAAATCTAGTTCAGGTCTTTCAACCATAAGTCCTTCATAAGCTAGAGCAAATGCTTCATTTGCTTCAGTAACCTCAGACATATTGTTGTTAGAATCTTTAGAATCTATAAAATAAGGTCTAAGTTTTTCTGTTGGTGTATCAAAATATTGTTCAAATAGCATATCACTATTTATAAACAAAGTTATTGTTCCACTTAAATATATTCTGTCAATTTTCAAATTAAGTTCTCTTATTTTGTTTTGAATTCTATTTAAGGCATCCTGTAATACTGGTTCTATTACTCTTTCCAATTCAGGATTATTTACGTTACTCTCATCAGAAAAAACATTTATAGTCTTACATGTGTCATATGCCTTTTGATAAGAGCCTAACATTTCTGGGAATGTATCCATTATCTTTTTCATTCCAAGATCCATGTTTATAACATCTAATAGTTTGCCATCACTAACAAATATTAAATCAGTATTCTCATTCATGTCAATTATTAAATAATTGCTTACTTCCTTTGGAGCAATTTCATCTAATACATATGGCAAAGAATACATAGACACTACACTTGTATTTTCATCAGACAAATATTTGTCTACTTCTGGTCTATCTTGTATAACAATATTAGCCGTATAATTATCCCTAGATACTAGAGAATCAAGTAGTACATATTTATACACATAACTTCTTTCGTTCTTATCTTCGTTTCCTGTAAAATCGACTACCTCTAAATCTACTAAACTTTCTAAATCGTTTTTGCTTATTATCCTTAGTACTTCTGTTTTATGAATTCGTTCCCCTTCTGAATTTATGCATACAGGTACCCCTTCACTACCAGTAGCAGTGACAATATTACTAATTATATCTGATTTGTTACCAAGGTGAATCTTAGTACCATACGTTATAGCTTTTATTCTTGAAGAATTTTCTTCTCTAGTAAGCTTAGCATATTTTACAACTTTTTCACCTATATAAATACCTAAACAGCTACTCATATAATCTCCTTAAAAGTTCAACTTATCTATATAAATATTGTCGTCTTTATCTTTAGTAAAACAATATCATGCTGTAATAAATTTAGCATATTTTTCTACAATGGTCAACAATTTTTTTACGTTTAATCTAAATGTATCATTTGTGTAATATTTTTGTAATATTCTGTGCGAATTTTTAAAAAATATAAAAAAACATTGCTTTAAAAATAGCAATGTTTTATTTTTTACTAATCATCTAATGAACTTTTCTTTTCCTTATCAAATGTAACACCTTGAACATTTATATTTACAGCTTTTACATTTAAACCCGTCATACTTTCAACAGAGTTTTTAACAGAATTTTGTATTGAAAATGCAACATCTGGAATCTTTACTCCATACTTAACAATTACATACAAATCTATTGTAACATCATTTCCTTCTAATTCGATTTTTACACCTTTTGTATACTTTTTGTTATTTCCAAGCATTTGATTTATTCCATCAACAAATCCTAATGTCATGCCAGAAACTCCTTCTACTTCTGCTGCAGCAAGTCCAGCTATTATACCAATTACTTCTTCTGAAATAGTAAGATTGCTTGCTATTTCAACATTAGCGCCAGTGCTTTCAGAAACGCCAACAATTTCATCATTTACTTCAACTTTATTCTTTTCACCCATAAAAATCATTTCCTTTCTTTTTTATAGTATAACCATAGTATATCAAATATATTTTTTTATTCAAGTTATTACTACAATTTCACACAATGCGTCTACAATCTTACTTTAAATCATCCACTACTTTATAATAAACTTTATCTTTATATTTAAATCCATGAACATAGTATACATCTCCATCGTCACTTATTCCGTAATAATCTAATTCACTTGAACCGATTCCTGTAGTTATTTCGTCATATCCAAGTAAGGAAACATCCACTACTTTTAAACTAATTCCAGATAAAGCCGCAGAAAATTTATCTCCAAACTGTGTTTCTTCTGCCTCTGAATCAGCGTACAATATAATTGTTTTTTCTGTATTGTTTTCATTTTTTATTGGATATACTTCATTATTATCATAATACTTTTTTACTGCACTTTCCACCAACATGTAATCAGTTACGAATTTAGATTTTTTCACTTCATCTACATAGCTTTTAGAGTTTATTACCACAACAGACGTAATTATTGTAATTATTATCATAATTATACCCATAGCCGCAAGCGATATACCCTTTTTCATTAACTTTCCTCCTAATTTACATTAACTTTTTCCACAGAACTAACATTTCCTGCTTTATCTACAATTACATACTGTACATAAGTAACGGATTTATCCACCTTTATGCTGTATGGTTGTCCTGCCATTCCACTACTAATTATACTGCTTGCACTGTAAGTATTAGAACTTGTTACATAAAAACTAGAATCTATTCCACTTCCGCCGCCATCAGAAGCATCTGTAAAACTAATTAACGTATAATCCGAATACTTTTCTACCACAGGTGTTCCAACACTTGGTTTAGTTATATCCAAATTACTTATGTCAATATTTGTTTTGGCTATTATTTTATCAGAAGTATCTTCTTTTGTAAAAATAATACCATTTCCATTTGCTAAAGCTTCACTTAAGGCACTATTATTTTGTGCAAAACTAGCGTTCAACTTAACAGTATATGGCAAACTAGATGTAATTTGAGTTTTAACACTTCCAATAGAATAATATAATTTTTCATTACTATTTACAGTTGTATTAACTGTTAAACTCAATTCATTTGTCCAGTAAATCTTGTCCCTAGTCACTGTTATTCCTTCTGCACTCTTAACAGAATTTACATCTGTATCATCAGGTAAATTCAAATCTATTCTATTTATACTTGACATTTTATTTGTCACAGAAAAATAAACAGTATCTCCAATTTTAATTCCTCGTGGATAGTATATGTATCTACCATCGGCACTTAAAACGTAAAAATCATACTCATTTTGTCCAGTTCCATATATTCCGCCAGATTTAGAAATCTCATCTAAATCCACCTTATAATATGTAGACGAATTATCATTATTTAACGTAATCTCATTTTGAAGTTCAGCACTGTCCCTAGAAATACTTAGCAAATCTGCTTGCGTATAACTTTTATCACTTAACACTGGGTATTTACCATTTTTCAAATAATATGCTTGCGACTCTCCTCTTATTTCTCTTAACTCTTCCGCAAAAGCCGTTATCTTTGCTGACTTAGTTGAATCATTTATACTTATAGTAATAACAAAAGCTAATATGCTCATTACAATTAATGTAACTGTCAACACAATTAAACTTATACCTTTTTTCTTCACGCTTCTCACCTTTTGTTATTGTATATCAAAAAAATAAAATTATCAATGCTTAATAAAAAAACAGTAGACAAACCTATATAATTTGTACAAACGAAATCTTACTTTCTACCTTTTTATTAAAATAAATATAACATATATAACTAATAATATTACAAAAGATATAAAAAAGTTTTTCTTTTTATTCATTATCATCCCACCCATTATTCTTTTTATATAATAATATGCAGTTAAAACAATATATACGACTGTATACACAGGGAACAAATAAGATGCTATAAATCTGTATTTTCCCATCGGGCTATAGACTTTTCCTAGGATATTAGCATAACATACATATATTAAAGCACAAGCTATCACATTATAGATACTTGCATCAAACACTATTACTGCATTCAAATTATACAAGACATTTGCTGTCACAATTGCACCTGCAAGTATCATAAAAAAGAAACTTAAAATATTACTAAATCTCAATTTGTTTCTTTTCAACAAATATTCTTTAAGTTTTATTTCATTTAAACGCTCTTTTAAATTTGGACTTATTTCAAAGATTTGTACATCTAAATTTCTAACAAGTCTTTCGCTCTTTTTTAAACACACATAATAATATGTAGAAATATCTTCTTTTCTCAACATTTGAATATAATTTACGCAAGCCACTATTAACTTATCAAATACATTTTTAAATTTGTTTTTACTATTATCACAATAGAATTCCACATTAAATCCGCAGCTTTTTTCATTGTTCAAAATAAAATTGTATATTATTGTGTTTTCATCTTCTGATTTCAATCGTCCTCGTTTTGTAAGCATTACATATTCGCAATCTAAATCACGTATGTTAGTTGCAATCTCTGATATAGTTTTATTATTGGTATTTATATATACAATATTATTTTTTATATAATTCATCAATTCTAATTCTTCTGAGTTTAACTTTTTTTCTTCATACTTAACTACTTGATTCTTTTTAAGCAAAAAAAAGACCACTATGACAAGCATGAATATTGCTAAATAATTCATAAAATCACCTGTCGTGGTCTATATTATCATAAATAAAATTTAAATAAAATTTATCTTCCTATCGTTTTCATTTTTCGACATTTTTAGAACAGTCCTGAAATCCATGGTTCAACTAAAGATATATGGTAAACCGTAAGAACTATAAGAATCCCTAGAAGTGCACTAAAAATTAAATGTAAGTATGAAACATTATCTTTTTCTTTTTTTAATGATGAAATAATAAGTGCCAAAACCATGGCTATTCCACCAACTAAAAAACTCCTAGTTATAATATATAAATATATAGCAAGTGCGAAACTTACCGTAACTCTCGTACTAGGAAAAGCCTCTACATAGTTTTCCCTCTTTTTACATACAATTCCTTTTATAACTACTGTAAGTAATACTACAACAAACAAAACTGTTACTAAAAGATGTGCTCTTGAACTTAGTATACTAGTTAGCATTGTCGTTGACGCCTTAGATAACTTGTCCACAAATAAAAAGTACGCAACGATTACAGATATTCCTCCTGAAATAAACACTCCACCTGCTGCTATGTCCTTGGCAGCTTTAGCATTCTCATTATACTCTTGTGTAATAAGATCTACTATATATTCAACTGTTGTGTTAATCATTTCAGAAAATATAACAAAACCTATTGTTAAAATTAAGCATACCATTTCAGTCTTTGAAAAATCAAAAAACAAACTGCACAAAAGAACTAGAGTTCCAATTATATAGTCTATTCTTAGATTTCTTTCTGTTTTAAAGGCATGGATTATACCATTTAATGCATAACGCATAGCACCAACAAGACTTTTATTCTTGTTGGTATTTTTATCTAATTCAAGTTCTTTATTTTTTTCTTTTTTTGTTTTACCCAAATTAATTGCACCCTTCCAATATTTTTTCTTCCAATGCCCTCATTTGTTTCTTTTCTTCTTCTATCTCATGGTCATAGCCAAGTAAATGACAAATACCATGTACTATCATATAAAGCATTTCTCTATTAAAGCCTGTCCCATATTCTACGCTATGTGCTTCTATAACATCCATACATAAAACAATGTCTCCCAAAGACATTTCTTCATCAGTTTTTTCCTTTTTTATCTTTTCTAGTTCTTCTCTTGAAAAAATAGGGAAAGATAAAACATCTGTAGGTCTATCTACATTTCTAAATTCGCTATTAATTTTTTGTATTTCGCCCTCTGTAACAACTCCTACACCAACATAAACATTTGGTAAATTAAAGCCTTCTAGTTCGAAGGCCCTTCTTATCAAACTATCTATTTTATCCTTATACTTGGAAATGAAATCATTGTATTTTTTTAAAGCTTCTTCTTTTTCATAATTTGTGTAATAATCCACACTTATCCCCATATGTCATTCTCCTAACTCAACAAATTCTCCAATTTCTTCATCTATAACATAAATCGTGTTATAAATTATCCCATCTTCATTATCCTTAACTTCAACTGTATGACTTACATATTTTTTGTCTTCTTTTTCAAGTGAATCCAAAAACTCAGCTGAATCTTCTTCTCCTTGCTTTAGTAAATCTTCTCTTGTATTATTAACTTCATTTTCTACATACTCTGTATATTTTTCTAATACAAACTTCAATTCTAAACCAAAAATATTTAAAACTTTTTCCTCACTACTTATATCATATTTATACCCTTTTGGCAAATATTTTACAACAAATTTTTTATTATTTATTCCAAGTCCTACACCTATTCTAGTTTTACCAGTGTAATTTTTTAGTACCTCATTAAATTTATACTCTTTTAAAAATTTATATTCAACTTTTCCTCTTAAGTTACCAGTTGCGTGAACCAGTTTTACTGCCTCACCATTTATATACATTTTTCCTTCAATCGCAACACTACCTTTTGGTATAAAACTATCCAATTTATACATTGCTGTTCCATTTTGCGCAACTATTTTAGTTATTATAGCATCTTTAACTGCAATTATGTTTCCCACTTTTTCATTTTCTTCCTTAGTATCAGATATAACTTTTTCAACTATTTGCACATCTAATGTAGTTCCGTTTATCTTAACTCCAGCCCAAGCAACTTCATAAAACTCAGACCTTATAAAGTCACTTATTTTACTTTCTGAAACTAAAAATTTGCTTGTTCCTTTATATATGTTATTTTCTTTCAATTTATTTATTATATCTTGACTTGAAATATTATTATTACCATATATGTTGATATTCCACAAAAATGTAGAGTATACATATATTCCAATTAAAAGCACTACCAAAAAAATAAGAGCTATTTTTCTTTTTTTGTACTTCAAAATTTTATAATATGCTCCTCCTTTTTTAACAACATTAAGCTTGCACTTTGTCCTGTTAAGAAACGGCTCCATTTTATTAACTTCTTTAGGTGTAGAATAAAAGCTTATTTTTCCAGAATTAACATTTTTTATGTTCCATATATTTACTTTATTTATTATGCATAAGTTAATAAATCTTTCTACAAAATATCCTTCAACTTCAACTTTTAGCGTGGTCTTTATACAATTTGCAATATTACTTATTTTCATTGTCTCCTCCACTTATCAATTAAAACTAATTGTAATAATGTCTCCCTCTATTACAAGCTCGCTGTCTTCCATACCGCGTATTTCCATATTCTTTCCATCAATCATTATTGTGTGATTACTTGTTTTTATTTTAATAAAATGACTATAATAATCCTCTATCTTATTTTTACCTTCTAAAAATATCATTTTATTTTCAACTACAGATAGTCTAGTACTATTTCCCACTAGTTCTTGTGGTATCTCTAAAAACCTAGTTATTTTTTCTTTATACTTATCTTTAATCTTCTCTACTTTTTTTATTTTCTTAATATTTATTAAACTCTTGTGTTTTTTTAATTTCATTTGATCCTCCTCGCTAATAATTCTATTCAAACCATACATTTTTTATGCGAATAAAAAATATTTATGTAACTAAAAGTTTCACAAATCACATGTATAATTTTACACGCTAACAGATTGCAAAATTAAACTTGAAATAGGAGGCTTTTGATTATAACATATAATTGTTGTTGAAACGGAGATTAGTAATATGTTAAGAATTGGTCTATGTGATGACGATTTAAATAGTTTAAAATATACTTCAAAAATTATTGAGGCTCAAATAATCAATACAAATTTTGAGGCTGAAATTGTTTTGGTAACAAGCGACCAAGAGTTAATTAAAGAAAAAATTATGAATCATGAAATAGATATATTGTTTCTAGATATTGAATTTAAATCTAAGGGCAAAAACGGGATTGTTTTTGCTAATGAGTTACGAGTTCTAAATAAAGATTTTTCTCTAATATTTATAACTGCATTCTTTGAATATTCTCTGCTGGCATATCAATGCAAAACATTTGGATACGTACTAAAACCTATAACCATCCAATCAACTGCTCCTATTATGCTTAGACTGAAATCCGAGTTTTCCCACGAGTCAAATAATTTTATTCATTTGAATAAATCTGAATCAATACGTGCTAAGGATATTCTTTTCATAGAAAGGAATAAATCCAAAACAAAAGTATACACAGCTTGTGATACATTTGAAACAAATTATTCTTTGAACAATATGCAAGAAATATTGCCGAAAGACTTTATAAGAGTTCATCGCTCATATATTGTTAACCAGAACAATATTCAAAGTATCAATAAAAATGAAAAGATAATTTTGTTTGGTAATAAACTTAGCTGTCCACTTGGGCAGTTAAAATCATATTAAGGGGGAAAATTCAAAAAATGAACATACTTTACACAATTTTAAATTATATATCGATTTATACAGAATCTATTACAATAGCGTATATGTTATACGTAATATCTTGTATTGTAACAAGAACATTTCAGCCAAACAAAATATGTAAAGAACTTTTGCTAAGTCTTGTGATTTTTGCTGTACATTCAATAACTAATCTTTTTATTGAAATAACTTGGTTACGTTCACTTGTAGCAATTATAATATTTTCCATTGGAACCAAATACATATATAAAATCAAATTTATACAAGCCTCTCTTTCTACCGTAATAGTTATGATCATTTTTGCTTTATTTGAACTTCTTATAATCATAGCTATAAAAACTTTAGGATTTGAGCCTCAAACAGTTAAATCAAGTGCTATTTATAATATGCTAATTGTTTTGTTGATGTCTATGATATGTTTTATATTTACATATTTCGTATTTAAAGCATATACAAAAATAGTGTTTAAACTGACTAATACAAATAATCTAGGAAGATATATGGTACCTCAATGTATTGCTATAATTATTTGTCTAATTCCTTCAATGGCACTCTTAATAAAATCTGACTTTGATTGTTCAAATACAATAATACTAGTTAATATTTTACAGCTATGTGTAATTTCTGTAGTAAGTATATATAATATCAAAAGTACCATAAAACAAAAAGAAACTGAATTAAAGCTAGAAAACACAATTATTCATAATCAAACTCTTACGAAAGTAAACGAAGGCGTTAGAGGTTTTAAACATGACATGGGTAATATTGTACAAGCTATTCTTGGATACATTGCACTAAACGATACTGAAGGAGCAAAGGAATTTTGTCAAAATCTAGTTATTGGTTTTAATGATATAAATGTATTATCCATACTGTCACCTAAAGTACTAAATGATCCTGCAATATATGGAGTTGTTGTAAATAAAATCCTGGTAGCAAGAGAAAATAACATGAAACTAACATTAGATATTTCGGCTGATGTTGCAAATATAAACTTTCCAAGTTTCGAACTTTCAAGAGTTTTAGGTATACTAATAGACAATGCTATAGAAGCTGGTACAGAAACGGAGGCTAAAGAATTGATATTAACAATTCATACATCACCAGACAACCTATATGATGAAATTATAATTTCTAACTCTATTAAAAATACAGACATACCCTTAGATAAGATTTTCACGAAAAACTACTCTTCAAAAGAAAATCCATCAGGTTTTGGATTATATGAAGTAAGAAAAATATTTGATAAATATAACCAAGGAATTATTACAACATCAATTGATCAAAACAAATTATTGTTTACTCAAAAAATTAAAATTTTCAAATAAATATCAGCCTCACATTACTTGTGAGGCTTTTTTGTCGGCTAATGTTTTACATCATTTATGCTACATTTATTACTTCATCAATACTATTTATTTTATTAAACTTTTTGGGGCTTTTGGTGCGTGGAAATACCAAAAAACACTAGTTGTAGTTGTAGATTTAGCATAAGCTTCTACTAATTTTGCTATTAGCTTTTTCATAGAATTTTCCTCCTTATTTACTTTAAAATTTAAAATATCTCCATGGCTGATATTTCAATTTCCGATTTATTCACCATATGGGAAATATGTTTCATACCCATATTGATTCTTGAATAATTTATACATTGTCCTTGTCGTCATTAAATTTATACTAAATACTGAAAACAGTATTAGTTTTTGAACTTCTACATCTTTAATACCAAATAACGTAAATATGTATATAACATTTAACGCTACAATAGCTTTTAGCTTAGTGGATTTTCTTAATTTTTCGTTTATTTTTGGAATTTCAGGAACGTCTGCTGGAGCATATACCCATATACAATATATTGAAAACTCATAATTAAGTACCAAAAACAATAGTTGAATATTACTATTAAAATTAAAGTTTTTTGAAATATATATTGTTGCTAAATAAAATATTACGGAACTCACGAAACAACCTAGATTTGTCTTTGCATGAACACCACCTACGAAGGTTTTATATAGCATTATAACAAGGGTTACTATTAACATTTCTTTTATAATATTTAACACTAACGCTATAAATATTATTCCTATGGTTTTTGGAATATCTTCTACTATTCTAGTTATTCCAAACAGTAGCACTTCTTTTTTCTCAGGTTCAACAACTTCATTTTTGGTTAAAAAGTAAAGTATTCCATTGCTTAATTTTTCTACCATACCTGTCCCTCTGAGATTATTATATATCATTCAAATAATTATTTGTGATACTTGCCGCTAAACGTCAATTTTCTTGCACCACTTGCTTATTCCAAACAAATTATTACATCGTATATAATTTCACAGTATATTGTGGCTCATTTCACAAGCACAAAAAATGAGTAAAAACAAGTAACATAAAATTTGTCCGTTGTATAATATATCTTAAAGAATGTTTAACGTATTTAGGATAAAAACACTTAATAGAAATTTTAAGGAGGTATTTTATGAATAATAATTGTTGTTCTTGCACTAATGATTATTCAAACATGTGTACTCAAACTGGTTGTTCAAATAATCCATGCAACACAGGAAATAACTGCTTCTTATGGATAGTTATAGGAATAGTAATTTTAATTTTATTATTTTGTTTTAACGATAATTGTTAACTTTTTAGATTATTTTTATACCTTTTGTTCATAATACATATAGGTGAAATTATGGAACATAAGAATACAATTTTAACAATACTATTAGTAATGTTAATATCTTTAGCAATATTTGCTGTAATTAAATTAAACAAAACACCTTCAAGTGATAAGCGAAATTCCAATATATATAATGAGGAAAATGAAAGTAAAATAAAAATTGAAGAAAAAAAAGAAGAATTACCTAGATGTATCGCAAGTTTTACCACAAATATAACATATCCAAATGAAGAGCGTACACACAACATAACAACTGGTTGCAAATACTTAAACTCCGTTGTAATTAAATCTGGTGAAACATTTTCGTTTAACGATACGTTAGGACCATTTAATGAAGCTCAGGGATATACTGAATCCACCGGTTTTGATTCTGATGGAAAAATAATTAAAATAGTAGGTGGCGGAATTTGCCAGGTAAGTTCAACATTATACAATGCTGCTTTAATGGCTAAATTAGAAATAGTTGAAAGAAATGAACATAGCGCTCCTGTTGACTATGTCGCACAAGGAAAAGATGCAACCATATGCTACCCATATGTGGATTTAAAGTTTAAAAACACGCTTGATTCGGATATTACAATTAAATCTAATTGTGATGGTGAAAAGGTAACTGTAGAGTTTGAAATAAATAAATAGTGCTTCATGAAATACGAAGCACTATTTATTTACATCTATAAAAACTTTTTCATATGGTTTAATTAGTCCTAATTCACTTCTAGCAACATCTTCTATAAACTCAACTGTGTTAGCTTTAGTTTTAAGGGTATTTATTTCTTCTACTCTATCGTTCTCATTTTCTATTTTAGACTGTATATCTGCAATCTTGACATCATATTCATTTATGCTAAACTGCTGAGCAATAAATGTATATGCAAAATAAACAAGAAACACAACTAGAATAATTCTAACATAATCTAGTTCTATTTTCTTTTTTTTCTTTTTATCTTGTGAAACACTCCCTGCTCTTGGCATATCGCACCTTCTTTTGTTACCAATTTATTTTTCTTTTGAAATACATTTAAGTAACTAAAATTTATCACATTAAAAATTCTTTTGCAACATTTAATTACAATATTTTTAAAAAATTTTATTTGTTTTGCAAATATTTGTCTAAATATATCTAATGGTATAAATATAAACGCAACTATACTATTAAATGCTTTAATCAAACCAATAAATATTTTTTCCATTTTATGACTTAGAGTGCTCATATATATGACTACTCCAAGTAATATTGAAAGAATTGAGTAAATTCTTATTCCATTTAAAGTACGCGTACACATTGTAACTACTAGAATAATACCCACTATAATAAAATACAATATGTCTTGTATAGACACTACAAAATCTTTCGGCTTTTTTACTTTTCTAAGTGCCCTAAAAAAATCAAAAATTATACCATAAATCACACCTACTAAAATGAATGTTAAAAATGAAATTGTTTCTTGATGCAACTCCATAATCTACCTTCTATTTAAATATTTTTCCAAACATTCCACCTTTTTTCTCTTGAACATTATCACTATATATAAGAGCTACTATTTTGCCCTCAACTATAAGTTCGTTATTGTCTAAATTCAATTTATTCATTTTTAAATCATTTCCCTTTATAGTTAGAATACCATCCTCAGTTTCGGCTAGTATCAATTCATCATCAAAGCTATGTATATCTAACACTCCAGTAATATTGGCTTTTTCCCTATTCTCCATTATAATATTATGATTTTTTAATTTTTTTTCCTCCATATAAAGAAACCTCCTCTGTATATATAAAATATATATTCAGAGGAGACTAGTTTTATGCCTTAAATTAACAACCTTTTTCATCATCACAGTTAGATATTTCTTTAAATAAATTACTTAACTTGTTTTCTAATATTTCTGTATTTTCCTTAGTATAATATTCTTCTAATTCCATTTTAGAAATCATACTTGTGTCATTATTGTGACCTATTATTTTCCCATCCTTTATAAAATACACATCGGGTACATACATTCTAGGAATACCTTCTTCATCTTCTTGCAAATAATCTTTTGTTAATTCCTGTACCTGTTTATAAAATTTAGTATTTTTACTTCTATCATATTTTATGTTGTAATATAAGATTTCATTAACACCATATTCTTTTGCTATATCATTTAAAAGTTTTACATATGCTTGACACCATTTGCACTCAGGGAAACCAAAGAATACAACTGCTTTTTCAGAATCAAATGCACTTAACACTTCTTTCTTACTTGCATATTTATATATGTTGTCTTCTGAAACCTGTGTGTAATCTTTGCTAAATCTTATATTATCCGGAATACTAGAATCTTTAGTTACAATTTTTTTCCACACTAAGCAAACAACTACAAGCAATACAACAACAATTGTTATTTTAAGTAAAATTTTAAACCATTTTTTATTCAATATATCCAAATTTATCACCTATCTTTGATAAGTAATAATATACCATATATTCTAATTATTTCAATACTAAAAAAAGATTATTAAAATATTTTTATATTATAATTGTTTACATGTAACATTACTTTTACCATATACAAAAAAATTGAGTAAACTTCCTATTTTGCCTGAAAGTTTTACTCAATTCTATTACTTAATTTTTGTTATTTTATATAAAGTGCTGGACGGAAACCAAGTCCATTTTCTGCATTAGTCGCACTTCCACTTAAGCTACGATTGGATGTAGCTTGGCCACTTTCAATTCCAACATCTTTAAAGCTACCCCCACGATTATTACGATATACCATCGAAGACGCTTCCATCGTCCATTCTCCCACATTTCCTGCTAAATCATATATATTCTTAGCTTTCCACGCCTCATTACTACCAGTCATATAATTCATATCAGCACTACCTGCAAATGTACCATAATTGCCCCACGATTGTGAATTAGTAATATTATGAGTTTCATCTGATACAAAATTCATTATCGTATCCCATTGTATTCCATAACATAATGTAGACACTACAGAACTGCTATTTTTATACATGTTTTTAGACAACTCAACTACTCCCTCGACATTTGATACACCATCTTTTGTCTGAGCTGATGTATCATTCGTAGCAGCTCCCCATGGCACATAATTATACACATATGCTCCTTTTTTACTGACTACCTTATGAGCCACTGTGACACTTGTTCTTTCAGTCGTTGCCTCACCATCTCCCGCTTCAAAGCGAGCTATATAAAAGCCGTTATACTTTTGCACTGACTGCATCATTGCATAGTATTCTTGTTCCTCTGTTGCATATCCACCCGCATACGGTTCCGTGTAGTCTGAGTCAACTGTTCCTGTCATTTTATATATACCAGAACCACTTGAAGTTTCCTCTGCAGATCCTCTTTTAAACACAGATGTAAATCCTGTATCTAAACCATTTGTATCTTTTGTTCCTGTCGCTGTATATTCTACTGGAATCCATACAAATTGATTTCCTTCTTTATCTTCTATAACTA
>USES01000013.1 GCA_900553785.1 uncultured Clostridium sp.
GATGTGGCAACCAATAGGGGTTTTTCAAATATGAATTATACAACAGGAAGAAATGAAGCATGGAAGTCAAAAAACATATATGATTTAGCGGGTAATGTTGATGAATGGACAATGGAGTCCCTCTCTTCTAACGAGCGTGTTAACCGTGGGGGCAACTATAATCGCAGTGGGTCCTACAATCCTGCGAGCTATCGTTTCAGCAACGGTCCGGCGGGTGCATACGGAAGCGTAGGGTTCCGCGTCACACTTTATATTCAATAGTGAAAGACTGTGAACTGAATTTCCCAGTACTTGGAATTGAGTAGGAAAAGGGAAACGAGAGAATTTAAGAATTAAATTAGAAAGCAAAAATTGGTACAAAGTAGAAATTTTTGCGAGCATAAGCAAGCTCCTTAGCAAGTTCGAGGGATGAACCTCGAACAGCAAAGGAGTTTTTTTATGAGAGAGGTGTTCAAAGAAGTTAGCTTATTTGATGTAATATATGGTAACAAAATGACTATAATAATAGTGCTATAAAAGATATTGTTAATGACATTAAGCATGTCGAAAGTTTAAATTGTATAGTTGCAATAAAAAAATGTGAATTAACTATTGCATTTTAGTATTTTATGTGTTACAATAATTAACGTAATATTTAGTTTACCCAAGACAGTAGGTGCAAAGTAAATCCTACCGAGGTAATGAGAATCGTGTATTTTATTGAAGAAATTCAATTGTTATATATGATACTGTTGCCTTGTGGTAACAGTATTTTTTTGAATATTAAACATAAGGAGGTGTGGCAAAAGATGCCAAGCGCAAAGGTTTTAGAACAAAAACAAAAACAAGTTAAAGAATTGAGCGAAAAGATAAAAGATGCTAAAATTACTTTCTTTGTTGATTATAAAGGAATTACAGTTGACGAAGATATGAAATTAAGAAAAGCATTAAGAGAATCTGGACATTATTGTGCAGTTGTTAAAAACTCAATAATTAAACTTGCAGCAAAAGAAGCTGGAATTGAAGGACTAGACAGTATGTTAGAAGGACCAACAGTTATTGTTACAGGTTCAGAAGAATATACAGTAGGACCTAAAATCGCTTATGATTTTGCTAAAGACCATGATTTCTACAAATTTAAAGGTGGAATAATGGACGGAAAAGTAATAGAGGAAGCTGAACTTACAAAGCTTGCTAAATTACCATCAAAAGAAGCATTACTTACATCACTTGCTTCTGCTCTTATCGGAAATATCCGTAACCTAGCAGTAGTACTTGATCAAGTAGCTAAGAAAAATGAGGAACAAGTTAGTGTCTAAAGACTAACATAAATTTTAAGGAGGATTTTAAAATGGAAAAAATTGAAAGCATTATTGCTGAAATCGAAAAACTATCAGTTATTGAACTTGCTGATTTAGTTAAAGCAATTGAAGAAAAGTTCGGAGTAAGTGCCGCTGCAGCAGCAGTTGTAGTAGCAGGTGGAGCAGCAGCAGGAGCAGCTGCTGAAGAAAAAACTGAATTTACAGTAGTTCTTAAAGAAGCAGGAGCTAACAAAATTCAAGTAGTTAAAGCAGTTAAAGAAGTAACTGGTCTAGGACTAAAAGAAGCTAAAGATTTAGTTGACGCAGCTCCAAAGAACGTTAAAGAAAACGTTTCTAAAGACGAAGCTGAAAAGATTAAAGCAACTTTATCTGATGCGGGCGCAGTTGTTGAATTAGTTTAATATTTCAAAAAATTGTAACAGTTAGGTTTTTCCTAGCTGTTATTTTTATGTTATGTTTAGTTGTTAATTTTAATATTTCTAATCTTTAATTATTTATTTTTTGTGGTATAATAAATATGCTAGGGGTGAATGATAATGAAGTTTGAATTAAGGAAAAAAAGTGTAATTGTAATAATATCAATAATAATTATTATTTTATCTGTTGTTTTGATTGTAGCGTTTAACATGAAAGATGATAAAAAAGAGCCAGAACCTACACCAGAACCTATAGATACAGTTGTTAAAATAACATCAACCAAAGTTGATGATACCAAACTTATACAGTATAACAATGGAGACTTTTCTATGAAAGTGCCTGAAGGTTGGCAAGTAGAGGTTGTTCAAGGTAAAAACTATGGAATAAGAGTGTATAACCCTGATGATGAAAGATACCAAATATTCTATTATTATTCTTTAGGAGGTTTTTTAAAGAATAAGGAAGCAAAACAGTACTACCAAGTTTATTCTGGAATATCTAGTACTGGTTTTGAAAAATTACCAATACTAAATCCAGGAACCGTAGAAAATTTGTTTAAGACTTGGACTACTATAGTAGGATATGCTAAAACAAATATACAAGGATATGCTAATTTTAACTTCCCATTTTTATTTAATTTTAAAGTAAAAGAGCAATTTGAATTGGGCTCAGATTTAAAGAAATCATTGGGAACAAAAGTTACAGAAGGAATAGTAAAAGCTGAGTATACAAACGATACTGGTAAAGATAAAGCTGAGGGATTGTTTACAACTATTATTGTTGACTTGGATAGCAGTGATACAAAATTACCTCTTGCTGTATACAATACTATTGGTGTAACAGCAGAGTATACTGAGTTTATTAATTGGAAAGATATATTATTTGAATGTCTAGGGTCAATAAAATTTAGTGATAAATATATAGAAAGTGTAAAATCACATGCTGACGAGGAAACTGTAATAGACCTAAATGCTGAAATTCAAAATGTTGTTGCTTCATACAAAGAGGCATGGAAAAATAGAGATACATCAGAAGAAATATCTGTTCAAATTGAAAAAGATGAAAACTTAGGTAAAGAAAGAGTATATGATGTAAATACAGGTAAAGTATATTTAGCAGATAAAGGTTGGTTTGAAAAATATGTGGGAGATGTATACAAGCAAGTAGAAAGAAATATGTATTTAGAACCAATTGCAGGAAACATAGAATAAATAAAAAGCAGACTAGGGAAGTTTTATTCCTTAGTCTGTTATTATATCTTGAAACTCAGGTATGTTTTCATTAAATATTAAATTATGAACTTTAGTAGCAAGACAGTCCAATTCAATAGATGAGTTTATGTTACGTTCCTCGGTTTTTGAGCTTTTAGCGTTTGTTATAACCGGTATTGAAGAATTTTCGGATAGTATTGTGAGTAGTTTTTTACTTTCCTTAGATATCTTTAAAATTCTTGCATAATACACATTTTTTAGTGAGTTGTTTTTTTCTTTAGTTATACCAAGTAAAATATTGTTGCAAATTCTCTTTAACCTACCTTGAGTATATCTTTTAGTAGAAATATTTTTTATAAACTCTTCATATGAGTCTGAATTTAGAGCCATGTTGTAAATTCTATTTTCTAGTCCTTCGCCTATTTCATATATGTCTTTTAATTTTGATGGTGTAAGCTTAATTATTTCGTATTTTAGCAGCTGCCAATATCTATTGATATATAATCTATCTATTGATTTAAGCTTGTTATATACAGCCTCTGGAACAACCACTTTTATATTATCTAAATCTTCATTTGCGAAAAGTTTTCTAATTAAAGTTGAACTTGCAAAATTATTATTTGTAATTGTTGAATTATGATTAGTTCCTACTCGTGGTATCAACACTGGAGTTATGCTGCTATTTTCATTCATAATACATTTTAAATATTGAATGGCTAAAATATTATTTGGTTTTTCTAGTATTTCTAATTCTTCTTTTGTAAATATATTTTCTAAAACTTCTGCTTGAATTTTAGCCGAGTTTATTTTTTTATTTTCGTGATTTTTACAAAGGGTAGCTATTTTTAGATTTTCATTATTTAATACTTCCGCTATTTTAATTAGTTTAGATAATTCTTTACACTCTGCACCAAATGCAAGGTGAGTAATAGAATTAAGTCTTGTTAAAATACCAATTGCACCTTTAGAAAAGTATTCGGCGCTAGATGTAGCATATATAGTTGGAAGTTCAATTACCAGATCAACACCATATGTCACTGCAAGAGAGGCTTTATCTAATTTATTTGTTATTGAAATATTACCTTGTTCAGTGAAATTACCAGACATTATAACTATGGTATAATCTGGTTTTACTATGTCTTTTGCTCTTTCAATTTGGTAAATGTGTCCGTTGTGCATTGGGTTATATTCAACAATAATACCTAAAATCTTCATTTTTCGACAATCCTTTCTTAGTTGCAATATGTTTACATCTCTGCTATTATTATATTAGCATTTAAGCGCTAATAAATCAAGGAGGACAAAATGAAAAACGTAGTTATATATACAGATGGAGCGTGCAGTGGTAACCCTGGACCTGGTGGCTATGGTATTGTTTTATCTTGTGAGGGAAAGACTATTGAATTATCTGGAAGAGAGGATGACACAACAAATAACAGAATGGAGCTTATGGCAGCAATAGTTGCACTTGAAACTTTGAAATTTCCATGTGACGTTACCTTACATTCAGATAGTAGCTATTTGGTTAATGCATACAATAACCATTGGATAGAATCTTGGAAGAAAAATGGCTGGAAAAACTCTTCAAAAGAACCAGTTAAAAATAAAGATTTATGGGAAAGATTAGAACGCCAAATGGAAAGGCATAATGTGACTTTAGCTAAAGTTAAAGGACACGCAAATGATGAACTAAATAATAGATGTGATAAACTAGCAACTGATGCAGTAAAAGGAATAATAGTTGGCGGTTCATAAATATATGTAAATAAGCATAGTATGTCTTAGGTGATTTTCATGATTAAAAAATGGTTTAAACAATTTGTTCTTGAAAATAAATATGACATATGTACGGTAGCTATGCTTTTAATAATAGGATTTGTTTGCGGAATAGGTATATATTTTATTGTAAATGACAATACTACAAATGATCTCTTAAATACTGTAAAAAATGTATTTGATTTATCTGCTGGTGAAAAAATCATTAAATCAAATGTAATAACTAACAGTTTAAAAATTAATTTAGTATTAATACTAGCGTTATTATTTTTTAGCATAACACTTATTGGAAAATGGTGCATATATTTTACAACAATGCTTAAGGGTATTGCTATTGGAATATACACTTGTATACTTTTTGCTATATTCGGTTTTTGGTGGGGAATTGTTGCTACGCTATTGTTGGTAGTATTAATAAACATTATATATATTCCAACATACATATATATTTCTACGACATTGCTAGCATTTAATTTTGAATTATTTAATACAAAAAAAGACACTACCAATTTATACTGTGTTACTAAAACATTAACAAAGTTAGTTGCGGCTTTTGCTTTTATTTTTTCTAGTAGTATATTAGAACAAGTTTTGACAAATGTAGTATTTAAAATTTATGAAAAAATTTCATAAAATATTTGCAAAATTCTACTAAATGTGTTAATATGAATATGCTTATCATCGATTGACTAGCGAACCTTTAAAAAATTACATAAATTTTCATATTTTTTACATGAATTCTTGACAAATATGAAAAAATAATGTAAACTATTAAAGTCACATGTTTGTGGGCTATTAGCTCAGTTGGCAGAGCACTTGACTTTTAATCAAGTTGTCCCGCGTTCGAATCGCGGATAGCTCACCACAAGGCCCGTTGGTCAATCGGTTAAGACATCGCCCTTTCACGGCGGAGTGAGGAGTTCGACTCTCCTACGGGTCACCATGTGATGCTGGAGTAGCTCAGTTGGTAGAGCAGCTGACTTGTAATCAGCAGGTCCTCGGTTCAAGTCCGAGCTTCAGCTCCAAATTAAACCTTATAGTCATAATGGCTATAAGGTATTTTTTTATACATGTAACTTTATTGCTTAAATATTTTTAATAATAATCTATATTTTTTGTAACAGTGGCTATTTTACTGTGTTTCTAAATTTGGCCTGTGTCGAAATTTGACAACATTTGCAATATATCTCTTAAAGTATAGACAAAATAATTTAAGTGGTGTTAACATTATTAAACAAGGTGATTTACATGGCGTGGTATATAGTAATTTCATTCATATTATTTTTAATAACAGATTATATCTATCTATATAATTATTTTGATTCAAGATTTCTTTTAACATCTTCGGGTAGTAAACTTAAGAGCATACAGTCTTCCAACAAATTTAAGTTTAATTTATCTATAAAAGAGGCAGCTATTTTGCTTGCCGTTGTGTCGTTGTTATTCCTACTAAACTTTTCAATTGTTTCTAGTACACTTAATTCGAATTTTTTAGAAATACAAGTTTTATCTAAAAGTATTAATATTTCAGCTATATTTGGTAGTAAGTATTCGATATTCAAGTTTGTTTATTATATTTCTTCGTATCTGTTCATGTATATTATGTGTTTTAATAATAGAGCTAAAATATTTGAAGTTATTAAACGAATTAAAAACAATGATGCATATGATATCTCTAGTGCAATTTCACCAGAAGATAAATTAATATTTTTAGGAGCTTTCAAAGAAGATAAACCAGTATTTTTAAAACAGAGGGTATTGTACCAAAACATGTTAATTACAGGAAGTATTGGTAGTGGTAAGACTAGTGGAGCTGTTTGCAATCTAACAGAAAGTTTAATACAAAGAGATATAGGAGGTTTAATATTAGATGCAAAAGGAAATTTTGCAGATTGCATAAAGAAGATGTGTAAAAAAGCGGGCAGACAGGAAGATATACAAGTAATATCTTTAAAATCTAATTATTATTTTGAATTACTAGACAAAAACATATCTCCTCAAGAAATGGCAAATAGACTAAGGCATGTGATAGAACTGTTAAGTCCAAATAATAACAGTGATACATATTGGCTAGATAAAGTAGAAAACGTATTCTTAAATTTAATCATTTTAATAGATTATTATGACAGCCGTAATATGTATGAATTACACAAACTTGTAACTTCCAAAGAATATCTAGGAGAAAAAATTAAGTATTGCAAACAAAAACTTTTAGAAAACCCTCCAGAAAATAAGGTGGGATTTGAAATGTCAAATGCTATTTCTTTCTTAAAAGAAGAGTACTTAAATTTAGACTCTAGAGTGTTTAGTATTATAACATCAGAAATTACCCGCCTGACAATTCCGCTTGTTACCGATTATGATGTATATAACGAATTTGTCACACCAAATGAAAATAAACAAAAAATAGATTTTTATAATTCAAATAATAAAATTGTAATACTTAGTGTAAACATAGGCGAAAACAAAGCACTATGTAAGATTTTATCTGTATTTTTAAAATTATCTTTTCAAAAGTATATTTTATCTACATTAAAAGATCCTAAAAAATATCCTACCTTTTTTATTGCTGATGAGTATCAAGAATTTGTTAACAAAGACGATAGCGACTTTTTGTCTTTGGCAAGAGAAGCCAAGTGTATAAATATCATTTCAACTCAAAGCTATACTTCAATAAAAAGTGCATTAAGGGATGATAGAGCTACCTCTGTAATTTTGCAAAACTTTGTAAACAAAATATGGTTTAGAAATGATGATAACTTTACGAATGCAGAAGTGGTAAAACAACTAGGAAAAACAGTGGTAAAAAGGGAAAATTTAAGTGTTACAGAAAATGCACAAGAAAGTACCAAAAGACTATTTGGGAGTGGTTTTAAAAATAGAAAATCTAGTTTATCTAACTCAATAAATTATACTTTGACTAAAGAAAATGAATATGATGAAAATTTTTTTACAAGAGAGTTAAAGACACATGAAGCTTTAGCTTTTATTCAAAATACAGAAGATGAGATAAAACCAATTAAGGTTAAATTTAGAATATGGGGGAAAGAGGATAATGTGGAAAAAGAGGATTAAATTAGTAGCAATATTTTTAATATGTGTAATAGTGGTGTCTGTGCCTAGCCTAGAGGCTGCATCTACTCCCACTTTAGTCACAAAGCTTAATACAGCATTAAAGAAAATATTATCATATTTTGAAAAACTTGCTCCAGCTGCAGCAGGTGTTGCTATTGCAAGTGGGGTAATGGTAAGAAAATTTAGTTTTGGTGATGAACAAAAACTAATTTTAGGTAAAAGGATAATAGTAAATGCAATTTTAGGATATGCCATTATTTTACTAATAGACGTAATACTAAAATTTGTAGATAATTTGGTGTAAAAATGGGAGATATTATTTCTGTTATAAACACACTGGCTCAAAATTTGTATTCGGCTATTGAAAAAGAAGTATTTGTTGCGTTAGATAACTTACTAATAATTCAAAAAGACATATTAAAGGCTGAACCATTAAAAAGATTATCCATAACATCAGATTCAAACAGTATTATTTTACTTGCCGTATGTTTTGCAACTATTGCTGGAATTTGTTTCGGTTTAAGAAAAATGATGGGCATGTATAAAGGTGAAAGTAATACTGATATAATGCAATTTATGTTAAGACTTATTGCGTGTTCCATACTTAGTGTGTATTCTTGGTATATATGTGAAACGCTGTTAGATATTAACTCCATGATTAGTGATGTAATACAAAGTATAGGGCATGATATAGTTGGAAGTAAAATAAACTTTGATACTTTAAAAAATATAATTTCTAACATGAAACCAGACGAAAATTTCTTATCGCTTGATGGAGCTATAACTGGTATGGTTGGTTTTGGAGCAACTACTTTGTTATTTACGTTTTGTATTAGATATTTTATGACTATATTTTTAATAATAGTTGCTCCAATTTCATTTATGCTAGCTATAGACAAAAACACATATGGAATATTTTCTAGATGGTTTAAAGCATTTATTGCTAATATTACAATACAAAATATTGCTCTTGTTTTTATGATAATACCATTATCTATTAAAGATACAGACAATGTAATGTTTAAGGTTGTACTTGTAGGAAGTATATATAGTTTGTATAAAATAAATGATTTTGTAAAAGGGATAGTATCTCATATGTCACTTGAGGGGAAACAGTAATGGACAAAGAAGAATTAAAAACTAAAGTGTTTCAAAATTTTAACAGAAATACCAGATGGCTAGGAATTATAGACTATAAATCACTAATAGTTTTACTTGTATATATGTATGTAATTTATTTTATTACTGGTATTTTAAATATTAAAATGTTAGTTAGGCTTTACGTACTAGTTATATTTAGTATTCCTATGATTATATTAACTGTTATGTATTCTAATGAAGAAAGTGTTATAGATATGTTAATTACAATTGTAAAATATGTTTTAAGGCCTAAAAAATATGTGCATATTCCAAATAAAAAAGATACACTAGATTTAGTTACATCCAAAGATAACTTTATGTAGTTATAAACTATATGTAGTGGCGAACAAATTTTTACTGTTGCACTTCATAATCCTATTTGGTATAATTTCATAAATGAAAAGGGGAATATAATATGAAATTTACTGAGAGGAAAAATAGAGAACTCATGGATATATCTGTTCCTGGTATATTTGTGACCAATACAATGTTTGGGCTAGATGAGGTTAGCTTAAAGCTATATTTATACATAAAATTTTTAGTAGATAATAACCTTTCTTTTGATATCTCAGATATTGCAAAAAAACTTTCAGTTAAAACATATGATATAGAAAATGCATTTAATACCCTAGAAGACGAAGAACTAATACTTAAGACTCCAGATGGATATGAATTGCTAGATGTAAAAGAAATTGAAATTAATAAAACATACATTCCAAAATTAAAGCCAGTTAAAGCTGCTAAAAGCATAACAGAACAAAAAAGAATGGCAGCAGCAACAGCAATTAACGAGAGCTTTTTCCAAGGAATTATGGCTCTTAGCTGGTATGTAGATATTAGCACTTTATTTGAGAAGTATGGTTTTGATGAAGATGTAATGATTGCACTATTCCATGAGTGTTCAGAGAGAAAAGCTTTGAAGAAAAACTATGTATTTAAAGTAGCAGAAAACTGGTATAAGGGCGGTGTTAAAACATTTGAGCAATTAGAAGACTTTTTAACAGCACAAGAAGAATATAGCAAGATTAAATCTAAAATAAAATCTAGATTAAGACTTAATCGTTCGTTTACTGAATATGAAGAGGCGTATATATTAAATTGGATACAAAAGTATAAATATAGCTTTGATGAGATAGACTATGCAATAAAAAAGACTATTGCAAAAGGTACACCATCTATTGGTTACATAGATGGCATTCTTAAGAACTGGAATGCAAAAGGGTATAAAAATCTAGAAGAAATAATGTCTAGTGAAACACCAAGTGCAAATGTAGTAGCACAGAAAAGCACTGCTGTTAATAGACCAGTTGTAAAAAAGAAAGAGTATGAGCAAAAGAAAGATATAGACTTAAATGATTTTTATGATAATCTTTAAATTATGTATTAGAGTCAGCAATATGTGTTTATATATATTGCTGGCTTTTTTATGCATTTATGCATTGTTTAATATGCTAATATAAATAGTGTTCATGGCATGTCCTTAAAATTTTTAAAAGATATTGAATTTTTGCCATTTCTCATATATAATTGCATAAGAAATTAGGGGAGAAAAAAGATGTACAATTCTGTATATGGTGAAATCGAAAGAGAATATGAAAAAAAGAGAACAAAAGCAATAGCAGAATCAGACAAAAGAAAAAAAGATTTAATAGAATTGTATCCAGAATATGCAGCACTTGAAGATGAACTTAATAATTATGCAATTAGGCAAGCTAAAGCTGTTATCATGAAAAGTGGTATAGATAGACAAGTTATAACGGATAATTTGGAAACTAAAATTAACGAATTGAAAAGTTCGATGGAAAAGTTTTTGGTAAATCACGGTATGCCAAAAGATTATTTAAAACCTAATTTTGAATGTAAAAAATGTGGAGATACTGGGTATATAGAAGAAAATGGCGTGGCAAAAAAATGTAGTTGTATGGTACAAAAGCTAGTTAATATAACGTATAAACAGAGTAATATGTTGAAGCTTAAAGAAGAAAATTTTAACACTTTTGATACTTGTTATTTTTCAAATACTCCAAACAAAGAAAAATATGGCTCAGATAAATCGCCACTAGAAAATATATTAAATATTAAAAAGATTGCAATAGATTTTTCAAACAACATAACAAATCCTGAACAAAAAAGTTTGCTGCTTATAGGGAATACTGGAACTGGTAAAACATTTATGAGTAACGCTATCGCAGCACGAGTAATACAAAATGGCTACTCTGTCTTGTATCAAACTGCACCAATTCTTATGGATATGATGTTAGACAGTAAAATTCGTGGAAGTAAAGAAGAAAGTTTGAAAGATAAGTACGAGCAAATATTTGATGTGGACTTGTTAATAATAGATGATTTAGGAACAGAAACTTTGAACTCTATGAAGTTCACGGAGTTATTTAATATAATAAATACAAGGCTTTTGAAAAATAAAAAAACAGTTATATCAACAAATCTTGTTTTGCCAGAACTTGCAGAACAATATGATGCTAGAGTGATGTCTAGACTTATTGGTAATTATATTATTTGTAAGTTTTATGGTGATGATATACGTTTGAAAAAGAAAAAAATGCAAGAAAGATAGGTAGAATTATGAATAAAGAAATAATTAAAAATATTGCAAATGAACTAGGTGTAAAGTGCTCTCAAGTTGAGAGCGCTTTAAAGCTGTTAGAGGATGGGAATACAATTCCGTTTATATCAAGATATAGAAAAGAAGCAACAGGGGCATTAGACGAAGAGCAAATAAGAAAAATAAATGAGGTTTATGAGTATCAAGTAAATTTATTAAAAAGAAAAGAAGATGTTATAAGACTAATAGCTGAAAAAGACATGCTTACTGATGATCTTAAAGAAAAGATTATGGCAGCAGAAAAATTAGTTGATGTTGAAGATTTGTATAGACCATATAAAGAAAAGAAAAAAACTAAGGCAACAGAGGCTATTGCTTTAGGCCTTAAACCACTAGCAGATAAAATAATGAAATTTCCTATGTCAGGGAGTGTTACAGAACTTGCTAAGGAATACATTACAGATAAAGTAAAGGATACATCTTGTGCAATAAATGGTGCAAAGTATATTATCGCAGAAGATATTTCAGATAATGCAAAGTTTAGAGGATATATTAGAAAATACACATATTTAAATGGAAAACTTGCCTCTAAAAAGAAAGCTAAAGCAGAGGATGAAGATAAAGTTTATGAAATGTATTATGAGTATGTTGAACCTGTAAAGTATGCAAAACCACATAGAATACTAGCACTAAACAGAGGAGAAAAAGAAGGAATACTTTCTGTATCAATTATTGTAGATGAAGAAAAAGTATTTAGTTATTTAGATGAAAAAGTTATAGGAAAATCTAAATCTTTTGTAATAGATATAGTAAAAGATGCTATAAGAGATAGTTACAAAAGGCTAATAGCGCCAAGTATTGAACGTGAAATTAGAGCAGAACTTACTGAAAAAGCAAATGAGTCTGCAATAGATGTATTTGCAAAAAATCTTGAGAAGTTATTACTTCAACCGCCTATGAAAGATAAGATGGTATTGGGATTAGATCCAGCATATAGAACTGGTTGTAAACTTGCTGTAGTAGATAAAACTGGAAAGTGTTTGAACATTTCTGTAATTTATCCACATGAACCAAGGAAAGAATATGAAAAAAGTAAAGCACAGGTACTAAAATTAATTGATGAATATAACATAGATATAATTGCAATTGGAAATGGAACAGCTTCAAGAGAAAGTGAAGCATTTATTGCAGATTGCATAAAAGAAGCCTCAAGACCTGTTCAATATATAATAGTAAGTGAGGCAGGAGCTAGTGTGTATTCGGCATCAAAACTTGCAATAGCAGAGTATCCTGATCTTCATGTAGAAGAACGTAGTGCAATAAGTATAGCAAAAAGGCTTCAGGACCCATTAGCAGAATTAGTAAAAATAGATTCTAAAAGTATAGGTGTGGGCCAATACCAACATGATGTACCTGAAAAACGTTTGGATGAGTCACTAGACTTTGTTGTAAGTAAAGCAGTAAACTTGGTCGGAGTAAACTTAAATACAGCAAGTCGTGAGCTTTTAAAATATGTTTCTGGAATGACAAAAAGTAGTATAGATAAGCTTTTAAAATATAGGGACGAACATGGAAAGTTTGTTTCAAGAAATGAACTTAAAAAATCTAAAGTTTTAACAGCTAAAACATATGAGCAAGCCATTGGTTTCATGCGTGTGGAACAAGGAGATAATGTATTAGATAGAACTGGAATACACCCTGAAAGTTATGACTTAACATTAAAACTTTTAGAAAAGTTAGGCTTTAGTGTATTAGATATAGGTACACCTAAATTAATTGATGCTTTAAACGCCGTAGATAGCCAAAATTTAGCTTTAGAACTTTCAAGCGATAAATTTACTGTAGAAGATATAATAAAGACTTTAATTTGCCCTACAAGAGACCCTAGAGATGATTTCGATAAACCTCTTCTTAAGAGCGATATCTTAAAGCTAGAAGATTTGAAAGTTGGAATGAAATTGCAAGGAACTGTAAGAAACGTAGTAGACTTTGGCGCATTTATAGATATAGGGCTAAAATCTGATGGACTTGTGCATATTTCTAAACTTACAGATAAGTACATAAAGCATCCATTAGAGGTAGTTAATATTGGCGATATAGTAGATTGCTATGTTGATGAAATTAAGTTAGATAAGAAAAAAGTAGCTTTAAGTTTGATAGCTCCTAAAATATAACCTTAAAGTTTAAACTAAAGTAACAGAAAATAAGAATAAGTCATAATATACTGTAAATGGAGGAATATGTTATGGAGATTATTGTGCAAAAATACGGTGGGACTTCTGTAGCAAATAAGGAGAAACTTTTAAAAATAGTTGAAAATATTAAAGCTGAGAAAGATAAGGAAAATGCTGTTGTTGTAGTGGTTTCAGCACAAGGAAAAACCACTGATGGGTTAATTAAGAAAGCTAAAGAGTATGTGGAGAGTACTTATCCAAAAGAAATGGACTTATTACTTTCAACGGGGGAATTGCAAACAGTTGCATTACTTACAATGCTATTAAAAGAAAGTGGTATTGATGCAGAAGGACTTAGCGGTGAGCAAGCTGGCATAATAACTACTTCAAACTTTTCTCATGCACAGGTAAAAGCTGTTATGGCCCAAAATATAACTAAATTGTTGGATGAAAACAAAGTTGTAGTTGTAGCAGGTTTTCAGGGAGTAGATAGATTTGGATGCATAACGACACTTGGAAGAGGCGGAAGCGACTTATCTGCAGTAGCAATTGCAGTTGGTCTTAAAGCAGCTAGGTGTGAAATATATACTGACGTTGACGGAGTATATTCTGCCGACCCTAATGTAATAGAAAGTGCTACGCTTATTAAAAATATATCTTATGATGAGATGTTAGAAGCTGCAACTTGTGGAGCAAAAGTATTGCATAATAGGTCAGTAAGTGTTGCAAGAAAATATAAATTGCCTATTGTGGTAAAACATGCTGTAAACAGCAGAGGAGGAACAGAAATGTCAAATGATAATTTAGAAGAATACGGCCCAAAGTTAATAACTTTTGAAAGAGACTTAACAAAAATATCTATTGTAGGAGATGGCATGTATTCAGATGTAAGTTATATGAGTAAAATTTATGAAATTGCCAAAGATATGAATGTAAAAATATTTATGGTATCTTGTAACGAACTATCTATAAATATATTGGTAAAAAGCGAAGTAGCTGAAAGTTTTGCAGCTAGACTTCATGATGAAATGATATTAAAATAACAAAAAACCTCACAGGTATATATTTCTGTGAGGTAAATTTTAATCCAAATTTTTTAGACCATATTCAATTATCTGGTTAATTACTGCATTAAATGATAAATCATTTTTGTCCGCTAGTAAATTTATTTTATCATATGTTTCGCCACTAATGCGAATTGTTCGTGTGATTGTGTCTTTGCTTTTTTTATTCGGAACTATCTTTAATTTCATAATTTATCACCTAAAAGTATTATACGCAGAAAAATGTAATTTTTTCAGTGTACAAAATGTGTACAAAAATGAAATTGTATGCTATACTGATAACGAGGTGAGTACATTATACTTGAATCTCAGAAAGGGTGAAATTTTATGGATGAAAATTTGAATGTGAAAGAGATGGAAGTATGGAACAAATTTTGATAATTTTGGTTTGGTGTAGTGAAAGGAGGTAGAAAGTATGGCTAGTGAAAGTAAGTTTTGCGAGTTTTGTGGAAATGAAGTTCATATTGATGCTGTTATGTGTCCAAAGTGTGGAAGACAATTAGAAGAATTAAAAACTGATAAAAGCAATAGTAATCCTCAAGTTGTTATCAATAATAGTAATCAAATTAATGCTCCCATAGTTCCAGGTGCTAAAGAGTGTGATAAATGGATTTCATTCTTATTATGCTTTTTCTTAGGTGTATTTGGTGCTCACAAATTTTATGAGGGAAAAGCTGGATTGGGAATATTGTATATATTCACTTTAGGATTATTTGGTATAGGATGGTTTATAGATCTTATAGTAATACTATGCAAATCAAATCCATATTACGTTTAGGAGGTAAAAGATGGAAGATAAAAAATTTTGTAAATTTTGTGGAGAACAAATAGATAAAGAAAGCATTGTTTGTCATAAATGTGGTAGACAATTACAAAATATAAAAGATAAACAAGAAAACAAGACTGATAATAAAGAAGTAAATAATGTTGCTAAATCTAAATTCTATGAACAAACTTGGTTTATGTGGGTAATGTTAATTTTCTTTGCACCTGTTGGAATATTCTTTATGTGGAAATTTCATCCTGAAATGAAAAAGAATACAAAGATAATATTAACTGTCGTATTTGCAATTTTATTTATAATTATTATGGCTTCAAGTGGTAGTGAAACTGATGATAATTCTGGAAGTACAACTAAATATGAGACAAATAAAAAGATTGAAGTAATAGTTGCTGATTTTAGTTCTATGGATAGAACTTCTATTGATAGTTGGTGCAAGGAAAAGAAGGTAAATTGTAAAATAACTGATGAATACTCTGATACAGTTGCCAAAGGTTCATTTGTTAGTCAAAGCGTTAGTGCAAACACAACAATATATGAGGGAGACAGTATAAACATTGTATATTCTTTAGGTAAGAAACCAACTATTAGTCAAAAAAATGCTTTAAAATCCGCTAAATCATATTTAAGTTTTTCCGCTTTCTCATATAATGGTCTAATTAAGCAATTAGAATATGAAGAATATTCACATGAAGATGCAGTGTATGCTGTAGATAATTGTGGTGCTGATTGGAATGAGCAAGCAGTAAAGTCTGCTAAATCATATTTAAGTTTTTCTTCATTCTCAAAAAATGGATTGATTAAACAATTAGAATATGAAGGATTTACCCACGAGCAAGCAGTTTATGGTGCAGAACAAAATGGTTTATAAGAAAATGTATTGAACATATTTTAAAATAAAAAAGACAATTTAAACCCTCACATTGTTTTTAGATGTGAGGGTAATGTGTTATATAATCCACTTTACATATTCGCCCATAGGACGTGTCATGTATTTTGCATTTTCAAAGTTTGATGTTGTAATGAATCCTGGTCTTGCAGAAATTACATCAGGTATTCTATTTACAATAGTAGCACAAGTAAGTTCTACTGTAGCAGGACGAGAAATTACAACTGTTGTATCAGGTTCTCCACAAAGTGTCCATTCATTCTTATCGAAGTCTTTTGGAGAATATACTTTACCAATACATTCACTTTCTATTGTGATTCCTTCTTTAGTAGTTGTTGTTACTACTGCAGACATTCCTGTAGCCATTCCGCGTTTTATATCCATATTAAGTGTTGTAGAGTGAATATCTTCTTCAGCTATTTGTGGTACGCATTTTTGAGTTTGAGATACTACTGTAAGCCCAAGTTTATCTGCAAGCCAACCATTAGCTGTCCACATGTATGAAGGTGCAAAATTTCCTTCTTCTATAAGTTTTGTTCTTTCTTCTTCTGACATAGCATCTGCTGCTGCAATTTCATCATTAAATTCTACAAGACTTAAACCAGCACCATGAGCTTTAGCAAGAGCTATACCATAATCTTCTACGTTATAACTAGAACTTCCTTTTATTTTAGTTATTTTATTTGAAGAACCAGCTAGTGTGCATATTAAATTACCCCAGAAAACATCTTGGTAGCCACTTCCACATAATGTACAATTATTTCTCTTTGCAAGTTCGTCAAGTTCTTTAGTTATTGCAGGACTTGAATTCCAAGGGAAAAATGCTTCTTCACAAGTACTAATTGCATTTATTCCAAGCTCTGCACATAAGAAAAATGCATCTTTTACATCAGGCATTACACTCATTGTAGTTATTATACAAATATCTGCTTTTGTATCTATTAGCATTTCTTTAGCATCTTTAATATCTGTTACATAAACATTCTTTTTGTCACCACCTATAATGTCTCCAATATCTTTTCCTATTACAGCAGGGTTTATATCCACTGCTCCAACAATTTCACCGCCATGTTCATAAACATAACGCATTGTGTATTTAGACATTTTGCCGCAACCGTATTGTACTACTTTAATTTTTCTTTCCATATATACCAACTCCCAAGAGCATTATATCATTTAATTTATACATATTAAAGTAGTTACGAAAATTTTATTAGAATATTGTTAAATATGTAATTTAAATTGACACAACAGCATAATACGTTATATACTTATGCATATATTGGAGGGAAAATTTTGAGTATATTAGAGATAAAACATGTCACTAAAAAGTTTGGGAAAAAAACTATAATAGATGATATGTCATTTTCAGTAGAACCTGGTGAGGTTTATGGTTTTTTAGGGCCTAACGGTAGCGGAAAAACTACTATAATTAAGATGATAATGGGGCTTTTAAAAATAACTAAAGGACAAATTTTGGTTGATGGTCACGATGTTGAAAAAGATTACGAAAAAGCAGCTGAAGTATTTGGCGGAATTATTGAAAACCCAGAAATGTATGGGGAACTTAAAGGAATAACAAATTTAAAAGTATTTTCAACCCTATACCCTAATGTAACAGATGAAAGTATTCAAAAAATAGTAGAAATAGTAGGACTTAAGGATAGAATAAATGACCCTATAAAGAAGTATTCTTTAGGTATGAGACAACGTTTAGGTCTGGCACTTGCTTTAGTTCATACGCCACGTCTACTTATATTAGATGAACCTACAAATGGCCTTGATCCTAAAGGCATAAAGGAATTAAGAGACATTTTAAGAAGTCTTGCTAAGCAAGGAACAGCGGTATTTATATCTAGTCACCTTTTATCTGAAATGGAGCTTATGTGTGACAAGGTTTGCATTATAGACAAGGGGAAAGTAATTGAAATAAAAGATTTAAGAAAGGCTAAAGTAGAGTCTGTAGATGAAGCAACAGGAACAGAAATATATGAATTCATGTATGAAACAGATAATGATGAAAAAGCATTTGAGTTAGCCAAAACACTTAAATTAAATTGTGAAAAAGATAAAGAAAACAGGCTTATTGTCCACGCAACTAAAAAAGAAGTAGCACGACTTACTAAGAATTTAGTAGAAAATGATATAAACGTATTTATAGTAAACATAGTTAGCAAATCACTAGAAGAGTTATATATTGAAACTACTGAAAAGAAAGGTAAGGTGAAATAGCATGAAGACACTTAAACTTGTAAAATCTGAACTTATTAAATTATTTTCTAAAAAGTCTACTTATATATTTATAATTGGTATGGTTGTAATAACTGTTATAAGTTGCATTGCAATGAAGTTCAATGGAAATACAATGTATGCATATGTAGATGGTAAATATATAAATGAAAAATGTGGTTATCTTTTAGAAAGTATTAAAGGTAGAAACGATGAAACAGCTGTGTTAGTGAAAAAAATATTAGAAAAAGAACTTAAGATTTTTGAAGAAAAAGAGTCTATGCTAAGTGGAGACCTTAATACTACTTGGAGACGTGAAGTATTTGATATATATAGCATATGTGAAATGAACTTATTTGGAACACAGCTTATAAGAGATGGATATACTTCAGAGAAAATAGAGAATGCATTGTATGAAATACAGAGTTTTATGTATTCAGACGAAATATATTTTTCTGCAGTAGATGCACCAGAGTATGTATCAGTTCAACAAAAGACAAGAGACAATAACTACAAAATACTTAAAGATAATGATTTTTTATCTTATGCTAAAGATAAGAAAGAAGAATTTGAAAATATTTTGAAAGATTATACAAAAGAATTAGATATTTTAATTAAGGATAAAGATAGCAAAACAGGGAATGAGTTAGTTAAAATAAGTGAAAAAATAGATGAATTAAAAAACAAGATAGAGGCAAAGAATGGTGCTATCGAAGTTTATGATTATTTTATAAATAACCCAATACTTAGTAAAAAAGATAATTGGAAATATAATGTTTTGCTTGAGGCAATAAATTATTATGACGCACTAGCACGAGGTAAATCTAATAAACTTACTGAAAAAGAATATTATGAATCATATGAATACCAAAATGGAAAATTAGACTATAAAACATATTTGGAAAAGCTAGATTTGGATAATAAAAATACAGAAGAAAAAATTGCTGTTAATTGGTATTCGGTAAAAAACAATATGCCACAAGTAGGTATATTTTTAGATGATTCAGACGCAAGAACTATTGTAAATGGAACACTTTCTGTAAATATCTTTGGAATAATTTGTGTAGTAATAGCGGGAGCTTTAGTTTCACATGAGTTTTCAACGGGGACAATTAGATTTTTAATTACACGCCCTGTTAAAAGGTACAAAATACTTTTAGCAAAACTTATAGCATTACTTCTATTTATGTTATGTTTAATGGCTATATATTTTGTAACAGATATTGTAACTGCTGGTATAGTAGGAGGCTTTACTAATTTTGCAATTCCAGATTTAGCGGTACAGAATGGAAAAGTAGTAGAGAGTTCATTTATATTAAATACGATAGGTATTTTATTAATAAATACAATTCCAGTATTGTTTTTCATAGTATTTGCGTTTACTATATCTACTGTTTTCCCAATAACTGCAGTAGCTGTAGGACTTGGAATGGGAGGTTGGTTTGCGTGTTACATAGCTGGTGAAATGTATGTTTCAATGGCTATGGCAGGTAGTAGAATAGCAAGTAAATTTGCGTGGTTAAAGTATACGCCAGTCCCTTATGTAAATATATCTAATTATTTGAATTCAGAATATGCATTTAATTTAAGCAAAACTATACGGTTTAAGCTTGGGGCTTGGCGTACTAGTCATGGCAATATATATGGTAATTATGCTACTTATAGCATTTATTGTATTTATTAAAAGAGATATTAAAAATCAGTAAAGATATAACCTAGAATTAAAATGAACCCAAATTATTAACATTTTTTGTCTAATAATTTGGGTTTACATTATTTCTATGCTTCTTTATTTGTAATCTCTTCCATAGCAAGCAAGTAACTCCATTTCTTATCTACTTCTTGTTGTATTTCTTCAAGTAATTCGCTATTTTCTGGTTTAAATAGATGTTTAAAACGTTTTTGCTCTTTTAAAAATTCTGTTACTGGTATTTTTTTGGCTGGCTTGTATGTAATGTGGTAAACTCCGTTTATTACTTCATACAATGGCCAAAAGCAACTATCTACAGCAAGTTTTTGTATTTCAATTAGTTTTTCAGGGCTATATCCCCAGCCTCTTGGGCAAGGAGACAGTGCGTTTATAAACGCAGGACCATCTGTATATATTGCCTTTTCAGATTTTTCATATAGGTCTTTGTAATTACCAATCATTGCAGTTTGGGCAACATAAGGAATATTATGTTTTACCATTATTTCAGTTAAGTCTTTCCTTGGTTGATTTTTACCTTGAGAAACTTTTCCTACTGGTGCTGTCGTTGTATCTGCAAAATGTGGTGTTGCACTTGAACGTTGAGTACCTGTGTTCATGTAAGCTCCGTTATCGTAGCATACATATACCATGTCATTTCCTCTTTCCATTGCGCCAGACAAGCTTTGAAACCCTATATCGTATGTGCCACCGTCTCCACCAAATGCAATAAATTTATAATCTTTTTTTATCTTACCTTTTTTCTTCAATACATTGTATGCTGCCTCAACGCCTGAACAAGTTGAAGCTGCATTTTCAAAGGCACTGTGAATAAATGAACAGTCTTTCCATGATGTATATGGATAAATGCAAGTTGAAACTTCCATACAACCTGTAGCTGTAGTTACAACAGCTTCATCTGTATCATGTAAGGCACGTAGCACCATTCTAGCTATAACGGGAGCACCACAACCAGCACACATTCTATGCCCACTTGTAAGTCTTGTCTTTTTCTTTACAACATCTTTTAAGTTATACGCCATATGTGTTACCTCCATTTCTTACACCTAAATATATTGTGTCACATAGCCCTGTGCCAGATTTAATTCCATATATTAAATTGTTAAATATAAGTTCAATATCTTGTACTTTGACATCTCTTCCGCCCAAACCATAAATATAGTTTGAAACAGGTATAGCTTTTCTGTGTTTTAAAAGTGCTGATGCAACAGACATATACATAGGACCGCACATTCCGTTTAAGCTATCTGCTTTATCCATAACAGCTACCGCTTTTACATGTCCTACCGCCTTAGCAAATTCTTCATGTGGAAATGGAATAAATGCACGAGGTTTAAGTAAACCTGCTTTTACACCTTCAGAGCGCAACTTATCTACAACAACTTTAGCAGTTCCTGCGGTAGAATTTAAAACAACAATTGCAATTTCGGCATCATCAAGACAATATTTTTCAAATAGCTCATAGTGTCTGCCGGATATTTTTTCAAATTCAACTGCCACTTTTTGTATTACATCTTTTGCTTGAATCATAGCATCAGCAATTTGCTTTCTATGTTCAAAATAATAGTTTTGGAGGTCTAAAGGTCCCATAGATACATGCTCATTATCATTTAAAAGGTAATGTTTAGGAGTGTAATTTCCAACAAATTTTTTCACTACATCATCATCTAATAGTTCTATATTTTCTACAGAGTGTGATGTTATAAAGCCGTCATAACAGTTCATTACAGGAAGCCCTACTTCTTCTGCAATACGTACAGCCATGATAGTGTTGTCATAAGCCTCTTGGTTATTTTCACCATATAATTGAATAAAACCACAATCCCTTACACCCATTGAATCAGAATGGTCATTATGTATGTTTATTGGAGCTGAAATTGCTCTGTTAACGCAAGTTAGAACTATTGGTAATCTCATACCACTTGCTATATTTAGCATTTCGTACATAAGAGCTAACCCTTGTGATGAAGTAGCACTCATAACCCTCGCCCCTGCAGCAGAAGCACCTATTGCAGCAGACATAGCACTATGTTCACTTTCTACTGGGATAAATTCAGTATCTACTGAGCCGTTTGCAACAAAACTTGAGAAATATTGAGGTATTTCAGTAGATGGAGTAATTGGATAAACTGGTACAACATCAGGGTTTATTTGCCTCATTGCAACAGCTACAGCTTCATTTCCACTTAATCTTTCACGCACGACACACTACACCTCACTTTCTGTATTATCTTTGTCCATTTCGATTGCTTTAAATGGACAAACTGCAGCACATACGCCGCAACCTTTACATTTAGAGTAATCAAAACCGCACATTATATTTTCGTCATTATGTACAATTGCGTTATCTGGACAAGCAGGTACACATAGCATGCAATTTTTACACTTTTCTTTGAAGTGTATCGGCCTTTTTGCTTTCCATGCACCTGTATTAAATTTTTCAGAGTTGCCATCCTCTGTTATAATTCCAGCAATAGATATGTTATTTTCTTTCATATTAACCCTCCAAGACCTCGTTATATGCACGAATTAAAGCTTGCATATTTGGCTCAATAACTTCAGGCTTTTTGGCAAATTTGTGCTTAAATGAGTCTAGCATGTTTTTTTCAAGCTCTTCTTTTGACATTATTCCTGTGATTTTAATTATAGCTGAAAGCATAGGTGTGTTTGGAAAGTTTGCACCTAAAGCTTCAATTGAAATTTTTGTAGCATCCACAGTATAAAGTCTACCTTTGTAATTGTTAAGCTTTTTACGAATTTCACCTGGTGTGAGTTCTGTGTTTACAAGAAGTGCACCATCTTTTTTTAGACCAGATGTAACATCAACCGCACCAATAAGAGTATCATCTACAACAACTACATAATCTGGCTCATATATATTTGAGTGAAGACGTATAGGAGCGTCATCTATTCTGTTGTATGCAGTAATAGGAGCACCCATTCTTTCAGGCCCATATTCAGGGAAACCCTGTATGCATTTTCCTGTATTAAAGGCAACATCTGCAAGAAGAAGAGATGCTGTTTTTGCACCTTGACCGCCTCTGCCGTGCCAACGTATTTCTATCATAAATATACCTCCTAGTATACATATATAGTATATATTTAATTAGTTTAGTAGTCAAGGAGATAAAATATGTAAACAAAATCAATTTTATAAAACACAACTTAGTTGAGGTATGCTAGCTTTGTATTTAAATGTAACATAAGTTATATAAATTTTAAAATTAAATGTCGAAAAATGTAAATGGATAGTATTCATTAGTCTGTAGGGGAAAATGAACATGTAGTAAAAAATACGTATAAAATTTACACAAGTTAAAAACCACTTGATATAATAATAATGGCCGTGGAAGGCCAGGGTTATTCAAATTCATTGGTAATATTTAATACGGTCAGAATCTCATGGCCGTATTAAATATATTATATTAGCTAAAAGAAAGTGATAAGTTGAAATTTAATAAGAAATTCATATGTTTATTGTTGTTAATTGTACTAATTATTAGAGTAGTAATTAGTTATATAAATTTTGAGTTTAAGTATTCGAGTGATAAAAAATACAAGAATTACTTGATACAAATAGTAGATGTAAAGAGTATTACGGAAGAAAAAATAACTTGTATTGCAAAAATTTGCAAAGAAAATAACTGTAAAGATAAAGTAAATGTTAATATATATGATAAAAGCTTTAACATAAATTCAGGAGATAAGGCGTATGTTTTAGGTAAAATAACGATTCCCGAAGTTTTAAACAACCCAGGTGAATTTAATTACAAAAGGTATTTAAATTCATTAGGAATATATGCCGTATTAAATGTAAAAACAGTGGAAGAGGTTGAAAAAGGAAATTCAAAAATTAAAATTAGAGATAAAATTTCATTAAAAGTGCAAAACTCACTTCCCATAAAGTACGCAAGTCTTTTATGTGCCATGGTTTATGGCAATAAGGAAGGACTAGATGAAAATATTTATGAAGATTTAAAAAATATAGGGTTAAGTCATGCGGTATCAGTTTCTGGCATGAATATTGCAATACTAATTGGAATGTTAGAGTATGTGTTTAAAAAGTTTAGAATAAATAAATACATAAAATTAGTATTTGAAATGTTATTGGTTATATTGTTTAGTGTAGTTGTAGGTTTTGGCTATTCTGTGATGCGAGCTGCAATTTTTACATGTATTGGCGTGTTTGCCACAATATTGAATAAGAAAATAAAAGGAACGATAAAACTTTTAATTTCGCTATATCTAATTGTTTTAATCAACCCATATTGCATATTTAATGTATCTGTTCAAATGTCATATGCAGCAACTCTTGGTATAATTGTATTTGGCAGAAAAATATCTTTTTTATTAAGAAAAATTTTTAAGGTTAAAGAAACTAGGGCCAAAAAGAATAGAATAAAAAGACTGCTAGATTTATTTACAAAAAGTGCAATTGAGATAGTTTCAATTACCTTATCTGCCCAGATACTATCTTTGCCTATTCAAATAATATATTTTAATTCTTTAGCAATTTTATCTGTGCTTTCTAACTTATTATTGTCTTGGTGTGTAACTTTAGTAGTGTTTTTGGGTACATTAGGTTTAGGTACATTTTTTATACCAATTTTACCAAATATATTATTTAAACTTACATTTCCTTTGTTATATATAATAATTAAAATATCTAATATCTTGGCTTTACTTTCACTTAAGGTAGACATACCATCCCAGCCAATTTTTATATGGGTAATATATTATATAATAATTTTTGTATTTGTTTTGTTAGACAAATACTTTAGAAAAAAAGTTAAGATTAAAAATAAATATTTAACGCAAAATATATTTATAAAATGCGTTATAGTTTTTGCCTTTGTATTAACCATAGTTATAACTAACATTTATACAATATACCTAGATAATTTTTTCTATTTTTTTAATGTAGGACAAGGAAGCATGTGCTACTTAAGGCTAGATGGTAAAAATGTACTAATTGATTGTGGTTCAACTAGAAGTAACATAGCGTATAACGCTATATATAGTTATTTTAAAATGATGAATATTAAAGTTGTAGATACTATTGTTATTTCACATTTTCATAGTGATCATGTAAACGCTCTAATAGATATTATTAAAAACTATGATGTGGGGCAAATTTGTTATGTTCCGCCTAATGAGAAAAATATATCATATGAACAAATAATTAGTACTGCAAAAGAAAATGATGTAGATTTAAAAGAAATATATGCCAAAGATTATGTATGGGTAGGTAGCACTAAAATTCATGTAATGTATCCAACAAAAGATATAGCTCAAAATAACACTTTTGATGCAAATGCCGTTTCAATGGTTGTATCAATTACTCTAAATGAAAAAACGTATTTGTTTATGGGAGATAGCGGAAAAGTAGCTGAAAATTATTTAATGGATAACGGTTTGGCAAGAAATATTTACTTACTTTTGGTTGGACATCATGGTTCCAAATCTTCAACAGGCGATGAATTTGTAGTATATGCAAAGCCTAAAGTAAGTATTATTTCTAGTAAAAAAAGTGTGTATGGTCATCCTGCAAAAAGAGTAATAGATGTTTTAAAAAAATATAATTCAAAAATTTTAATTACAGAAAATTTAGGAGCAATAAAAATTAAAATATAATTTAGGAAAAAATTGTATAAATTCATTACATTGTACAAACAATATGGATAGAATAAAGAAGGAGTAGAAAATATGAAAGCTGATACAATGTATAGAATTTTAGTAGGAACAGTTTTTGTACTGTTAATAACCATTGTAATGTATGTGGGACTAAATATAACAGAAAAGAAAAAAGAACCAACAGATATTGCAAAGGAGCCAAACCAAGATGTAGTGGTAGATAATAAAGATGTTAAAATATACAACGAACCAGAAGAGAAAAAGGAAGAAAAAATTAATGTTGTAGCAAAATATATAGATATATATTCAGAGTGCCCACATGAACTTAATACTTCAGAACAATATTATAATACAACTATGGATAATGTAAAAAATGCAGCAAGGAATAATCATCCGGAATATTCACTGTCTGAAGAAAGTGGAAATATTCTTGTTTTTGAAAGAAGTTACAAAGGAAAGTGCCCAAATCATTTTTTAGTTAAGATTGAGGATAAAAACTTATGCATATATAAAATAAACGCTACAGGAGGATATGATTTATACCAAAAAACTGAGATTGCTTCTGAATTTTTAAGAGAAGATTTACAAAAAAGACTTACTGATGGAGTAAAGGTTGATGGGTTAAGTAATTTGTTTGTGTTATTGGAAGATATAGAGATATAATTGAAAGAAAAAACAAAACTGGGTATTTAGATATATGGTTTTGTTTTTATAACGAGTAAGTGAGCCTTGTAAATTCTTATTTGATTATTTATATAAATTAAATAAATAATGTTGTAATTAGTAGAAATTTATTATAAAATATAGAACTATGATAGAGGAGAAACACAAATGATAACTTTGGAAAATAATGTAAATGGGGGGGGGGCAAAAAAGCTCTCTAA
>USES01000014.1 GCA_900553785.1 uncultured Clostridium sp.
CATTTAAAATTTACCTCCTGAAAGTTAATTTGAATTAAAATAATCTTTGAATAAAAATACGGAATAAAAAAATATATATGAAAAACCTCATATGAAAAAAATATATAAAAAATGTACTTGAACTCAAATTTTAGATTAAAACTTTAATTATTGTATATTTTATAATTTTTACTGTCAACATATTTTAAGATATTTATGAAATAACTTGTCGACAGTTTGCGACAAAAAAGTTTACTTTAGTGTAAGAAGTACACTTTTTTAATAGTAGTAATATCATCTTAACAGGTATTTTTCTTTTAAACCTTTAATATTATTGACTATACACTTTAACTTGTATATAATATGAAAATAGAAAGAATGGTGGAAATATGGAATTAGACAATCTAAAAAAAGAAGACGAAGAGTTATATGAATATATAAAAGAAGAAGAAAAAAGACAAAAAAATAATATTGAACTTATTGCATCAGAAAATTTTGTAAGTGATGCGGTACGTGAAGCAGTAGGTAGTATATTAACAAATAAATATGCTGAAGGGTATCCAAGTGCCAGATATTATGGCGGTTGTGTAAATATAGATAAGGTAGAAGAGTTAGCAAGAAAAAGAGCTTGCGAGTTGTTCGGGGCAGAACATGCAAACGTTCAACCACATAGCGGAAGCCAAGCTAATATGGCGGTATATACAGCAGTATTAAATGTAGGAGATACTGTACTTGGAATGGACTTATCTAATGGTGGACACTTGACTCACGGAAGTTCAGTAAACTTTTCAGGTAAGTTATACCATTTTGTATCATATGGTGTAAAAGAAGATGGATATATAGACTATGATGATGTACTAAAAAAAGCGGAAGAGTTTAAGCCAAAGCTAATTGTGGCTGGTGCTAGTGCATATCCAAGAACTATAGATTTTGCAAAATTTAGAGAAATTGCAGATAAGGTAGGGGCAATGCTTATGGTAGATATGGCACATATTGCTGGACTTGTTTGTACAGGTGAGCATATGTCACCTGTTCCATATGCAGATTTTGTTACGACTACGACGCACAAAACACTTCGTGGACCTCGTGGTGGTATGATACTTTGCAAAGAAGAGTATGCTAAAAAAATAGATAAAGCAATTTTTCCTGGAATTCAAGGGGGACCACTAGAGCATGTTATAGCTGGAAAAGCAGTTTGCTTTAAAGAAGCTATGATGCCAGAATTTAAGGAATATATTCATCAGGTAGTAGTAAATTGTAAGGCTTTGGCAGAAGAATTAAAGAAATATGGTTTTAATCTTGTATCTGGTGGAACAGATAATCACTTGATTTTGTTAGATTTAAGAAATAAAGGTATAACAGGAAAAGAAGCTACAGAAAGATTGGATAGTGTAGGAATTACTGTAAATAAAAATGCTGTGCCAAATGATCCAGAAAAACCAACTGTAACTAGTGGAATAAGAATAGGAACAGCAGCTGTTACAACTAAAGGCTTAGAGAAAGAAGATATGAAAGATTTAGCTTATGCTATAAGCCTTATGTTAGAAAAAGACTTAACAGATGAAAATATTAGTAAAGCAAAAGATTTAGTTGAAAAGCTACGTAGGAGGTACAAATAGTGGCTAAAAAATTAGTTATAGTTGAGTCACCATCAAAAGCCAAAACTATAAAAAAATACTTAGGAAAAGACTATGAGGTAATAGCATCTCAAGGACATATTATAGATTTACCAGCAAGTAGATTTGCAGTGGATGTAGACAATGACTTTAAGCCTGAATATATTAAAATGAAAGGCAAAGCCAAAATTATAAAAGAGATTAAAGATGATGCTAAAGGTAAAGAGAAAGTTCTACTTGCTACCGACCCTGATCGTGAGGGAGAGGCAATAGCATGGCATTTAAGAAATGAACTTAAAATTCCAGAAAACGAAAAGTGTAGAATTGAATTTAATGAAATAACAGAGTCGGCAGTAAATGCAGCAGTAAAGAAACCTAGAATAATAGACCAAGATACTGTAAATGCACAACAAGCAAGAAGAATACTAGACAGAATAGTTGGATATAAATTGAGCCCTTTACTTTGGAAAAAAGTAAAGCGTGGACTTAGTGCAGGACGTGTGCAATCAGCTGCTTTAAGAATAATAATGGACAGAGAAAAAGAAATTAGAGACTTTGTTCCTCAAGAGTATTGGAATTTGGATGTTTTACTTAAAAAGACGGGCGAAAGAAAACTTGTATATGCTAAGTTTTATGGGGACAAATACGGTAAAATAGACTTAAAGGAAGAAAAACAAGTAAAAGATATTGTAGACAAAATAAAAGGGAAAACGTACGTTGTAGAAAGCGTAAAAACTACAGAAAAATCTAAAAACCCACCACCTCCATTTACAACGTCATCACTTCAACAAGAAGCTTCAAGAAAGCTTGGCTTTGGTGTAAAGAAGACAATGATGGTAGCACAAAAGTTGTATGAAGCAGGGTTTATTACATATATGAGAACAGATTCTACTAGAATCTCTGATGATGCAAGAAAAATGGCTGCATCATACATAACAGAAAAGTTTGGTAAAAAATATTATTTTAATAGAGTATATAAGACAAAAGAGAGTGCACAAGATGCACATGAAGCTATAAGGCCAACAAGACTAGGAATGGAAGTTTCACTTGAACGTGATGAACAAAGATTATATACTTTAATATTTAATAGATTTTTAGCAAGCCAAATGGCATCATGCATATATGATTTTACTAAAGTAGTACTTAATGTAGAAGATTATATATTTAATGCTACTGGAAGTGTAATTAAATTTGATGGTTTTATGGCACTATATACGGAGTCAAAAGACGAAAATTCGGAAGATGAATTAGACGATTTAAAAGATTTGCCAAGCCTTAGAGAAAAAGATGAACTACAAGAAGAAAAGTTAGGCTTTGAGCAAAAGTTTACTGAACCACCTGCGAGGTATACAGAGGCCAGTCTAGTAAAAGTAATGGAAGAAAAGGGAATAGGGCGTCCTAGTACGTACGCACCAACAATATCTACCTTGCTAGATAGATTCTATGTAGATAAAGAAAATAAACATTTAATACCTACTGAACTTGGAGAAGTCGTAAATGATATTATGACAAAATATTTTAAAGATATTGTAGATATTAAGTTTACGGCTCGTCTTGAAGACAAACTAGACGAAATAGCAGAGGGTAAACTTAACTATATTGCTATGCTTCATGAATTCTATGGACCGTTTATGAAGAATTTAGATGAAGTAGGAGATAGCATAGAAAAAGTTAAACTTACAGAAAAAGAAACAGATGTTGTTTGTGAGTTCTGTGGTAGAAATATGGTTATAAAGCAAGGAAGATTTGGAGAGTTTTTGGCATGTCCAGGTTATCCTGAATGTAAAAATGCAAAGCCTATTCAAAATAGTATCCCAGAGCCATGCCCAAGATGTGGAGGAAAAGTTTTAATTAAAAAGACTAAAACTAAAAGAACATTTTATATATGTTCAAATAACACTAACGATGAAAACAAGACTTGTGATTATATTTCTTGGAATAAACCAGGGCAAGAAGAAGCTAAACCTAAAAGGAGTGCTAAGACAGTAAAAAAAGTAACTAAAAAAACTACAAATAAGAAAACAACTACAAAAAAGAAATCTACTAAAACAAGGAAGTGAGTTTTTTGAATTCAAATTCAAAGAATAATACAAGCGTTATAAAAAAAGTTGGAATACTTGGTATGACAGCAAATTTTGGCCTGCTTATTATGAAATTTTTAGCTGGGACAGTCTTTAAATCTCAAGCTTTAATTGCTGATGCTGTAAATAGTTTAGGGGATGTCATGTCCTCTTTGCTTACGTATGCTGGTGGAAAAATTTCGTCTGTCCCAGAGGACAATGACCACGAGTTTGGACATGGTAAAGCAGAATTTGTTGCATCATTTTTAATAGGAATATTAATGGTTGCAATGAGTGTAGATATGTTATACAAAAGCATAAAATCTATTATATATAAAGAATATTTTTCTTTTTCTGTACTTCTTGTAATAGTGCCATGTGTTACCATTTTAGTAAAACTATTTATGTATATATATGTTAAGAAAATAGGCAAAAAAGAAAGTTCTCTACTTATAACTGCCAACGCAGAAGACCACAAAAATGATGTTTTAATATCTCTTGGAGTTGTTATAGGAGTGGTATTTGGATACTTTGGTATATATTTTGTAGATGGAGTTGTAGGCTCTATAATTTCTTGTGTTATAGCAATTACTGGAGTAAAAATAATAGCAGAGTCTTACCAAGTGCTAATAGATAGGTGTATAGACATTTCTAAAATGGAGGAAATAAAAAAGCAGATAGAGGTAATGGAAAATGTAAGACATGTAGATAGCATAAAGTCTAAACCTACAGGTGCACTTCATATGTTGGTAGTAAAAATATCTGTAGACCCGAATATGACAGTCAGAGAAAGCCATAAAATAGCAGGAAAAATACGTGGAGAACTTACAAAAAGAGATGAAATATATGATGTAATTGTTCATATAAATCCAGACGAATGAGAGTATATTTAAAAATGTGAAACAAAACGTGAAGATTTTTCCGAAAATGTTTCACATAACATAGGAGGAAACATATGGCAAAGAGTAGTTGTATCAGTGCTAATACTATTCTTGGAATAGTGATAGCATGTATAAATATTGTACCACAGATAATGCCTTTTGATATTGGTATAGTTACGTGTGTATTAATCTTACTTTTTGATATTATGGCAATATTTTTGGCATTTGCTTTAGATTTGAATTATGCAAAAGTAAATAGGTTTAATATAAAAGAAGTAATATCTTTTGTGGTACTACCACTTATTATTCCAACTGTTACTTTTGAAGTTATTTATACTATATATTTAATATTCAAATAAAAACTAGAAAGTCACGTGGTTAAATCTCGTGACTTTCTAGTACTAAATTATTTTTGAGTTGTAATTTTGTCTATGCATTTTTGGCATACACACTTATCTTTGAATTTAGTAGTATTTTTTGTACTTCCACAGAATACACAAGAAATTTCATATTTTTTAAGTATAATGTTTTCTCCTTCAGTAAATATTTCTACAGCATCATTATCTGTAAGTTCTAAAGTTTTTCTAAGCTCTATAGGTAGTACTATTCTTCCTAAGTTATCTAGTTTTCTAACTATTCCAGTTGCTTTCACGCTACATCACCTCATGCATATAATATAACATATTAGTTTCAAAAACACAACCTATAGTTTAGTTAATAGATAAACACTATTGGCGTTATTAATGATGATATGTTTCATTATTGTTAATTTTAAAACTTCTAAATAATTGCTCAAGTAAGAACACTCTAATAAGTTGGTGAGGGAATGTAAGTTTTGAAAATGATATTACATCGTGTGCTAAAGCTTTTACGCTGGTACTTAAACCTAAACTTCCACCTATTATAAATATAATAGTGGAGTGGCCAGAAGTTGGAATGTTATTTAATTTTTTAGCAAATGATACAGAGTCATATTCTGTACCATTTTCATCCATAACAAAAATATATGGATTGTTTATGTTCTGCAGTTTTGAAATAATAAGAGAAGCTTCTTTAGATTTTACTTGATTAGTAATAGCGTCGTTAAGATTTGATGGAAGACTTTCATCTTTTAATACAGTTGTTTCAATTTTGCAATATTTTGAAAGCCTTTTAATATATTCATCATTCATCTCTTTTAGATATTTTTCCTTATAATCTCCTACACAGATTATTTTAATGTTTATCATAAAGTATACACCTCACTAGAAAAATCCCTTGTAGCTACATGAATATTAAATTCATCAGGATTAAATCCATTATTCTTCAATATATTATTCACTTCAAACAAGGCTTGATCAGCGTTATTGTTATTAAGGCTAATGTGCCCAAGTATAAAATCCCTTTTACCATCTCTTGCTAGGCTTAGTATGATGCTACTTGTATCTACATTAGATAGATGCCCGGTATCGCTTTGAATTCGCATCTTGGTAGCAAATGGATATGGACCATACATGAGAAGGTTTGGGTCATAGTTTGCTTCTATAACAGATAAATCTGAAGATTTTAAACATTCATAAGTATTTTGATCCACATATCCCAAATCAGTTGCAATAGTTACAGTTTTATTATCGCAAGAGATTTTATATCCCACTGGCATAACTGCATCGTGGGATACTTTAAATGGTAAAATAATAAAGTCTTTAATTTGGAACTCTTCATCGTATTTTACATCTACAAATTTAGGTTTGGTTTCTAATATTGAAAAATATTTATCATATATTGCTTCATATGTTTTAGAGGTAGTATAAATTGGAACAGAGCACATTTTCATCATTCTTGAAAGTCCTCGTGTGTGGTCTACATGTTCATGAGTTACAAGAATGGCATCAATTGAGGCTATATCTACTCCTAAAGATTTTAGCCCGTCTCTAGCAGCTTTATATGTAACACCAAAATCTACTAAAATTTTTGCATTAGAGCTTTGGACTAAATACATATTTCCAGAACTACCACTAAAAAGTGGATAAAATTTAAGCATTGTTGTCTCCTTTTTATGTATCACTTTCTGCGTAAGATATATCTGCTCCAATTGATTTAAATTTTTCAACGATATTTTCGTATCCACGTTCTATATGTTGTATATCATGGATTTCAGTATATCCCTTTGCCATTAGACCAGCAATTATCATAGCAGCACCAGCTCTTAAATCTAATGATTTAACAGGAGAGCCAAATAATTCTTCAACCCCAGTTACCATAGCAGTTCTGTCGTGAAAGTTAATATTTGCACCCATTTTTACGAGTTCGGCAGTATATTGGAATCTAGATTCCCAAATGCTTTCTACTACCATACTACTACCTGTAGCAAGTGTTAGATAAGTTGCAAATTGTGGTTGCATATCTGTAGGAAAACCAGGATATGGTTGAGTTTTAATATTAACTGGTTTTGGTCTGTTAGACATAGTTACTCTTACGTAATCTTCTCCCTCTGTTACAGTTGCACCTGACTCAATAAGTTTTGCTGTTATTGGTTCAAGGTGACGAGGAATACAATTCTTAATCAAAAGATCACCTTGTGTTGCGGCAGCAGCAACCATAAATGTACCGGCTTCTATTTGGTCAGGTATTATTGCATAGCTTGAAGTTTGTTTAAGTTCTTTTACACCAGTTATTCTTATTACATCTGTACCAGCGCCTTTGATTTTAGCTCCAAGTGAATTTAAGAAGTTTGCGACATCTACAACATGAGGCTCTTTTGCACAGTTTTCTATAGTGGTTACTCCATCAGCTAAAGTTGCTGCTAGTATTGCATTTATTGTAGCACCTACAGTCACGACATCAAAAAATATAGGAGCGGCAACAAGTTTTTTTGTGTTTGCATAAACATTTCCGTGTCTTACAATTACATTTGCACTTAAAGCTTCAAATGCACGAATGTGCTGATCTATAGGGCGCGAACCTATATTGCACCCTCCTGGTAAGCTTATTTGGGCAGTTCCAAACCTACCAAGTAAAGCACCTAAAAGGTAATATGATGCTCTGAATTTACTGGTTAAATTATACGGTGCTTTAGTAGTTGTAATTTCAGTATTATCTACTATTATTTCGTTTTCAGATATGTATTCTATTTTTGAACCCAAGCTTTCTAGTATTTCAATAAATGCCCTTATGTCTGATATATTTGGAACATTTTCAAGGTGACATTTCCCTTTTACTAGAAGTGTAGCTGGAAGTATTGCAACGGCAGCATTTTTTGCGCCAGAAACCATGACTTCACCATTCAGATGGCAAGGCCCATTGATAACTATGTTTTTCATATATATAATCCCCCTTAAATACGATACAGGTGTATTTATATTTTGTTTGTTTTGTACCTGTAGTATACCATACATGTTGTACAAATTCAACAAACAATGAATAAAAGTAACTATAATGTTTGCACAAACTTATAGTTACTTTTTAAAGAGTTATTTTTGTGGAGGTAGTGCTTTTTTTGAGTTAAGTAAGTTTTTACATTTACATGTTGTGCCTGTTAAACAATTTTCTACTTGTGCAAGACTGCCAAATAGAGCTAGGTCTCTACCACAAACATAGTGTGAATTGCATAAGTTGAGTTTAGGATTACAGCAACAAAGTATTCCGTTAATTAGTTTATTTTGATAAAAATTCATAAGCTCCTCCAAAGGTAAGAAGTTACCTTTGTATATAATATGATGTTTATATATAATTTGCTACTTTATGCAAGGTATGCACCTAGTACTAAAATTCCTAAACAATCGCTATATATTTTATCAAATTGAGATATTGGAAGAGGATTTATTCCAAGCCCAGCTTCTATTGTAAAACCTGGAAGATTAAATTGCTCAATAAACCAATCTTTTAGTCCAGCGAAGCTTGATGCGTAAGGAACATCTTCTAATGTGTATCCACTTGAAGATGCTAATTTTGTAGCAATAAATTCTGCATTTGGTGGCATATAGTCTAAAAATCTCCAATATATAACTTCACCTTGAGTGTGAAACGTGAGCATTAGTTTGAAATTGTTTGAAATTATATAATCATATATAGCAAGGGCTTCTTGTGCTTCTAGTGGGTATTGCCCCACAAAGTCACGAGGAGCAGGAGAGGTATAACCTTGAGAATATTTTATTTCTTTTGCTCTTTCCCATAATGCAGGGAATTGAAGGTTAAGATCTATGCCAGATATATTTGCTTTCCAGCCGTTAGGAAATGCTATGTTTGGATAATTGTTAGATATTTTAATGGCGTTAAGGTAAGCCGCAGAAGATTTATCTAATTCATCATTTACTAAGTCAAGCCCATCTGGGTTTAGAAGAACAACAAAGTGAATCGTGCATTTTGAAAATAGTTCTGTGCTGGATTTATCATATATATCTGTACCATTTAAGTATGAAATTGCATAGTCTTCAATGAACTTTAAAAGCAAAGGAGTAGTTATCCATTCATTAGCGTGAGTGGTAGCAACATACAGTACATTTGTGGTTCCATTTCCAATTTTTATACTTTGAATATTTTTATTGAGTACGCTTTTACCTATAGTATTAAATTCCATGAATTTATATTTGTATTTGAAAGAAGCAAGTATAATTTCTACTATATCTGAAGTGTAGTATATATTTGTAGGAACAGTAATATATGGTAAAAGTTCAATAATAAATTTATTGTCTATTATTCCACTTGGCTCTAAATTTAGGTCGGTTTGAAACGTTTTTACTGCATTTTGGGTATTTATTCCGAAAATGCCGTCTACATTATTTTCATATATCTCAAGATTTTTTAATACATATTGAAAAAAAGCTACATTAGGTCCACGAGAACCAATTTTCAATTCCATAATTTATTTCACCTTATACATAGTATGCAAGTAAATAATAAATAAGTAATTGTTTTATGTTATATATTTAGATTTGCATAAAAGCTAAAGGCCTTACATACTTTGTATTAGTATAAGGAGTGTATTTATATGGAGACTTTAAAAAATTATTCTAAATTCATGGCTATTTCTTATGTTTTAGCAATAATATTGTTGTGTATAGCAAGCATTGTACTTACATATACTAATGTTAGTGATAATATGTTGCTTACGTTTGTGTTTGCAATAGTTGTCATTACTACTCTTATTGGTAGTACGTTACTTGCCAGAAAAACTAAAAAAAGAGGCCTACTTATGGGACTAATATTTGGCCTTGTATATTTTATTATTATATACAGCATATCTGTTATATTTTATAATGGATTTGTGTTTAATAATACAGTTGCAATGTATTTGCTTATGTGCTCAGTGTCTGGTATAGTTGGAGGAATCGTTGGAGTAAATCTTTAAAAAGGAGCAATATGAAAAGCATCGGAAGATTTTTTTATGGTATATGGTTTGTATTAAGAAATAATAGAAAGTTAAGATTACTTTCAAGTTTGCTTGCAATTTTAACTGTTTTAACAATAACTTTAAATATAACCACTAACGCTAAAACCGTGGCAACAGTAGCTGAATTTAATAGTACTATGCAAGATCTAGATTTTTCTCTTGGCGGCGAAGTTGCAGGAATTAAAATTTTAGCAAATGGTGTATTAGTTATAGGAGTGGATGATATATATTCTGGAATCCGCGAAGGAGATATAATATTATCTTTAGATGATGTTAATGTAGAAAGTAATGCAGATATTGTTGAATATATAAACATCAAAAAAGTTATTGAGCGTGGAGAAGTAAGTGCAAAAATTATGAGAGGCGACAAAACATTTACAAAGGATATTAGCTTAAAATATTCAGATACTACACGAAAATATGAATTAGGTTTGTGGGTAAAAGATAGCAGTGCAGGAATTGGAACCATAACATTTTACGAGAAAAATAAGGGATATTATGCAGCATTAGGACATGGAATTACTGAAACCAGAGAAAACGTGGTGGTGCCAATAAGTACGGGAGCTATAGTAAAAGCAAGTATAGAGAGTATAAAAAAAGGAGTACCAAAAGAGGCAGGAGATATAAAAGGAATAATCTATAGAGATGTTATAGGAAATATATATAAAAATACATTAAATGGTATATATGGAAAGTTAGAAAATGTAGATGACTTAAAGAGTAAAAAAAGTATTAAGGTAGCCAGAAAAAGTGAAATTAAAACAGGTAAAGCGTATATATATTGTACATTAGATAATAACGAAGTTTCTATGTTTGAAATAAAGATTAATTCTGTGTTGTTAGATTCTACTGGTAATAAAAATATGATAATACAGATAACAGATAAAAATTTGATAGAAAAAACAGGCGGAATAGTTCAAGGAATGAGTGGAAGTCCAATAGTTCAAGATGGAAAGCTTGTTGGGGCAGTAACACATGTGTTTTTAAATGACCCAACAAAAGGATATGCAGTATTTGCAGAAAATATGATAGAAGACCTATTAAAAGTCATGAGTGAAGATATGGCAAGTTAAATAATTGAAACTCTTCATAAGTTATTGTATAATAATTTATGGAGAGTTTTATGGAAAGAATAGATGATTTAAATATTAAGGGAAGAAAGATAATACAAGATACGGATTATTTTCTATTTGGTATAGATTCTGTAATTCTTGCAAATAGCGTAAAGTGCAAGTCACAAGATATAGTAATGGATTTTTGTACTGGTACGGCTGTAATTCCTGTAATAATAGATGCAAAACAAGAGTGTAAGAAGATACTTGGAGTTGAACTTCAAGAAGAGATGTATAATTTAGCTAAAAGAAATGTAGAGTTAAATAATCTTTGTGATAGAATAGACGTATTAAATTTAAATATAGCGGATGTAAAGAGTATTCGTAAATATCTACTTAACACGTATAATACAGAATCTGTTTCGGTTATAACTTGTAATCCGCCATATAAAGAGGTTGGAACAGGGTTAAAAATTAATTGTAACGTAAAAGATATCGCTAAAAATGAAATAAAGTGTAACTTGGACATGGTTTTTAAAAGTGCTGCTTCATTGCTTAAATCTCGAGGTAAGTTATATATGGTACACAAACCAGAGCGAATAGCAGACCTAATATCAACAGCAAGAAAATATAACATGGAACTAAAATCTATGAGGCTTATGCAACCAGATATAACAAAAAGAGCAAGTATTGTTTTACTTGAATATGTAAAAGATGGAGGTAATGAGTGCAAGATAGAACCGACACTTATGGAATTTGACGAAAATATGAATTATACAAAAGAAATATTAGATATGTATGGATGTAATTTATAGTGTCAAAATGCTTGAAATATGAATAATATTTTAGTATAATATACATTATACTAGTGCTTATGTTAAATAAGCTCAAAAAAAGCTGGTGATTCCGACCATTAACAGGAACCTAAAAAAGCGGTGATTCCGACCATTAACAGGAACCTAAAAAAGAAACTAGAGAGCACACTCTAGTTTTATTTTATTTGTATTGACAAACAAATGTTTGTAATATATAATTAGTGCTACGAGGTGTGTATATGAAAGAATTAAAATTAGTAGTTATAGATTCCAATTACTGTGATTATTTAAGAAAATATGATAATAAGGTTCCATATAATTTTGAAAAAAAGAAGAATAGACCTTTTGTAGGTGTGTTATTTAGTGTTGAAAAATTCATGTATTTTGCGCCATTAAGCAGTCCAAAACCCAAACATTTAAAAATGAATAATACAGTGGACTTTTTAAGGATAGATAGTGGCAGACTTGGAGCAATTAATTTTAATAACATGATACCTGTAAAATCTGAGTGTATACAATTAATTGATTTAAAAAAAGTTACAAACAATATAAAAGAGAATAATTATTTGAAGTTACTAAAAAAACAGATATATTGGCTTAATCGTAATAAGAATAGAGTATATTCTAATTCTATTAAATTATATAATGGATATATAAACAAAACTTTAAATGGTAAAATACAAGATAGATGTTGTGACTTTAAACTACTAGAAAATATGTGTGAAATGTATTTAAAATAATTATCTTATGTGATAAAATACTCTCGAGGTAAATTAAAATGATTGAAAAAGGCACGTTATACATAGTAGGTACACCTATAGGAAATTTAGGAGATATTACATTAAGAGCAATTGAAACTCTAAAGAGCGTAGATATAATTTTAGCAGAAGATACAAGACAAACACTAAAACTATTAAACCATTTGAAAATAACAAAGCATAGTATCAGTTATCACAGACATAATGAGGATGAAAAAATTGATGAAGTCGTAGCATTACTTGATGATGGAAAAAATATTGCTTTGGTATCTGATGCTGGAATGCCAAGAATTTCAGACCCAGGAGAAAGCTTAATTAAGTATTTAAAACAAAATGGATATCCTGTTACAGTAGTACCTGGTGTTACTGCCCTTACTACTGCAGTTGCAATGAGCCCAATAGATTCAGAAACGTTTACGTTTGAAGGCTTTTTGCCAATGAGGCCTACAAGAAGGAGAGAAAGATTAGAAAAATTAAAGTATGAAACTCGTCTTATGGTGTTTTATGAAGCACCTCATAAGATACTTAATACTCTTAAAGATTTATATAAGTATTTAGGAGATAGAAATATTTGTATTGCGCGTGAACTTACTAAAGTTCATGAAGAATGTTTAGATACGACATTAAAAGAAGCAATAGACATGATTGAAGAAAATGGAATAAAAGGCGAAATAGTTTTACTTGTAGAGGGAAATAAAGCAGGAGATGTAGAGTTAGAAAATAAAAAGATGATAGAAAGTGGCGAAAGTACTTTAACAAATAAAGAGCTAGTCGAAAAATATGTTTTAGACGGTATGACTAAAAAAGAGGCAATAAAACAAGTTGCTAAAAAAAGAGGGCTAAACAAAAATGAGGTATATATGGAGTGTGTAGAAAATGACTAATATGACGGAAAAAGAAAGCGAAAGATTAGATACAATGTTAGAATTTGAAAGAGAGTTGTATTCTAAAGGAATAACTTTAATAGCTGGAGTAGACGAGGCTGGACGTGGACCTTTGTGTGGGCCTGTCGTTGCAGCAGCGGTAATATTAAATCCTAATGAAAAAATAGCTGGGGTAAATGACTCTAAAAAACTTACAGAAAAGAAACGTGAAGAATTATTTAGTGTAATAAAAGAAAAGGCTATAGCCTACTCTGTGGGAATTGTAGACGAAAAAACAATAGACGAAATAAACATACTTGAGGCAACACGACTTGCCATGAAAAAAGCAGTAGAGGGGCTAAAAGAGGTACCAGGACATGTATTGGTAGATGCCGAAAAGCATGTACCTATAAATATACCATATACCCCTATAATAAAAGGAGATGCTAAAAGTGAAAGCATTGCTGCAGCTTCAATTATAGCAAAAGTCACAAGGGATCATATGATAAATGAACTAGATAAAAAGTATCCAGAGTATCACTTTGCAAAAAATAAAGGATATGGAACTCGTGAACATATAGCAGCAATTAAAGAACATGGACTTTGCGAAATACATAGGAAAACATTTTGTAAAAAGTTTATATAAGGGGGAAAACATATGAAAAGAATAAGAGATAGAATAGTTGCAAAAGAACTAGAAAAAAGAACTGGAAAACAAATTGAATATATAATTGATGAAGATATAATGAATTTGGAGGAACTTACTTTTATAAACGGTGAGGATGGACTAGTACCATTTAAAGATATAGAAGATTTTGAATTCTTTAATAAATTAAATGGAAACACGCATGTGTATTTTGAGGGATTTGATCTGACGAATTTGTCATTTTCATTTGCAAATAATGTCAAAAAAATAATTATTAAAAATTGTAGAATAGATGGACTATGTATAAATACTGGAAAAAATGAAAAGGGATTTCATCTTGAGCTTATCAAAGTAAGAAATGATTCTGAAATTGAATTAGACAAACAATTTCCATCATGTACAGAACTTGTTATAATTGGAAAAGCTACAACTGAACTTACTAGAGGATATACAGTAGAAGAAATAACTAAAAACATGAAAGAACTTGTGCCAGGGTATATGGAATTAGCACTTGATGAGCAAGCAGCTTTATTAAAGAAAAAAGGATACCTTTCAATATATCCTCAACGTATAGATATAACTGGAATAGATAAGTTGAAACTTCTTAAGAAAATAAGTTTAAGCTATATGGAAATAGATGAAATTAAATTTTCTGAAATCACAAAGTATACTAAAGACATAAGGGCATTAGACGAAATATATTTTAGGGAATGTACATTTAATGAAGCACCAGTGTTATATAAACAACCAGTAAAAAGGCTTGTAATAAATAGCTGCTGTGTTATACGTAAAGAGTTACTTCCAAACTTTGTTCAAGTAGAGGCAATAGAGGTAATAGACACAAAAGGTGCAGAATTACCAAAACTTAATGAACCAAAATTACTTAAAGGCTTAAAGTTTGTAAATAGTGAAGTTAATCTTGCAAAGATAGCAAATGTAAAAGCACTTGAAACTTTGATAATACTAGAACAAGAGTTAGAAGATATAAAATTTGCTAAAAAATTAAAACACCTAAAAACACTTGTAGTAACCAAAAATATGGTTAAGGATACGAGCATATTGTCTAAACTTAAAAAGCTTGAATTTATTGAGGTTGAACAAGATAACTTAGATGCAAAATATAATGAATTGTTTAGATAGGTGAATGTGTAAATGGACGATGTACATCAAAAGAATAATAAAAAGTTAGTATGGGTGTGTGTTGTATCTGCATTGGCATTAGTAGTGCTATCTGTGATGCTATATTTATATTTTACAAGAAATAAAAAAGAACCATTAGATTTAGAAGTTAAAAGTGGAGTAACACTTGTTGGAACTATTAAAAGGATAGATAAGCAGTGGTATTTTATATCAGACAGGCCACTTAATATTAAGTATACATACTTTGCAGAACAACCACAACAGTTTAATGGTATTAAAAAGATTAAAATAGCTGTAGTTGATGAGTACAACATTGATTACACAAAGTATGAAAATAAGTATTTAGCTGTAACCGGAGAGCTTATCTTGCCACGTGGTAGTGATGAACTATATTTTTTGACATATAAATTTCAAGACGGAAATATAGTAGGTACGCCAAGAGCAGAAAAAAAAGTAATACCTCCAAACGTTACAGAGCCATTGTATGATGAAAAAACTATACCAGATAAAGTAAAACCGAAGATAGAAAATGGCCACTATGTGTATAACCCGTATATATTGTCTAAAGAGGCACAACAAAAATTTGGTAACGATTTTGTTGAGTTTTATATAAAATTTGTAGATGCATATTTAAATTATGAAACTAGTATAGAATGTCCAAATACAGATTTTGGACTTGATATATGGTCAGTAGTATTTAATGAGTTTTTACTATTTAATTCAGATGCAGTGCTTAATAGTTCTGGAATTGTAGATACTAACACAAATCGCATAAGTTGGACATATTCTAGTAAGTCTCGTGAAGAGCATGAAAAGAAAATTCGTGAGTTTGAAACTAAAGTAAATGAATTTTTAAAAGGAATTACTAGTAGTCAAACTGACTTAGAAAAATCTCAAAGACTTTATCACAAATTCTGCCCTCTTATGACTTATGATTATGGTGAACTTGAAACACGTGAACACATAAATGGATATTATGCATTTGTTAAAAATAGGGGAATATGTATTACATTTTCTTCTGCGTATGCTTATCTTTTAACATCGGTAGGAGTTGAGAATACAACAGTTGGAGGAGAAACGGCTACAATACCACATGCATGGAATGTAATTACCATAAAGGGAAAGAATTATTTTGCAGATCCTACATTTGAGCTTAGCTATAATAACGGTATGGATTTTGTTTATTTTGGAATTTCAATGGAAACAAGGCTCAATTCCAAGCAAGGCTTTGATAAATCCAAAATGTATATTGGAAGATATGAAAGTGTAAGTCCAGATGAATACGAAATTTCAGATACAAATTTACAAATAATGAATTTAGATTAAATTTTGAGGTCACAGCTAAAAGCTGTGGCCTCAATTAACATTTTTACTTGTTATTTTTTGTGTTTTTAGCTATTTCATTAGTATTTTCATATATTCCAAGGATTACTAATGAAAATTCAAATATTACTCTAAGGGTAATATTTCCAACAATTAGAGTCATTAAGAAAGCAAGGAAGCTTGTTGAAATTAAGCCAAATGATAATAGAGTAATATATATTGCAAGTACGATGTATAATGCTTTCAAAAAGCTTGTTATGAACATCTTTTTGAATTTTACAAAGTCGTAGAACTTAGCCATAAAACCAGTATATTTGTCTTTGTTTTTATCGCTAAATACTGTAAAATATAGGCAAATACCACCAATAATTGCAATTACTAGAGCTATAATGCTCCATACTGTTGATGCTCCTACTACTCCAAAACCACTATCTAGATCTTCTAGGGCTGAAGTTAGGTTTGATGCATCGTCCATATAATTAATACTACGCATAGTTTTTCCCCCCCTTGAAACAAGGATATCATAAGAATTTGAAAAAAACAATAAAAAATAAATAAAAAAATATATACATATATTGTACTATGTGATACAATATCACGTAGTACAATAATATAAAAAGAAAGGAGGACATATGCCAAAGGAAGTAAAAATCACAAAGGATATGATAATAGACGCAGCATTTCAAATCGCAAGAAGTGATGGACTAGATAAGGTAAGTAACAGAGAAATAGCACTTAGACTTAGCTGCTCAATAAGGCCAATATATTATCAGTTTAAAAACGTTGAGGAACTAAATAAAGAACTGTATTTTAAAGTTGAGAAGTATTTTTATAAATACCTTATGGATAATATGAGGGAAGATATTCCTAAGTACAAACAAGTTGGAATAAATTATATAAAATTTGCTAAAGAAGAAAAAAAGCTATTTCAAATGTTGTTTATGACTAAAACAGACTATTTACCAGATGAATTTGTATCGAGTGCAGGAAACGATTACATGCATCTTAAGGATATAATTAGACTTAGTACAGATTTAAAAGATGAAGATATTAAAAAATTCCATATAAAAATGTGGATATTTACACATGGTATAGCATCACTTGTTGCAAGTGATACGGTACAGTTTAGTGATAAACAGATACAGGAGCTATTATCACATGAATTTCAAGCTCTCATGTTGCTTGAGGAAAATCCAGATAATAAATGGGTTTTAAAAACAAATGAAAAGAATAGTAATTGTTAAGGAGGAAAATACAATGAAACAAATAGGAAATGTAATATTAGGAGTTGTTTTAATAGCACTAGGAGTAATATTTGCTTTAAATTCAACTGGCGTAACTAACATAGACGTATTTTTTGATGGTTGGTGGACTTTGTTTATAATAGTTCCATGTGCAGTTGGACTATTTAAAGATGAAAGTAAAACAGGTAGTATAATTGGAATACTAATTGGTGTTGCCCTGCTTTTAAGCTGCCAAGGAGTTATTATGTGGGAAACACTTGGTAAATTAATAGTTCCAGCTATTTTAGTAATAGTTGGGGTAAGCATAATATTTAAGGACGTTATAAATCACGATGTATCAGATAAAATAACACAGTTAAACAAAAGTAAAAATTCAGAAGGTGGAATATGTGCAACATTTTCAGGTCAAGATGTAAAATTAGATGGTGACAAATTTGAAGGAACAGATGTTAACGCAATATTTGGTGGCGTGAAGTTAGATTTAACAAAAGCTATAATTGAAAAAGATATAGTAATAAATACATCTAGTATATTTGGTGGAATAGATATTTTAGTTCCAGAAGATGTTAAGGTAAAAGTTAAATCTACTGCAATATTTGGTGGTGTAGATAACAAACATAATAGTACAAATGAGGAAGAAAATGTACACACAGTATATATAAACGCTTTATGCTTATTCGGGGGTGTAGATGTAAAATGAGTGAAGCTCAAAAGATAATTAAAATTGTGGCTATAGCATTTGCTGTGTTTTTAATAATCAGCATAATATCTGGCATAGCAGCAGCTATTATGGGCATTACAGCTATGAAAATATTTAATAAAAACAGTGATGTAGCTATATATGAAGAAACTAGCAAAGTATGGGAAAGCAGTGAAATATCTGCATACCTTAGCATAGATATTAATGCAAGTAAACTTGTAATTAAGACAGGAGATAGATTTTTAGCAGAAACAAATAACAAATATGTTACTTGCAAACAAGATAAAGATAAACTTGTAATTCGTGAAAAAAGTCACGTAAGTTTTGGTAAAGGAATGCAAAGCATAATAACTTTGTATATACCAGAAAATTTAAAATTCCAAAGAGTAGATATTAACACAGGAGCAGGAAGTGTAGATATAGAAAATCTAGAAACTGAAGTTTTAAATATGAACTTTGGAGCGGGAGATGTTAATATTAAAAAGCTAGTATCAAGAAATACGGATATAGATACAGGTGCAGGAAAACTAGATATACAAAATGGAACATTAGGCGACCTAGATTTAAGTTTAGGAGTTGGAAACTCTAATATAACAGCTAATATAAACGGCGATTCTAAAATAGGTACAGGTGTAGGAGAACTTATACTAAATTTATTAGGGAAAAAAGAAGATTATGAAATTAAGGTAAATAAAGGTTTAGGCCAAGTTAGAGTATTTGATACCCTAGTTTCAGATGGGTCAGTAGTAGGAAGCGGCACAAATAAAATAAAACTTGACTGCGGAGTAGGAAATATTAGTGTAAATATTAGTGATTAACGATTAGATGTATAGAACTAAAGGATAAGGAAAATGGAAGTTAAATTTGTAAATATAACCAAAGAAAATGTTTCAACTGAACATTTAAGTTGTATAGTTAGAAAAACAAAACCACATATAGGGGTTGAAGCTAAAAGAATGTGGCTATCTAAAAAATTAAAAGATGGACATGTATTTAGAAAACTTGATGTATCATCTCCAGCATTTGTTGAATATGAGCCTTTGGAAACAGCATGGGTACCAATAGAAGGTAAAAACTATATGTATATATACTGTTTGTGGGTATCTGGTGAATTCAAAGGAAAAGGATATGGTAAAAAGTTAATTGAGTATGTAATTTCTGATGCTAAAGCCAAGAAAAAATCTGGTGTTTGTATGCTTAACTGTAACAGACCTAAAACGTGGTTAACTAATAAAGAATTTGCTGAAAAGTATGGCTTTAAGACAGTGGATACAACAAATATGGGCTATGAGGTATTGGCTTTGTCATTTGATGGCACATATCCACATTTTACAGAAAGTGCAAAGAAAGAAGAAATTAACTCTGATATACTTACCATTTATTATGATATGCAATGCCCATATGTTTTACCGACTATTAACATGATAAAAACTTACTGTAATGAAAATAATATTCCACTTAAATTGATAGAGATATGCAGTACAGAAGAAGCTAAAAGTATGCCATGTGCATTTAACAATTTTGCTGTATTTTACAAAGGAAAATTTGAGACGGTAAACTTGCTAGATATTGCATATTTAAAAAGGATTTTAAAGAAGTGACATACAAGACTCTACGTTAAGTAGGTTGTCAAAAATGTATAGGGGGAAAAAATGAAAAAAGTGTCAAAAGTTTTAATATGTATTTTCTGTGTATTATTTATAGCAACTATAATATATTGCTTATTTAAAGTTATACAATTAGATAAGCTTAGCAATATGTCTTCTGAAGAAATGTTAGAAGTACTTACCAAGGAAAATAGTAATGTAAAGGTTTCTATTGGTGTGTTAAAAGACGGAAAATCTAATTTTCGTATTTTAGGTCAAAACATGAAAGAAGAAAATGTAAGGTATGACTATGAAATAGGGTCAATATCTAAAACATTTTTAGCGCTTATGATGTCCGAGGCTATAAGTGAAGGGAAGATAAATATAGAAGATAGTATATCAAAGTATTTAGATTTAGAAAATGACATATATTATCCAACAATAAAAAGACTTTTGACACATACCTCTGGTTACAGTTCATATTATTTTGATTCCCAAATGATAGATAATAGATTATCTGGTGCAAATGATTTTTATAACATCTCAAAAGCTAAAATATTAGATAAGGTAAAAAGTGTGCATTTAAAAGATAAAGATTACAAATTTAATTACTCAAATTTTGGAATATCTGTATTAGGGCAAGTGCTAGAAAAGGTATATAATAAGGATTATACAGCACTTATGAGTGAATATATAAAGGAAAACTTGAAGTTAGAAAATACAAGTGTAGCAACATGCAAAGGAAATCTAGATTCGTATTGGACTTGGGATAAAGATGATGGATATATTCCAGCTGGTGCAATTATATCTAACGTATATGATATGGCAAAATATGTTGAACTCTATCTAAACAGTGATAAAAGATATGTTGCTAAAACTTACGAGCCACAAAGTCATATAGACGTGAGTAATTTTATCTATAAAAAACTTGGAATAAATATGGACGAAATTGGCATGACTTGGATAATAGATAGTAAAAACGACTTTGTATGGCACAATGGTGCAACGGGAAATTTTAATAGTTTTGTAGCATTTAACAGAGCAAAAAATATTGGTGTTGTAGTTTTAGTAAATACACCACCAAATGAGAAAATACCTTCTACTGTAATAGGTATGAAGCTAATGAAAGAACTTTGTGAATAATAATCGGAGGAGAGAAAAACTCATGGAAAATATAATAGAAGTTAAAAACTTAACTAAAGCATATAAAGAGAAAAAAGCAGTTGATGACTTGTCTTTTGAAGTGAAAAAAGGCGAGATATTAGGACTACTTGGACCTAATGGTAGTGGTAAATCTACTACAATAAATTGTATATTGTCCCTACTTAAATTCCAAAGTGGAAGTATTAAGATACTAGGAAAGGAAATGACACCAGTGTCTTATGATATTAAATCTAAAATTGGAGTTATATTTCAAGAAGTGGCAGTATTTGAAGAGCTTAATGTTTATGAAAATATAGATTACTTTTGTGGACTATATATAAAAAATAAAGGATTAAGAAAAAAATATGTAGACGAGGCAATAGACTTTGCGGGCCTTAATGAATTTAAGAAGTTTTATCCAAAGCAATTATCTGGAGGATTATTAAGAAGACTAAATATCGCATGTGGAATAGCACATAAACCTGAAATAATATTTTTGGATGAGCCAACTGTTGCAGTAGATCCTCAAAGCAGAAATAATATTTTAGATGGAATTAAATTGTTAAATAAGTCAGGCGCTACTATTGTATATACTACACATTACATGGAAGAAGTAGAAATGATTTGTGACAGAATAATAATACTAGATAAAGGTAAAATACTAGCTCAAGGTACAGCAGATGAGCTAAAGAAGATGGCAAATATAGAGGAAAAAATAACTGTAGAATTAAATGAAAACCAAGATGTTAAATTAGATGAAATAAAAGAATTAAAGAATGTAGATAATGTATCAATAGACAGAACAACACTTGTTGTTACATATAAAAAAGGCAAAAACAACTTAGGAGATTTAATAGACTATTTAAGAGGAAACCACATTATATATAGCAAAATATTCTCAGAGCGTCCTACTTTAAACGATGTGTTTTTAGAGCTTACTGGAAAGGAATTAAGAGATTAGTATGGCGTGGCATAATTTTAAATATACATTAAAAGCTTTATTTAGAAATAAAGGACTAGTATTTTGGACCTTTGCCTTTCCAATAATATTAGGAACATTTTTTTACTTGGCGTTTTCTAATATAGAAAGTAGCGAAACATTGAAAGTAATAGATATTGCGATAGTAGATGATGAGGACTTCCAAAAAAACACAATATACAAAGAAGTGTTTAATGTTTTAGGAAGTAGTGATAACGACACAAAGTTATTTAATATAACATATGTATCTCAAACAGAAGCCAAGAGTTTATTAGAGAACAAAAAAATTACTGGTTATTTAAATATTAAAGATGAGGACATTAAAATAACGGTTGCTTCAAGTGGTGTAAATGAAACTATCTTAAGATATGCTATAGATGAAATTGAAACTAATACTCAAATGGTAAAAAGTATAGGGGAAAAAGAAGTACTAGAGCAAATCAAAGCTGGTAATTTTAATATAGATTATGAAAAAATTTATACTAGTGTGGCTGCCTCTCTAAATAATATAGACATAGGTATTAAGGATAAATCTAGTAGTAATTTAAGTTATACAATGATTGAATATTATACACTTATTGCTATGGCAGCTATGTACGGTGGGGCTGTGGCTATGAATGCTATAAATTACAAACTTGCCAATATGAATAGTGTTGGAAAAAGGACGTCCGTTTCTCCAATAAAAAAAGGCCCTATGATACTTGGAAGTTTAATTGCAAGTTATGTAGTACAAGTTACAGGTATGATCTTATTATTTGCATATATGTTACTAGTAATGAAAGTTGATTTTGGTGCGAAATTTATATATATTGTAATACTCGCACTAGCTGGTGTACTAGCAGGACTTTCTATGGGAGTTGCTATAGGTACGCTTATTAAAACAACAGAAATGGCTAAAAGCGGAATATTAATTGCCATAACTATGTTTGGGTGTTTCTTATCTGGAATGATGGGAATAACTATGAAGTATATAATAGATAAGAATGTACCAATATTAAATAAAATTAACCCTGCTAGTATGATAACAGATGGTTTTTATTCACTATATTATTATGATACACTAGATAGATTTTTAAGTGATATAATAGGTCTATGCATATTTTCAGCTATTTGCATAGTTATATCTATTAGTGGGTTAAGGAGGCAGAAGTATGACAGTATTTAAAGCCTTTATAAAAGTGATGAATAAGTACAAATGGATAATAATTCTATACACAGTTATGTTAGTTTCATTTGGTGGAATAAATATTAGTACTGAAGATAATATGACTACATTTACAGATACAAAGCCAGATGTTTTGGTTATAAACCAAGATGAAGAAAACGGAAAGTTTACTCAAAATTTGGTAGAATACATTAAAGAAAACATGAATATTGTTGATGTAAAAGATGATGAACAGGCTATAAATGACGCATTGTTTTATAGAGATGTAAACTGTATTATATATATTCCTGAAAACTATAATAAAGATGTAATATCTAAAAAAACTCCTGTAATAGATATTAAAAAAACAGGTGATTATTATTCAAGCTTATCTGAAATAATTTTATCTAGATATCTTAAAGCACAAAGTATATATGTAAAACAGTTTGAAAATGAAGATGAGATAATAGAAAAAATAAATGAAACGATGTCTAAAAAGTCAGAGGTACAAGTAACATCTAAAATAGACACTAAAACAGTAACTAAAGTAACACGCTTTTTTAATTTTGCAAGTTATAGCATAATGGCAATAGTAATATACATAATTTGTATAGTTTTAGCTAGTTTCCATGTACCTGTTGTTAATAAAAGAAACATAGTAAGCAGTATGAATTATAAATTACAAAACTGGTACATATTACTTGCAAGTATATTATTTGCTTTGGCTATATGGCTTTTATATACTATACTTGGAGTAGTTATGTTAAAAGAATCAATATTTAATATGTCTGGTATTATATATATATTAAACATGTTAATATTTACTATATGTTCATTAACATTTGCACTTTTTGTATCTACACTAGTAACTAACAAAAATGCCATAACAGGAATTGTAAATGTTGTGGCACTAGGGTCTGCTTTCCTTTGTGGAGCATTTATCCCAACTCAATGGTTACCATCTGCAGTATTAAAGGCGGCACATATACTTCCTGCATATTGGTACGTAAACTCTAATGATACATTAAGTTTAATAGAAAATGTAACGATTAGTAGTTTAAAACCAATACTTGTTAATATGGCAGTTTTAATTGCATTTTCAATTTTGTTTATAATATTAAATAATATAATATCTAAAAAAAAACAAAGAGTAGGATAAAAATTTTGTTGAACTTTATTTAATTTATGTGTATACTATGTTTTAATAATATAAGTAATAGGAGATTGTGATATGGAAAAAATAACAAAATTTCTGACTAGTAGCGAGTTCCAAGAGTCAATGGTATATATTGCTATTGGTATTGTGATAAATTTAATTATTGGTAAAATAATATATTTAGTTTTAAATAGACATAAAGGTATTTCACATAAAGATAAAAGAAAAGATATGGTAATTAAGTTGACTAAAAACATATCAAAATATGTTATTTTAGTGTTTGTTATACTAAGTGTATTAAAGGTTTATGGAATTGATACGACTAATATTATGACGTCACTTGGAATATTTGCTGCAATTACAGGTCTAGCATTCCAAAGTTTGGTAAGAGATGTTATAGCTGGAGCATCTATCATAGTAGATAATAAATATGCTGTTGGAGATTTTGTTGAAATAAATGGATTTAAAGGATTCGTTACAAGTTTTGGATTAAAGACAACTAAATTGAAGGCTTGGAGTGGTGAGGTAAAAAGCATAGATAACGCATCTTTTACAGAAGTTACAAATTATAGCGTAGCTAACTGTGATATATATTTGAAACTAAACGTTGCATATAATACAGATATAGATAAATTGGAAGATGTTCTAACTAGTATGAAACAGGACATACTTAGTATAACTGATGTACTAGATTATAAATTACTTGGAGTTGAAGAATTAGCAGAATCAGGTATGGTATATGAGATTTTAATTACTTGTAAACCAGTAGCAGATTATCACGTAAAAAGAGAAGCATATAAAATGTTTAAGCAAAGATTTGATAAAGAAAAAATTAGCATACCATATAACACATTTGATGTTAATTTAATTAAAACAAAGAGTTAATTAAGTATTGCAATAAGTAAAATTTTGGTATAAAATTATAAAAAATAGAGGAGAAAACAAATGAAATTAATGGAAAATAATGTAAATGGGGGGGGGGCAAAAAAGCCTTCTAAAT
>USES01000015.1 GCA_900553785.1 uncultured Clostridium sp.
TACAACGCTTAAGCTTAATCGAACCCCCAGACAATCTGGGGGTTTTCACATACAACAAAAGCGGGTGTGATGCATCCGCTTTTTTCTAATCTATATTCTCAGCTTCTTTCAATATCATAAGCTCAGATACTGTAACAAATGAGTATTCATCTTTTAGTTCTTGCAAAATACATTCAACTGCTTCAACTGAAGTTTTGTATATATCATGCATAAGAATTATTTTTTTATCTGATACTTGTTTTAGAACTCTTTCGGTAATTTTATTTGTATTTCTAAGCTTCCAATCTAATGAGTCTAAATCCCACTTTATGCAAGTAAGTCCAAACTTATTTAATGTTTTCATTACTTTTTCGTTTACAATTCCATATGGTGGTCTAAGCAATGTTATTTCTTCTGATATATTTGGATTTATTGCATCAAGTGAGAGTTTAATGTCTTTGATAAGAGCATCTGTGCTAAGTTTTGTCATTATTTTGTGTGAGTATCCATGTGTTGCAATTTCATTTCCTTGAGAGTAAGCAGTTTTTATGATTTCCTCATTTTCTGCGACACAACTTCCGAGTATGAAAAATGTGGCTTTTGCATTATATTTTTTAAGAATAGCTAAGAGTTTTGGCGTGTATTTTGAATGTGGACCATCATCAAATGTTAGAGCTAACACTTTTTTTCCTTTATATTCGTTGATAACATTTTTTTTGTATTCTTCGTAGCTTACAACTACATCATCTTTTTTGCTGTTTTTTCTTTTTTCGGATAGTTCATTATACACGGAAATATTTCTAATTTTTAGCGTTATAAATGATATCGTTGTACATAAAGTTAATATAAATATGAAAATAATGGCTACTAAATACCATTTCCTAAATTTAATAATACGCATTAAAAATTCACCTATAACATTTTATGGCAAATATTTGTTACTATTCATAGTTTATTTTAAATAAATGTTAAAAAATAGCATAGAAAAAGTATATAAATTGTTGTAATAATTTATATAAAATGGTAATATATTCTCGGTGATAACTAATGACAAAGGGTATGAAGAAAAAGGTATATAATATACTTTTTGGCCTAGCAATTGTTGTAGTTGCATATCTTTTAAATGAAGCTGGAATTATAACAAATAAAGATGATTTGACCGAGACTAATTCTTTTAAGGATACAACAAAATACACTGTAACTAGAGTTGTGGATGGAGATACTATTGTTCTAAGCCAAGGCGAAGATAGTTTTAAAGTAAGGCTAATTGGTGTAGATACACCTGAAAGTGTACATCCTAATAAAGAAAAAAATACAGAGTTTGGCAAAATTGCAAATAATTATACAAAAGAAAAATTACTTAATAAAGAAGTAGCTCTTGAATTAGATGTGCAAGAAACAGATAAATATGGAAGAATACTTGCATATGTATACATTGATGGTGTAATGTTTAATAAAATGCTACTTCAAAGTGGAATGGCAAAAATTGCAACATATCCACCAAATGTTAAATATGTAGAAGAATTTAAGGTTTTAGAGAAACAAGCAAGAGAAAATAAAGTTGGCCTTTGGTCAGATGAATATAGTTAGAATTAGGAGGTAGTTAACAATGGAGGAGATTCAGATGAGTAAAAAAACTAAAATTATTATTATGGTAGTATGCATAGTGATAGCTATTATAGCAATTGTTATTATTGCAACTAGTGGCAGTGATAAAAATAACAATACTAATAATGGTAACAAAAATAATACAGGAGATAATGTAGATATTGGAAATAATGATCCCGTTACAACGGTAAAAGAAAAAGAGTTAGATACAAAAACAGCAGAAGAACTATTTAACAAATTGCCATTAGTTTATTCAGAAGAATTTGCGCCATTTACAGATAACTTTATGCTAACATGTGCAATGACATTGGTTTCCAAAGAAGAAAATCCAAATTATGCAGCAAGCCATGTAGATGCTATTGTAGAGGAGATATTTGGAAATGGAGTTGCTATTAACAAAGAAAATGTGACTGAAATGGATATAACTAAATCTCTTTACTATTATTATCCCGAAACAGGAATGTATTGCATAGTGCCTGTAGGAATGGAAAATGTATACATGACTCAATTATTAAAATATGCTACAAAAGATGATAATTACACTTATGTATATACTAACGAGATAAATGGTAGTTGGCATCAGGAAGAAGAAAAGACAGTTGTTGTAATAGGTGACAAAAACGGAAACGATATAGTTAAAACATTTGACAATTACGAAGATATACAAGATTATTCTGTATGGCAAAAAGAATATAAGAACACATTACCAGTGTTTAGATATACATTAAAAAATGTAGATGGTAAATATATTTTAACTGGGGTAGAAAAAGTTAATTATTAGGAGCGTTTTATGTACGGAGTAGCGTTAGAAGGTGGAGGCACTAAAGGTGCTTATCATATGGGAGCATTGAAGGCAATATATGAATGTGGATTTGATATAGGTATAATAGTTGGAACATCCATTGGAGCGTTTAATGCGGCTGTTGTAGCACAAGGTGATTTTGATAAATTATATGATGTTTGGTATAATGGTGATAGTACTATTGCCATAGATTTTGATAAAAAAGAATTGGTAAAGGTAAACCAGAGAAAAATGGATATTGCTTCTGTAAAGTATATGTATAATTATGTTACTAAAAGTATATCTGATGGAGGAATAGATACAACTAAGCTAAGACAGTTATATGAAACATATATTGATGAAGAAAAATTAAGAGCCTCAAAGGTAGAGTATGGAATGGTAACAGTTTCTCTTTCAGACAAGAAACCAGTATATGTATATAAAGAAGATATTGCTAAGGGTAAAGTTGTAGATTATGTACTTGCAAGCTCTAATTTGCCTGTATTTAAAATGCCAAATCTTGTGGATGGTAAAAAGTATATTGACGGTGGATTTTATGATAATTGTCCGTTAAAGCTATTGGTGGATAAAAAAGTAAAAGATATATTTGAAATTCGTACAGAGGCTATAGGAGTATCAAGGAAAATCAACAGGAAAAACTTGAACATCTACACTATAACTGCATCAAAGGATTTGGGAGGAATATTATTTACAGATAATGCCACTATGAGAAAAAATATTGCTATGGGATATTTTGATGCTATTAGAGTAATAAAAGGATATCTAGGAAAAGAGTATTATATTATACCTAAAGAAGAAAGCTCTGTGTTTGACATGCTATGTAACGTTACTGATGAAAACATAACGGAACTTATAGCATATATGAATCTTTCTCGTGAAGTAAAAGAACAAGAACCTAAAAAGATATTGTTTGAGAAGGTATTACCACATATTTCATCAAAGATAGCAAAAAAAGACAAGTCAACATACCAAAAGTTGCTTGTTGCTGTATTTGAACAAATTGGAATGTATGCCAATATTAACGAGTATAAGTTGTATACGTTTGATGAAATGCTGGAGTTTTGTAAGAGTTTTGCAAAAACACAGTTAAAGAAAGAAGAAAAGTTATTGATTAAAAATAATACGAAAATATTATTGTTAAAATTTATATTGGCTTTATAAAAATATTGTACATGAGCTGAGATAAAGATTCTCTTGCTCATGTATTTTTTATGTTTAATTATGTCTATTGTTAATTGACTTGTATGCTTTAGTTGGTATATAATGTAGCAAATGAAATGGGGTAGAGTTATGTCAGACATGTACCTTACAAAAGTAGAGAGAAAGACGATATTTACACAAGGCTTAATATATGTATTATTTACATTTTTTATATCCGATTTAACTGTGGTGGGTCCACATTTGTTTATAGTTTTTCCTTGGCTTTTTATATTAGGAATATTGGGTGTTAATAAATTTTATCATCCTGTACTTACAGTAGTACTTTCAACCATAACAACATTTATGGCAAGCCTTTTTAAGTATAATTTGACTATAGAAACTTTGACTAGCACTTTAATGGCTGCAAGTGTAGTCTCTTGCGGTATTATAGTTGGACTATGTATTAAAGATTTTGTACTAGATCATAGATTGGTAAAACATTTGTCAACTAGGAAGAAAATAGTTGATATAGTTATAATGGTGGTACTAACCATTTCTACTCTTGTAGCATATTCTTGTAGATATGGTAATGTTATAAGTTATATAAAATCCAAGTCAGAAGTTAAATCATATTTAAATGAAGCTGGTATAACAGAGTATACAGTGGAAAAGTATCAATATATTACGGGAAGCTTTAATGAATATTTGTATAGATTAAAGGTACTAGATGGCACCGTTACAATAAAAGCAGGTAAAGATATTATTGCTCTTAATTTTGCTGAGTGGAAGGAATATATGAACGGTACTCTTAGATCAAATGTAAATATTTCTAAAGAAAATTTCAAAGCAAATTTAAGTTATGAGTTTTCAGATGCTACACTTGTACCAGATGGAATGATTGCAACAATAACTATAAACAACCTAAATGTAAATGATAATTTAAAGATTCAAAGTTTAGTAGATAGCATACAAGATGTGTTGAATTATAAAGATAAATTAGGTAAAAGCGTTGTAAAGTGTATTTTGGCTATAAACAGTGGTGTAGCAACGTTAAGTGATGATGAATTTAAAAATATCAATTCAGATTATATAAAACAAATTATTATGGTGGAAGAATTGGAAAATAACTAAAGAGAAAGGAGAAAAGCCAGTGCAAACGACAAATAGGAAAGAGTATTCTGTAACTGTCAATATATTTATATTCTTAACATTGATATGTATAGTTGGTATTACACGTATTATTATGGTCCAAATGACGGACACCAATCGTTTTGAGAGCATAGATATAATAGATGAAGTTAAGTATGATTCAAATGCAGACATGGCTGCAACAATACTTAAAGTTAAAAATACAATAGAAAAGTATTATAATATAAATGTATATTATGGAAGCTTTTTAAAAGAAATTGCACCTAGCGTAAATGCAAATGTATTGTATGATGAAAGAGCAACTTTAAATATGCTTCAAAACATCAACACAGAACTTTCAAAATATCCTAAAGGAATGATTGATGAGATTCAAAGATCTGGATATAAAATATCAATATATCTGGTTAAAAACTTCAACAATAGTAATATTGCGTTAGCAAATAGGACTTCTTCTGGAAATTTTAATATTTTTTTATCTAATGATCCAGATTTTGCAAAATCTATGCATCATGAATTCTACCATATTATTGAGTATTATATAAAGCTTGAATATAACATAGACATGGTATATGAATTTTGGAGCACATATAATCCAGATAATTTTAAATATACCAATAGTATCAGTAATATAACAAATAAATATGTATATGGACTAGATAGTGAAAATGATTTGTGCTTTGTTACACTTTACTCTAAATTTTCTGTTCAAGAGGACAGAGCTGAAGTTTTTGGAGAAATGATGACAAGTAAAGAAGAATATTCACAAAATAATAAGGCTAAAAAAATAATAAACAAGATGAATAGTATAACTACTGCACTAAAAACAATATTTACTAGTGTAGGAGAAGATGAGTATTGGCAAAGATATGAAGGAGATTAAATGTTAGAATTAAGTAATTTAAAAAATGTAGATACGGCAGCAAGATATATAGGAACAGAAGTAGGAAGTATAGTAAAAAGAGGTAACATTGTATGTAAAGCCGCTTTGTTACTACCTTTTCCGTACGAAATGGCGATGTCAAGTATAACACTTAGACAAATGTATTATAATTTGAATAAAAAAAGAGAGTGTGTATTAGATAGATGTTTTGCAATAATGCCAGACTTTGAGAGTGTTTTAAAAGAACATAAAGAAGAGCTTTATACATTAGATTCTAAGACGAGCTTAAAAAATATGGACATGTTGTTTACTGAGCTTAGTTCGCCTTTAACATATACTACATTTTTGCATATGTTGATGCTTGCAAACATTCCTTTGGTCGCTAACAAAAGAGATAAAGACTATCCAATAATTATAATGGGAGGAGATGCCGCCCTTTATCCTAAACCAATGAGTAAGATGGTGGATATATTTATTTTAGGAGACATGACAAGAATATCTGAGCAAATTGTGGATAAGTATATCCTATGTAAAAAAGAAAATAAAACAAAAAGTGAATTTCTAGCTACTCTAACTAAAATAGAGGGCGTATATATACCTGCTATAAACAAAGATGACGAAAAAATAACTGTAACATATGGTAAAAGATTAAATGATCAAGTGATGGCACCATATCAATTAAGCCCACTTGTTTCGTCACCCATGGATAGTGTAATGGTAGCATTAACTCTTGGATGTAATAGAGGCTGCAACATGTGTCAGCATAAATTTATATATTCAGGGGTAGAAAAGAAAGATATTCCTCATGCTTTAAGTGATATCAAAAAAGGAATTGAAGCTACAGGAAATAGAAACATAAACATAATAACTAATTGTTATGGAGATTACGATGGTTTAGATGAATTGGTATCAAAAATAAAAGAACTAGAAAAACCTAATGTAGAAAGAATATCTTTTATGGAGGTAAAACTTACTGAGGATAACTTGTGGCTTCTTCCATATTTAAAAGAACAATATAAATTAACAGGTGAAGTGCCAACAGTTATAGTAGGTTCTTCTTCTGAAGAATTAAGAAATATATTGGGTATTTCAATGGATGAAGAAAAAATACTTTCTATTTCAAGAAAAGTATTTAGAGCAGGATTTAATAAGATTAGATTAAAATATGTATTGGGTATTCCTAAAGAAACATATGAGAACTTAAATAATATTTTTTCAGTAGCTTCAAAAATTATTAAAATATATACCGAGGAATATAGTCAGCTCCCAGACAAATATATAGTAGAGTTAGATATGTGTGGTTTTTCTCCATTACCACATACTGTCTTGGAATTTGCACCTGTAAACAATCATGCAAAACTTGAAATGAAAGCTAAATACTTAAGTGAAAGAAATACAAATGAGTATATAAAATTAACTTTTGATAATTTTATACAAAGTGAGCTAGCAACCATACTTGCAAGGGGAGATGCAAGAATGTGTGAGGCTATATGTAAAGCAGTAGAGCTTGGTGCTAATTTTGATTTCTTGGAAAACAGCTTTAATTATGATGCATGGAGAGTTGCTCTAAATGAGGCAAATATAGATACAAAGGCAATGTTAGAGGAAATAAGTGTGCATTCAGTTTTGCCATGGGATAATATAGTAACGTCAGTTTCTAAAGAGGAATTGGCTGGTAGATATATTAACATAATGAAAGGAAATGAATATGAAAGTAGTAGCAACAAATAGAGAAGTGAATTTTAGATACGAAGTAGTAGAAACTTTTATTTGTGGAATCGCTCTAAAAGGTAGTGAAGTTAAATCTATACGAGACGGAAAAGTAAACTTAAAAGATGGATTTGCTTTGATACGTTCTGGAGAGGTTATATTAAAGAATGTATATATTGCTCCGTATGATAAAGCAAGTTATAACAATGTACCAGAATTAAGAGATAGAGTGTTATTACTTCATAAAGAAGAAATAAATAAACTTGTAGGTAAGATTAAAATAGGAGGATATACTTTAATACCACGTAAACTTGGTTTTGAAGGAAGATATGTTAAAGTAGAGCTTTGCTTATGCAAAGGTAAGAAGCTTTATGATAAAAGAGAAGATGCTAAAAAGAAAGAAGCACAAAGAAAGATGGAACAAGCAAAAAAAATATAAAAATATTTTATATAACTATTGCAAATTAGTTACTATTTGTGAGATACTTAAATACGTAAAGTAAACAGGCAAGGTATAATACATAGACACACATAACAAAATATGTAATGGGAGGATTATATATGAAAGATAAAAAAGGATTAAGTATAATTGTTTTAGTAGTTTTTTCACTTGTAATTGTGTCAGTTTTTGTTACTATTGGTATAGGAATAGCAAGACTTAGTAACAGAAATATAGTTGAAGAGAAAAACAACTTAAGTAGTGTTACACAAAAGCCAATCATGGACTTTTCAGTTTGTTATGAAAATAGAGAAAACGGTGGTGTAATAAAGATAAAAGATAAATCTGCAAACATCGTAATGTTCACATGCTTAAAGGTGGAATCTGGTGCTACTCCAAATGTTGGTACAGCTAATTGGGAGTATACAAAAGAATTTGAGATAACTTCATCTGGTGAGTACTTGATTTATGGAAAAGATGTTAATGGTAATATATCTGATTCTGCTATAATAAACGTTGAAATGTAATAGTTTTAAAGTCATGGTGTATATGCACTATGGCTTTTTTATGTAACAAATATTGTCAAAAGGCCATAGTATATATTGAGATATATGCTAGGAGGGAGTATATTTTATGAATTCTTGCTGCGCAAGTAACAACAAAAGAGAATGTATGCCATACAATACAATATATTGTACTGGTCCGCAAGGTGTTCAAGGTTTGCAGGGTGTACCTGGCCCAATGGGTCCAACAGGTCCACAAGGTGTTCAAGGATTACAAGGACCACAGGGAGCTACTGGACCAGCAGGGGCAGCAGGTGCCACAGGTAATGTAGGACCAATGGGACCACAAGGTATACAAGGCGCTCAAGGTGTAACAGGCCCAACTGGCCCAACTGGACCTACTGGAGCTACAGGTGCTACAGGTCCACAAGGCGCTCAGGGTATACAAGGTGCCCAAGGAGTTCAGGGACCAGCAGGAGCAGCTGGTGCGGTTGGCCCAACAGGTCCTGCTGCGACAGACACACTAGCGGTAGCACAATTACAAAAAAATACGGCTCAAACATTAACAGCGATAGGAAATTTAGTAGACTTTAATTTGACTAATGCTTTCAAAAATTCTAATGTAACTTCTACTGCTATAACAGTAACTAATGCTGGAACTTATCTTGTAAATTATGGTTTTAATGCCTCAAGTACTGCTGGCTCTGCATTAAGCCTTTACCAAAATGGAACCGAAATAAATTCTTCAAGGCTTCTTTTAAGAGATGATGTTGGCGAAATGTCTGGATCTATTATAATTGCACTAGCAGCGGGAGATACGTTATCACTTGGAGCATCAGTAATTGTTACAAACCTTGTATTACCTGCAGGTGCGCTTAATGCTTACGTTACATTGACTCCTCTATATATTTAAAGGTATAAAGCAAAAGTAAATTATATAAGGCAGTATATCTTGTAATTTAATACTATAAGTGAAGATATTATATAAGCTGTGCATAACAGCCTGTGTAATTCTTCGCTTTTTTGTGTTATATACATATTTTTAGCTTAAAAATCTAATACTAATATGTATATATTACTTGAAAATTCATTTTTAGTGATATAAAATATACGTATAAATGGAGGTATTAAATATGAAAATTGGAATTAACGGATTTGGAAGAATCGGAAGTTTGGTGCTAAGGGCATCATTAGAAAGGGAAAATACGGAAGTTGTAGCAATAAATGACCCTTTCATAGATAAAGAATATATGAAGTACATGTTGTTGTTTGATACAATACATGGAAAACTTAATGCAACAGTAGATGTTGTAGAAGATGGTATAATTGTAAATGGTAAAAAAATTAAAGTATATAATTCAAAAGAACCAGCTCTTGTTCCATGGAATGAAACAGGAGCAGAATATATTGTAGAATCTTCAGGTGTATTTACATTAACTGAACAAGCATCAGAACATTTTAAAGGTGGAGCTAAAAAAGTAGTTATATCTGCACCTTCTAAAGATGCACCTATGTTTGTAGTTGGCGTAAATGAAAAAGAATACACAAAAGATATGAATGTTGTATCTAACGCATCTTGTACTACAAACTGCCTAGCACCTTTAGCTAAAGTTGTAAATGATAATTTTGGTATAGAAGAAGGACTTATGACTACAGTTCACTCTGTAACAGCAACTCAAAAAACGGTTGACGGAGCTTCTAAAAAAGACTGGAGAGGTGGAAGAGCTGCAACATATAACATTATTCCATCATCTACAGGAGCTGCTAAAGCAGTAGGAAAAGTAATTCCAGAATTAAATGGAAAACTTACTGGTATGTCATTTAGAGTACCAACTCTTGATGTATCTGTTGTAGATTTAACTTGTAGACTAAAAAAACCTGCAACTTATGATGAAATAGTTGCAAAAATTAAAGAAGCATGTGAAACTGAAATGAAAGGTATCATGAGCTATACAGAAGATGCAGTAGTTTCTTCAGACTTTATCCATGACCCTCACACAAGTATATTTGATGTAAAAGCAGGTATTGCTTTAAGCGATACTTTTGTAAAATTGGTTGCTTGGTATGATAATGAATGGGGTTATTCAAATAAAACTTTAGATTTAATAGAGCATATGTACGAAGTAGATAACAAATAATTGTATCTTGAGGTGAGATGAATGTTAAACAAAAAAACAATTGAGGATGTAGACGTTAAAGGAAAGAAAGTATTAGTAAGATGTGATTTTAATGTGCCACTTGACACAGAAGATAAAAATATCATTACAAACGATAAAAGAATAGTTGAGTCACTTCCTACAATTAACTACTTAATAGACCACGGTGCACGTGTTATCCTTTGTTCTCATATAGGGAAACATAAAGATAATTTAAGCTTAATGCCTGTTGCTAAAAGGCTTTCTGAACTATTAAATAAAGAAGTGCCTTTACTTCAAGATGTAATAGGTCCTAGTGTAATAGAAGCTGTAGATAAAATGCAAGACGGAGATGTAGTTCTTCTTGAAAATGTTAGAAAGTTTAAAGAAGAGGAAGAAAATGACCGCGAGTTTTCAAAATCTCTTGCTTCACTTGCAGATATATATGTAAATGATGCATTTGGAACTGCACATAGAGCACACGCGTCAACTGTAGGAGTAACTGAATTTTTACCAGCTTATTGTGGTTATTTAATAAAAAAAGAGCTTGATGCACTAGATAAAGGAATAAATAACCCTGTAAGACCACTCGTAGCAATAATTGGTGGTGCCAAGGTATCTAGTAAAATATCTGTATTAACAGAGCTAATTAACAAAGTAGATACTTTGCTTATTGGTGGAGGTATGGCCTTTACTTTTATAAAAGCACTTGGTGGTAAGATTGGTACATCATTGTGTGAAGAAGATAAGCTTGATGAGGCAACTGAGATTTTGGCACAGGCTAAACTAAAAGGAGTAAAAGTACTTATAACGTCAGATGTTTATACAGCAGATAGTTATTCAAATGATGCTAATAAAGGCTATGCAGATGCATTTAATATACCAGATGGACTTATGGGATTAGACATTGGTCCAAAGACTTTAGCTATGTTTGAAGAAGAAATAAAAAATGCAGGTACTGTTGTATGGAACGGCCCTGTGGGAGTTGCAGAGTTTTCAAACTATGCTCAAGGTACAAATGAGCTTGCACGATTTATAGCAGAATCTCGCGCTATAAGCATAATAGGCGGAGGAGATAGTGCTGCTGCAGTAATAAAAGCAGGCTTTGAAGACAAGATGACTCACATATCTACAGGTGGAGGAGCATCATTAGAGTTTATGGAAGGAAAAACTTTACCAGGAATAGAAGCACTTTTGGATAAATAGTGCCGGAGGGACAATATATGAATGAAAAACGTTTTATACTAGTTATATTTTCTGCGATAGCATTAACTTTAATAATTTCTATTATTGTTTGCGTAAATGCCTTTAGCAAAAATGTCATTTATACATTAAATGTAGACAACGAGTATAGTGAAGAAAGTGCATTAAAAGCAAAACAATTATATGATACAAGTGAAATGAAAGACGAATTTGTGCAGACATTTGAAGAAATTTCTGCTGTGTTAAGTTCAAAACTTTTAGATGGAACTATCACAGATGAACAAGCCCTGAGAGGAAGTATTAAGAATATAAACAAAACACTTTCATCTAATGATTGGAGTGCCTTGAATTTAAATAGACCAGTAAAATGGATTGGAACATGGCACTTAAATGATAATGGATTTTTAAAGTTTAAGTTTTCTAGTAAAGCTTTTGAGCCTAGTTGGGTAAACCAAGAATGTGTTTCAGAGTATATTGTTTTAAATTGATAAAGAGGTATATATGAGAGAAAAATATATTATTGGTAATTGGAAAATGAACAAAACTACAAGTGAGGCCATTTCAATAATTAATTCTATAAATGTAAGGTTAGATAAAAAACAGAGTGTAAAGGTGGTTGTATGCCCACCTTTTACTTCCTTAGATAGAGTTCATGAAAAATTAAATGAAACGGATATTTCACTTGGTGCTCAGAATGTGTATTTTATGCCTGCTGGAGCATTTACTGGTGAAGTAAGTGTAGAAATGCTAAAAGATATAGGAGTTACTTATTGTATAATAGGGCATAGTGAAAGAAGACAATATTTTGCTGAAACTGATGAAGCTGTAAATAAAAAAATGGAAGTTTTATTAGACAGTAATATTGTACCAATTCTTTGTGTAGGCGAAAGTCTAAATCAAAGAGAAAGTGGAGATTACAAAGATTTTGTTGAAATGCAGTTAAGAAAAGCATATTCTGGAATAGATTCAAGGAAAATAGAGAAAAGTATAATAGCATATGAACCTATATGGGCGATAGGAACTGGCGTTACTGCAACTCCAGATATTGCTCAAGATATGTGTGAATTTATTAGATATACAATAAAGAAAATGTACGGAGAAGATGTGGCAGGTAAAATATCTATACTTTATGGTGGCAGTGTTAATTTAAGTAACATAGAAGACATTATGAATAAAGTAGATATAGACGGTGTGCTAGTTGGAGGAGCAAGTTTAAAACCTGAATTTGTAGACATGATACTAACACAAAAAGACAGAAAGGAAAACGTATGAAAGATAAACAATATATGTTAATTGTATTAGATGGAGTTGGACTAAATGACACAGAGACAGGTAATGCTTTTAAGATGGCATCTACACCTAATATAGACAGGCTAATAAATAAATACCCTAATTCAAATTTAAAGACAAGTGGTTTAAGTGTGGGACTTCCAGAAGGACAAATGGGTAATTCTGAAGTGGGCCATATGAGTATTGGGGCAGGACGTGTAATATACCAAGATTTAACGTTGATATCTAAAGAAATAGAAGATGGCAATTTTTTCAAGAACAAAGTATTAAAGGAAGCGTTTACAAATTGCAAACAAAACAATGGTAAACTTCATGTATTTGGACTTTTGTCTGATGGAGGAGTACATAGTCATATTGATCATATAATAGCACTGTTTGAAATGGCTAAACGTGAGGGAATAACTAAGGTATATTTACATGCTTTCATGGATGGAAGAGATACTTCTCCTACATCTGGAGTTGAGTTTATTAGACAATTTGAAAATGCTATAAAAGAAATTGGTGTTGGAAAAATTGCAACTCTTATGGGCAGATTTTATGCTATGGATAGAGATAATCGTTGGGACAGAATAGAAACTGCATATAATGCAATAGTATATGGCGAAGGTAAGAAAAGTAAAACTGCTGAAAGGGCAGTTGAGATGTCATATGAAGCTCAAGTTTTTGATGAGTTTATTTCCCCTATAGTTATAACAGGAGATGACTTAGAACCTATAGCAAAACTTGAAGAAGGTGACACTGTAGTATTTGCAAACTTTAGACCAGATAGAGCAAGAGAGATAACGCACAGTATAATGGATGCAAAGTTTGATGGTTTTACAAGAAAAACTGGACAGATAAAGGGTGTTAAATTTGTTTGCATGACAGAATATGATAAGTCTCTTAAAAATGTAAAAGTTGCATATAAAAAAGAAAAAATAGTAAATGGTTTAGGGGAATTCTTAGAAAAAAGAGGATATACACAGCTAAGAATAGCTGAAACAGAAAAATATGCTCATGTTACATTCTTTTTAAATGGAGGAGAAGAAGCTACAAACCTTAATGAGAGTAGAATACTTGTCCCATCTCCAAAGGTTGCAACATATGACCTTAAACCCGAAATGTCTGCTTATGAAGTTACAGATAAAGTGCTAGATGTTTTACATGAGGCAAAAACTGATGTTATAATATTAAACTTTGCTAATGGAGATATGGTAGGACATACAGGAAACCTTGAAGCTGCTGTAAAAGCAGTTGAGGTTGTAGATGAATGTTTAGGTAAGATTATAACTTGCCTAGAAGAAATTGGTGGAGAAGCAATAATTATAGCAGACCACGGAAATTGTGAGCAAATGATAGACTTAAAAACAGGAGAGCCAATAACTTCACACACAACATTTAATGTACCAATAATTGTGGTATCTGATAGAGTTTCTGCTATAAAGTCTGGTGCGCTTACAGATGTTGCTCCAACGTTGATTGACCTTATGGGTCTTACTAAACCAAAAGAAATGACAGGTATGTCACTTATACAAAAGAAACAATAAATAAATTTTGAAAGGAAGTATTGTTATGAAAGAAATGAAAATTGAGAAAGTACATGCACGTGAGGTGCTAGATTCAAGAGGAAATCCAACTGTAGAAGTTGATGTTACACTTGAAAATGGCGCATTTGGTCGTGCTATAGTTCCATCAGGAGCAAGCACAGGTGCATTTGAAGCAGTTGAGTTAAGAGATCAAGATAAATCTCGTTACCTTGGGAAAGGAGTACTTAAAGCAGTTAGCAATGTAAATGATGTAATAGCAGCTAATGTAATAGGCATGAATTCATATGATCAAGAAGCAGTAGATAAGAAAATGATTGAATTAGACGGTACAAATAACAAGGGACGTCTTGGTGCAAATGCAATACTTGGAGTATCTATGGCAGTGATGCGTGCAGCGGCAGACAGTGAAAAATTACCTGTGTTTAAATATATTGCAAATGACGGAGTAACTCTTCCAGTTCCTATGATGAATATTTTAAATGGTGGAAAGCATGCAGATAACAGTGTAAATATACAGGAGTTCATGATAATGCCAGTTGGTGCACCAAACTTTCATGAAGCACTTCGTATGTGTGCAGAAGTATTCCATAATTTAAAAGCTGTTTTAAAATCTAAAGGATATAGCACAGCAGTAGGAGATGAGGGTGGTTTTGCACCTAACCTTAAAGAAGATGAAGAAGCGTTTATATACATAGTTGAGGCTGTAAAAGCTGCAGGATATGTGCCAGGTAAAGATTTTAAAATTGCAGTAGATGCAGCTGCAACTGAAATGTATGATGAAGCCAAAAAGCTTGGCCATGAAGGTTCATATTATTTCTGGAAAACAGATAAATTGTTTACAGTAGATGAAATGATTTCTTACTGGGAAACAATGGCTGAAAAGTATCCAATAGTGTCACTAGAAGATGGCCTTGCAGAAGAAGATTGGGAAGGTTGGAAACGTTTAACAGATAGACTTGGTAAAAAGATTCAATTAGTAGGAGATGACCTATTCGTAACTAATGTAGAACGTCTTAAAAAAGGAATAGATTTAGGTGTTGCAAATTCAATATTGATAAAGGTAAACCAAATAGGGACAATAACCGAAACACTTGCTGCAATTAAAATGGCAAATGAAGCAGGATATACAGCAGTTGTATCACATCGTTCTGGTGAGACAGAAGATACAACAATAGCAGACCTTGTTGTTGCATTAAATGCAGGACAAATTAAAACAGGCGCTCCTTCTAGAACAGATAGAGTATGTAAATATAACCAACTATTAAGAATTGAAGAAGAACTAGGAGACAAAGCTAAATATCTTGGAATGAAAGCATTTAAATCAATTGAATAATTAAGATTACAAAGCCGCTTAAAAAAGCGACTTTGTTTTTTAAGATATAGTAATTGAAGTTACGGTAATGGATATTCTATGTACGGGACAGTTATCACTTAAACAAAGGTTAATAGGAATATTTAAGAAAGCTTTGCGTATGTAGTAGATTGAGCCATTAGTTATTTCGAGTAGTGCATAACTTGTAGTGGCACTTAAAACTCTTATGTAGTAACCATTTTGCAAAGAAATAAACTCAGTAGAATTAGTTATAATTCTAGTAGTTTCTTTGTTTGAGGTACAGCATCTTGTACAGCAACAGTCATTTATTGTTAGAGTTACTGAAAATGTGTTCATAAATACTCCTCCTAATTATTACAAGATTCTTTACAACATCTTGCTTGAACAAATACGCTTACTCTAAAAATTGTATTTTCCACTGGTAAATCAAAAGTAACAACCGTATCGTTTGCTATGTTAAATTGTATGTCTATTCCAAACATTGTATTTGTAAATCTCAAATTCGATGTGTTATTAGTGGAGATTGAAATACTTAATGTATAGCCATTAAGGAGTTCTAAGGTGCTATTTTGGCTAACATTAGAATATGCATTTTCACGTGTGACTGGTGTTCCACTTTGACACATCTGTTGTCTAATTATTACTGTGTAGCATATATTATCCATAACCCTCGCCTCGTTTATACTAATATATTATGAAAGTATTCCTTTTGTGTGTTTGTACAATAAAAATATTGCAAAAATTCATAAATAACAATAATACTAAGTAGATTTCATTTTGCATAAAAATACTGTATACAAGATATGTTTTTTTATGGAAATAAAAACATGATAATGTAAATTAAAAAACTAGTAAGTAATGTTTATATGTGATATAATTTTTGCGTGTGATTTGAATTATTGAATAAATTATGTATTTTCCGTTGACAAATTTACATAATAGTAATATAATTTATAATCTTGGAAAATTTTTAATTAAGGGGAGGAAAAGGTAAAATGAGAAAAACAAAAATAATTGCAACAATAGGACCAGCTTCAGAAAAACCAGAAGTATTTGAGGCAATGGTGAAAGCAGGACTTAATGTAGCAAGACTTAATATGTCTCATGGAACATATCCAGAGCATAAGTCTAAGATAGATTTAATAAAGGATACTAATAAAAAATTGGGTTCAAGTGTAGCTTTAATGTTGGATACAAAGGGACCAGAAATTCGTTTGGGAGATTTTGATGCGCCAGAAATACTTCTTGAAGAAGGTAATAAATTTACATTAACTACAAAAGAAGTTATTGGTAATAAAGATGTATCATATGTTACATATAAAAATATAACAAAAGATGTAAAGGAAGGCACAAAAATTCTTTTAAATGATGGACTTGTAATGCTTAGAGTAGATAATGTTACAGATAGCTTTGTAGAATGTACTATTGAAAACACAGGAATAGTTAAGTCTAAGAAAAGTGTAAATATACCAGGTCTTAAACTTAGCCTAGATTTTATGACAGACAGAGATAGAGAAGATATTAAATTTGGTATTGAAAATGATATAGATTATATCGCAGCTTCTTTTGTGAGAAGAAAAGAGGATATTGTTGAATTAAGAGAATATGTAAATAGTATTGGTGGAGAACGTGTTAAAATAATTGCTAAAATAGAGAATGAAGAGGGTGTAGAAAATATATCTGAAATTCTTGAAGTAGCAGATGGACTTATGGTAGCAAGAGGAGATATGGGGGTTGAAGTAGCTATTGAAAAACTTCCTGTAATTCAAAAATCTATGATAAAACAATGTATTGCTTCAGGAAAAATCGTTGTTACTGCAACTCAAATGTTAGAGTCTATGGTAAATAATCCAAGACCAACTAGAGCTGAGGTATCTGACGTAGCCAATGCAATATATGATGGAACAAGTTGCATAATGTTATCTGGTGAAACTGCAAGCGGAAAATATCCAGTAGAATGTATTAAGGTTATGGGAAAAATTGCAGAAGAAGTTGAAGCAAATATTGACTACTGGAATAGATTTAAGAAACGTAATGTTGAAAAGATGGGTGCTTACGTAAAAGATATACCAGAAGATCCTAAGAATTCAGATATATTCAGAAAAAGAATAAACTTTTCTGTATGTAGTAGTGCTATGTTTACTGAAGCAAAGGCAATTGTATGTATTTCAGACTTTGGAAAAACACCAGCAGTTTTATCTAGCTTAAGACCAGAGTGTCCAATATATGTAATTACTTCAAATTACAAGACATATTTGCAACTTGCAATGCAATGGGGAATTGAAACTATATATGTAGAGAATGAACATGATTTTGATAAACTTCTAAACACTGGTTTAGATAAACTAATATCAGAAGAAAAGATAAATAAAGGGGATGTTGTAATACTTAGTGGTGGAACAAATAAGGAATCTACATCTGGAAGTTATTTATCTTCACAAACAATGGGTGCAGTAATTAGAATATAATATGGTAAAAAATATATGATAAAAAAATTAGACTGACTTTTACAATAAAGTTAGTCTAATTTTTTTATATGTGTTATCCCATGTTTTTATTATTGTTATTTTTTTCTTGGCGCATTACTTTTTCGTATTCACGAGATTTTAAGTTGTATTCCATCATAGTTATTAAATATCTATAATATACTTCTTGTTGCTCGTAAAATTCTTTAGGCGTTATTGCAGGTCCCATATATTCATTAGTTGAATTTGATGGCTGTGGTACATATGCAGGTGGTGTGCTTGATACTCCAAACTGTGCATATGGATCAAAAAAATTTCTATTATCCAAAATATCATCTCCTTTATGTATAATTTATGCAAAACGTGATAATAATATAAGTACCCTCATATTAAACATTATCCCCCTTATTCAGACGGCTAGAGATTTCTCTAGCCGTTTAGTTTTTGAGAATTTTAATGAAAAAAAGATTGATGTGATAGTTATAAATAATATAAATAAGGAGTGGTAGTTTTGTATGCCAGTATTTTGTATGTTTGAAAAAACTGGCGTAACAGGTAATTCAAAACTGGAAATCTTTAAAAGTACGTATGTAATAATTGTAGAAAATATTCCTTGTATAACTTTGTGTTTTATAAATATAAATACATTTACATTACATGTATGAGCTACTGCATATATTTGGTAGATTATCATAAAAGAACCAAAGCTTAGTCCAAACGAGGTTATAAGTATTTTTATTATCATATCAAAGTTTGCACAAGATACATCACACAAACCATTTGTAATTTCAGTGATACACGAAATTATTGCGGAAAAATCTTTGTTTAAATTTAGTGTGTTACATATAAGTTTAGTTATGCTTGAAAATATAGCCATAAAACAAAAGATTAGACCTAAAGTTTTTAATGTATTCCAAATACTATTAGAAATTACTTCAAAACCTTTAGTTTTTTTAGGGTAAATATATGAAATACTAGAAGTTTGTTGTATAATATTTTTATATTTAATTCCAAGGATTATTCCAAGTATTAAAGAAGATAATACGTGAGATATTAAAAGTATTATGCCAAGTGCAAAACTGTTGTAAAAAGCAAGACCTAATGTAGATATAATGTATGCAGGCGATGCATTGCTTGTAAAGCCTAGTAACATTTGGGCACGCTTTGAATCGATTAGATTATTTGCATAAAGTGTGGTAATGTATTTTGCAGCATTAGGGTATCCCATAAGTAAAGATATAATAACAGTTGGGCAACATATTGGTGTAATGTTAAATATTTTGGAGGCTATTTTGGACAAGCCAAAAGACAAGTTAAAAATCATACCACTTTCTATTAAAATATTAGTCAAAAATATGTATGGAAAAACAGAGGGGATAAGTTTGTACAAAAACAAATCAACATTGGTTTTAATAGATAGTACGACAATTTGTGAATTAAATAACATATAACAAATAATAGCAGTAATTAATATAGATAAAAATATATATTTTAAATTTTTTATACTAGCAACAAAAATTTTCAAAATAGTTCACCTAGTAATAATTACTTAAAAGGAGGTAAAAATATGCAAGTAGTGAGTAAAAACAAAGATTACGAACTTTTAGATATGGCAAATGGTGAAAAATTAGAACGCTGGGAAAAATACATTTTAATTAGGCCAGATCCACAGATAATATGGAGTAAAAAAGAAAACCCAAAACTTTGGGATAAGGCGGATGCAAGATATATTAGGAGTAACACTGGAGGAGGACATTGGGAATTAAAAAATAGTCTTCCTGCATCATGGACTACTTCTTTTGATAACCTTACATTTAATATAAAGCCAATGGGATTTAAGCATACAGGGTTATTTCCAGAGCAATATACAAACTGGACGTATATGTGTCACAAGATTAAAGAGGAATTAAAAAGAAACCCTAACCGTGAAATTAAAGTCTTAAACCTATTTGCATATACTGGTGGCGCTACCGTAGCATGCCTTGAAGCAGGCGCTTCTGTATGTCATGTAGATTCGTCTAAAGGAATGGTTTCTTGGGCAAAAGAAAATGTTAAATCTTCTGGATTAGAAGATGCACCTGTAAGATATATTGTAGATGATGTTGTAAAATTCGTAAAACGTGAAATTAGAAGAAACAATAAATACGATGCAATTGTAATGGACCCACCAAGCTATGGAAGAGGAGCAACGGGAGAGGTTTGGAGTATAGAAAAAGATCTTGAGAATTTAACAAATTTGTGTGTAGAGCTTTTATCTGATGATCCTTTGTTTTATATAGTAAATACATACACTGGAGGACTATCTGGAACGGTTATATCTAATTTATTAAATATTGTAATGAAAGAAAAAAATACAAAACTGTTAGATATAGGAAAAATAACGACAGAAGAGATTGGAATAGAATGTACTTCAAATGGTCTTGTTCTTCCTTGTGGTATCACAACAAAATGGGAGAGATGTAAATAATGAGTGAATTTCTAGATATAGTTAACGAAGAAAATGGACCAACAGGTGAAGTCGCAGATAGAGTTACTGCACATGAAAAAGGACTTTTTCATAGACACGTGTCTTGTTGGATAATGAATAAAGAGGGAAAAATTTTACTTCAAAGAAGAGCATATACCAAAGCTAAAAATCCAGGATTATGGGCTAAAACTGGTGGACATGTAGATGCAGGAGAAACACCTGAAGACGCTGCCATTCGTGAAATTAAAGAAGAAATTGGTTTGAATATAGAAAAAGAAGATTTAACTTGTAGTTCAATATATAAAAGTAGCGAAAATACATGTTTTGGTTATGAATTTGTAGTCATAACAGACATGGCAGAACGAGACTTCTTGATTCAAAAAGAAGAAGTGGCTGAAGTGAAGTATTTTACCATAGAAGAAATAGAAGAAGCATTCAATAGTAAAGATCCAGAGTTTACTTTTATTAAATGGAAAGGAACAGAACTTTTAGATAAAACTAAGATGTTAAAAAATATACGAGAGAATGTTTGTAATTCAAAAGAAAGAGGAATATATGAAAATGAATAAAAAGCAAGCTATTTCGCTTATTGTGTTAGTAGTTACAATATTAGTTTTAAGCATATTAGCAGCAACAGTAATAATTAGTTTGAGTAATACAAATATAATAGCGGAGGCAACGAATGCAAAAAATGCATCAGATATAGCTAATATGAAAGAAGCTGCAAATCTAATATATGCAAATTCGTATTTAGAGAAAAATGGGGTTGTTACAAGAGAGGATATAGTAGAAGGGCTAAAGTCACAAGGTTTTAGCGATGATCAAATAGACTTAATAGCTATAGAAGTAAAGGACGGAGAAGTAATAATACAGTCAAAACTAGTATATGGAATACGTAGAGAAGTAGGAAGTACATCTTCTGCGTGGGAAAGAATAGAAAATAGTAAAGGCTTAGTAGCAGCTGCGTGTCTTGGCACAGTATCTGACGTCCACAATGATTTTGATAACATATATCCATGGAGCGATATTGTGTCATATAACTATGACACAACAGCAAAGAAAATAACAGCATATTATGGAGAAAGTAACTATAAAACAGATGGAAGTAATGGAGATGTATTAACAAAGATACCAGGGTTCTACTACAAAAGAGAACAAAAACAAGAAGGCGGAAAGCTATACGAATACATATACATATCTGAATTTGAAAAACCAGGATATACAAAATCTGAGGAATTTAGTATAGGAAGATATATGTCAAGCTTTAGTGCAGATGGCACAAGCCTAAAAAGTGTAGCCAAAGCAAATGTAGCAACAAACAAGAGTATTGTACAATTTAGAACACTTGCAAAAGCAACAGATTATACATTGTTAGATTATAGATATTTTGTATTACAAATGTTGTACTTGGTGGAATATGCAGACTATGATTCACAATCAATGCTAGGCAACGGTAATACAAATTTTAGATATACACAAACAAAGCAAGATGATGGAACATACGTAGTAACAGATAAAGCAATATTAACACAAAGTGGTAGTAATGCGATAACAATAGCACTAACTAATTTTAGTTCATATAAAGTAGGACAACAGATAGATATAGGAACAGGGTCACTTGGCTCAAGAGTGAGTAACGTTGAAACATATAGGACAATAACAAAAATTGAAGAATATAGGGTAGATGGTGAGCTTAAAGGCCAAACAATTTTCTTTGACGGTAATCCAATAGATATAGTATCTGGTTCACATGGTGTGTGGTCATGTGCGCAAAATACAGGTAGTGCAGATAGTCTGGGCATGAAGTCTGGTTATGTGGGTAAAAATGGACGTTCTGCAGTAATATACAGGGGAGTAGAAGACTTTTTGGGTAATGTATATCAATTTGTTGATGGTATGAATGTAAAGCAAAATGGGGAAGTATATATAAATTACAATCCAGAAACATATGAGTCAGATAAGTTTGACGGAGATTATAAAAAAATAGGGTATCAACTTTCTGTAAAAAGTGGATATGTTAAAACAATTGGATATGATAACGCAAATCCACTAATTGCTCTTACAACTGAAATAGCAGATTATTCAGGTTTTATAAAAGATTATTACTACACAAATAGCGAAACATATAACAGAGTGGGGGTTGTCGGTGGCCTTTATAGTGGTGGAAGTAATGCCGGTGCGTTTTGCTGGTATCTGACTGTTTCATCTGGTAATAGTAATCTACACTTGACGTGTCGTGTTTTAAAGTAATTTGTGCGTTTATAAGAAAATAAAAATGTAAGTCTAGTCTATAAATAACATATAAACTCCACTCAATATTTCTACTGTAGCAGTAAAAGTATTGAGTGGAGTTTTAATGAGTTTTTATTTTAAACACATCTATTTACTGATGTTCAATATTTTTTCTAATTCTTTTCTGTTTAGTCCAGTTAGTTTTTCCAGACTATCTATCGTAGCTCCATTTTTGAACATGGTAGTAATTAACGTATGCCTTCCCTTTTCAATGCCTTCTGCCATTCCCTCCGCTCTTCCTTGTTTAATACCTTTTTCAATACCCTGTTCAATACCTTTTGCAATACCTTTTTCTGTTGCATAATCTAGTGCCGCTTTATCGTCAAGCATAGCTTTTTCTTTAAGTTCTGCAATTCTACGTAGCTTTTCGTCTCCACTTACTTGCTCTAAAGTGTCTGCTATACTTTTTATCTCCTTGTTATCTTTCATAATAGCACCTACTTCCTTTGAATTTGGGTTATCCAAAAACATTAACCATTGATATGTTTTG
>USES01000016.1 GCA_900553785.1 uncultured Clostridium sp.
AGAAGAGATGAAAGCTCTTATGTTAGCAGATGGAATGCTTGGAAAAAATCCAGAGCCACAAACAGTAGGGAGCACAACACTAACTTGGAATAGTAGTGAAAAGAAAGTAGAAGCTAAAGTAGAAGGAGTACTAATTCCAGAAGGATTTAGTTATGTAGAAGGAACAAAAGATACAGGATTAGTTATAGAAGATAAAGAAGGCAATCAATTTGTATGGGTACCAGTAGAATACACTGCAACAGGTGTAACCGATGCAAATGGTTTAGATACAGGATTTACAGCTGTATTTAAAAGAGAAACTACAGAAAACACATATTATACAGAACCGTACACAGAGGCGGCTGATTGGGAGAAAAATGAATATAATGCAATGATGCAATCAGTTCAAAAGTATAATGGATTTTACATAGCACGTTTTGAAGCAGGGGATGGTGAGGCAACATCGGAAAGAACAGCTGAAACAGAAGTGCATAAAGTAGTAAGTAAAAGGGGAGCATATGTGTATGACTATGTATCATGGGGAGATAGTATGACTGAAATAGGTACAAGTGGAGCAACATACTTGTCACAAAATATGTACAAAAATAGTAAGTCAGTGGTATCTACATTGTGCTACGGAGTACAATGGGATGCTGTAATGAATTTTGTATCTGATGAAGATCATAATATTACGGATTCAAGTTCTTGGGGAAATTATTTCGATCCTACGGGAGCTGATGCGATTAACAACAGAAAACTTCAAACATGTGGTAAAAGTGAGTCGTGGAAAGCCAATAACATATACGATTTAGCGGGAAATGTGGGAGAGTTGACAATGGAATGTTTTGCGTCTACCAATCGAATAACTCGAGGTGGCGATTATTCCACACCTGGCGTTGCTGGTGGCGCGAGTTGTAGAGTCGCTAGCAACACCTGCGGTTTTCGTGTAACACTATACCTAAAGTAACATAAGGTGAGTAAAAAGGTGTAAGTGACTAAATGTCACTTGCATCTTTTGTGTATATGTGATAGCATGAGTGAGTAAGAGGTAGTACATATGGATGAAGAAAAATGGATACGATTATTTAATGAACATGTAAGTAAATATGATTTAAATTGTGAGCAAATTTTATTAAAAAAAGAACACTCTTTAAGAGTTATGAAGTTAGCAAAACAGTTAGCTTGTGAGTGCAATCTTTCGGAAGAAGAAATAAAAATATGCACATTAGCAGGACTTTTACATGACTATTCTAGATTTGAACAATGGACTAAATTTAATACTTTTTGTGATTATGATTCGTTTGACCATGGAGATAGAGCAGCCCAAATTTTGTTTGATGAGCAAGAAATCAAAAAGTTTAATGTTGATGAAAAGTATTATGATATATTGTGCCTTTCAATTAAATATCACAATAAATTTGAAGTAGCATGTGATATACAAGGTAAAAAGAGTCTATTTTGCAATATAATAAGAGATGCAGATAAAATAGATATATTTTATATTTTAGGTACGAATAAGAATTATTTCTTTAGTGATGGTGAAAAAATATCTAGTAAAAATATAGAGGACTTTATGAATTACAAATTACTTAATTTGAAATATGTTAATAATAGAAGTGAAAAGGTATTAGCAAATCTAGCATGTGTTTTTGATATTAACTTTAATTGGTCTTTAAGAAAAATAATAGCTGATAATTCACTTCAAAATATGTATGAGCTTATAGATGATAAAAATACTTTTGATAAATACTTTAAATATGTACTAGGTTATATTAAAAAAAGACTATGTAATGAAAGCCAAAATATGAGTAGGTGAAAAACACATGAGTGTAACAAGGTGCAAGTGGTGTAATTTAAAAAACAAGCTATATATAGACTATCATGATAATGAGTGGGGCATCTTAAATCTAGATGAAAAATATTTATTTGAGATGTTACTACTTGAGTCGTTCCAGGCAGGACTTTCCTGGGAATGTGTTTTAAATAAAAGGAAAGCCTTTAGAAAAGCTTACGATAATTTTGATATAGATAAAATTGTATTGTATGATGAAGAAAAAATAAACGAACTTTTAGATAATAAAGAAATAATACGTAATAGATTAAAAATTATGTCTAGCATAAATAACGCAAAGATATTTAAATGTATTGAGGAAGAATACGGAAGTTTTTCTAATTATTTAAAGTTATTTACAGATCTTAAAGTTACATTTGAATGTGATAAGTCAACTTCCAATTTATCCGATAAAATTTCTAAAGATTTGCAGCATAAAGGTATGAAGTTTGTAGGTAGCACAATTATATATTCATATTTGCAAGCCATAGGAATAATAAACTCACATGAGAAAGAATGTTTTAAATATATGGTAAAAGGAGAAAAATATGAGTGAAAAAGAGTTTGAAATAGATATACTGAATTTAATTGATGATCCTAAATACATAGAAGAGGTTTCTACTTTGATATGGAAACAATGGTCTAGTAAACATGGAGCGACAGTAGAAGATATAATATATAGAACTAAACATTCTTTGGGAAAAGATATGGTACCTAGTATGTATATTGCAAAGCATAAAGATGCTTTAGTAGGATTTGTTTCTCTTTGGACAAATGATTTGGTGTCTAGGCAAGATTTATATCCATGGCTTTCAACGTTGTATGTAAAAGAAGAGTATAGAAATTTAGGAATAGGTAAAAGATTACAATATAAATGTATTGAAGAGGCTAAAAAACTTGGATACAAACATTTGTATTTAACATCTTATCATGAAAACTATTATGAAAAAACAGGTTGGAGTTTTATGGAAAAAGCACCTGCTTGTGATGGAAGATATAAAAGAATATTTGTATATGATTTAGAAGATGAAAACTAATATAAAAATAATCACTACCATAAAATTTGTGTGTAGTGATTATTTACATATATAATTATTGTGAAGTTAGAGTAATAATTCCGTCAGCTATAGGAAGCCCTGCATAATTTTTATCTGTTAATGTAAAGTTTTTCTCGTTAGCATCTGGGTTTTCTATTTGTATTGTTACAGTTTCTGTGTTTAGCGTAGTGTTTTGAAGTTCAGCACTAAAGGTATGTTCTTCATCTGAAGATATTTGTTTAAAATATACTTTGGGAGCAGTTCCACTAGTAGAGTATGGAACATAATTAAATACTGCATTTCCATCGCCGTCAGTAGTTATTACGGCTCCATATGTTTTACCCTCTGAGTCACATCTTTGAAATGTTGCACCTACTATTTGTACGCCATACTCTGTTCCGTCATCTGTGACATGAAGTGTTAGTGTTCCAGTAGCGGCTATAGTAAAAGCATAGTCATCTATACCGCTTTCAATGGTAACACTTGTTGGATCTAAGGAAGAAGCATCATATCCGTCAGCAGTTGCTGTTACGTCATATGTCCCAGGTACGATACTTACGCTTCCCTTTCCATTTGTAATAGGTATATTTACTGCCATATTATTATTTCTCCTTTCTCTATTGGTAGGCCAGGATAGTTTTTATCTGTTAAAGTTATATACTGTAATGATGAATCGTCAAAGTGTATTCTAAAAAAGTCACAACAATTATTTGATACGTAGATATTAAATTTACAACTTGACGATGGCATAGGACTTAATTTTTGCACAACAAAAGTATAAGTATTACAACATTTTAAATTAAATGTTAATACTTCATTTTCATATGCTTTTTTTGAACAAATATTGATTTTGCTTTTTTTCACAGTTATTAAATAATTTTCACTATCTTGTCTGTTAGAATTACACACAATTGATATTTCTTTTTTCATCATTTTGCCTCACAATATATATTATGATTTAATGTACATTTTGTGCTATTAAATTTTAATAAAAGAATTATCTTGGAAAATATGAACAGTTATTATATAATATTAACAGAAAAGTTAAGATAAAGAGTGAAATATATGAGATACAAAAAGGCATTTGACAGACTATGATCTTTACTAAATGGATATGTAAAACAAATAATAGTGTCTTTTTGATTACCAAAATGTTAGAAAGAATATTGGACTTTAGAGAATTTACAGAAGATGATTATAGAGAAATAGGAATAAACTTTAGTAAAAATGCTGCCAAAAATAGTATGACTGTTCAAACGTGCTTTGAAGATAGAAACTTGATTTAAAGTGGGAGAGTGCTTATCTCATGAATTAGCATATAATTCTTGTAAACATTTTTGTAAGTATTGCTATGCTAATTGTGATGAATCACAGGTTAACAAGAACTTTAGTAATCATGATCCTAATTCATCATTAGTAGTTGGCAAGTTGCAAGAAAGTGATATTATGAAAGAAAGACTTAAATAAGTTATGTTTAGAAAAACACACTGATAAAGGAGAAATGAAATATGGAAAAATTATTATTGGGCGATTCTATTATAAATCAATTTGCACAGATTATACCAATAGTGTTATTTATAGGCCTAGTGTATATTATATTTAGAATAAATTATACAAAAAAGAAAAACATTAAATTTAATTATAAACAAGAGATTGTCTATTTAATATTTGTCTGTTATATAACTGACCTGCTTAATTTAGTGTTGCTACCTCAAAATTTTTGGATTAATATATGGCAATATATATATTATGGGTTTAGTGAAAACCCATTTGAAGGTATGTTTGAATTTGAATACAATGTAATTCCTATTTTATATAAAATTATTTCAGGTCAGTATATATTAGGTAATTGGGTAAAAACAATGCTATTTTTAAATATCTTAATGTTTGTACCAATGGGAGCGTTGTTGCCAATATGTTTTAAAAGAATAAATAGCAAGAATATTTTTATTTACGCATTTTTAATACCTTTTATAGTTGAGATTATACAGCCTATCTTTGGTAGAAGTTTTGACATTGATGATTTGATAACTAATTTTTTAGGTATCATAATAGGATACTTTATGTATATTTTATTTATAAAAATTTTTAAGGTAAAGAAATAGTATATTACAAATTTTAAAGCGGATAGTTAGTTGATAATTATCTGCTTTTGTGATATAAGAATGTAAGTAATTTGTAGAGGTGAGATATAAAAATTGCTGAAGTAAATTAAAAAAGCGAAAACTTGATATTAGATAAAATTCAGAAAAACAAACAAGGATTTTTATGTGGAGAGTATGCCCAGGAAGATACGTATGGTTTTTAGAAGATGTTGAAGTTCTTGAAAAAACCACTTCCAGCAAATGGACATTTAAACATTTGGAATTATGACGCTAACAATTTCATTATATAAACCATTAAAAGGGGTAAAAAAAGTGAACAAAATTGTTACTATTTGTGGTAGTATGAAATTTAAAGATAAGATGATGGAAGTAGCTTTAATAACTAAAATAAGAAATGTATTATTAGAATTAGGAAAAGGATTTAGTTTCGTTGGAAATCAATATAAAATTTCTGTGGATAATCAAGATTATTATATTGATATACTATTTTATCACTTGGAACTTAGGTGTTATGTAGTTGTTGAATTAAAAGTAAGTGAATTTAAACTAGAATATATAGAACAATTAGGATTTTATGTAACAGCAGTTAATGAAACAATTAAAAAAGAATGGGAGGCACCTACGATTGGTTTATTATTATGTAGAGTAAAGAACAGAGTAACGGTAGATTGGTCTTTGAAATCTACAAATGTTCCTATAGGCGTTTCAACTTATGAATTGAAAGAACAACTACCCAAAGAATTAATAGATAAATTACCAACAGAAGAAGAAATAAATTTATATTTAGATATAGATGGAACAAATAAATAGTAATTTGTAAAAAAGAAGAGTCTGAAAATAATTATATTTTTTATGACTATATGTGTCTTGAACGAAGTGAAAGGAATATGTGTTTAATATGCAAATTTATAATTTAAAAGATAAAATTGAATTTTTAGATGAAGTGGCTCAACTTGAGTATTATGAATGGGCTGATAATAAAGAATTTAATGAACAAGAAAGAATCAAAAATAAAAAAGCAAAAATTTTAAACATGCTTTCTGATAATTCATTTTGTAAATTAATTTTAATTGAAGAAAATGTGTTAATTGGATTTATATCAATTTTTCCACATGATTGTGATGAAGAGCCTAATCTTACTCCATGGTATGCAACAATGTACATAAAAAAAGAATATAGAAAAAAAGGTTATTCTAAAATACTTAATGATGCTATTTTAAAAGAAGCAGATAATAGAGGCTTTGATAGATTATATTTAAAATCGTATTTGAATAATTATTATGAAAAATTCGGAGCTATTTATATTAAAACATTAAGTGATGGCGAAAAACTATATTTTATAAATACTAAATAATAAATTACAATTTATAAAAAAGGAAGTGATTAAAATGGATATGTATCAAAAAAGAAAAATTAGATCAGAAAAGAAAAAAGATGATAGTCCAAAAAGTTTACCATCAACGAGTATCAACTGGTTCCCACGGACATATGGTAAAAACAGTATCTGAAATTAAGCAGGACTTAAAACTAATAGATATTGTTTGTGTAGTGTTAGATGCAAGAATTCCATATGCGTCTAATAATAAGGAACTGTTTGAGGTTATTAAACAAAAATCTGTAATAATGGTGCTAAACAAGAGTGACTTAGCAGATAAAGTAAGTTTAGAAAGTGCTGAAAATAAGTATAAAAAAGATGGATGTTATACAATAAGAACTAACTGTGTAACAGGCGAAGGTGTAAATGGATTACTGTCACTAATAAGAGAACTTGGTTCACGCATAAAAAATAAGAACAAAACAAGTGAAATGTACAAAAGAATGAACAATGTATATAGAGTTATGGTTGTAGGAATTCCTAATGTTGGTAAATCTAGCCTTATAAACAAGTTAAGTGGAAAAACAAGTGCTAAGGTAGGTAACAAACCTGGTGTAACACGACAGAAACAATGGATAAGACCTGCTAAGGATATAGAAATCATGGATACAGCAGGAGTATTATGGCCAAAGTTAGATGAAAATATGGCGGGAATTAAGCTTGCTATAACAGGAAATATTAAAAATGAGGTTTTAGATCAGGAGTTAGTAGCTTTTAATTTTATAGACATGATAAAAGAAAATGAAAAGTATATGTCATATGTAAGAGCTAGATATAAACTTGGTGATGATATTCAAAATGATACAACACTTGGAATTATAGAAAAAATAGGAGAAAATAGAGGAGTAATGCAAAAAGGCGGAATAGTGGATGTTGAGAGAACATGTAATATGTTTTTGGATGAGTATAGGAGTGGAAAATTAGGCTGCATTAGTTTAGAGTAACATTTTTTAAATTTAAAGCATAAAATACACCAATCGGAGGTGTATTTTTTATGAGTATAGGACTTGCTTTATCCGGAGGAGGAGCAAAAGGAATAGCTCATGTGGGAGTATTAAAAGCCTTGGAAGATAGTGGGATAAAAGTAGATTATATAAGCGGTTGTAGTAGTGGCAGTATTATTGCCGGACTTTATGCAGCAGGATATAAACCTAATGAGATACTTAATATTGTAATGAGTAATTCTAAAAAATTGATAGATTATGATGGAAAGATTGGCTTTAAATTGTTAAATACTGTATTTACAAAAAAGTTAAGTATAAAAGGTTTTGTCAAAGGCAATAGGCTAGAAAAAACAATTAGATATTTTTTGAAGCAGAAAGGAATAACAGATATTTCTGATTTGAAATTTCCTTTAGCTATTCCGGCTGTAAATCTAAATACAGGCGAAATAGTGTATTTTGGGAATAATATAAATGATAAAGAGGGATTCTGCGCAGATGAACATGAAGAAAGTAGCGATATGGAAACAGAAGGACTTATTACCACATATGGTGATACTTCTTTTGATGATTTTCCAACTTGTTTAAAATATGGAGATTTAGCAGATATAATTAGAGCTAGTTGTAGTTTTCCTGGTGTGTTCATTCCTAAAACTATAGAAGGAGTAGATTATATTGATGGTGGTGTTAGAGTAAATACACCAGTATCAGTTTTAAAACAGATGGGAGCAGATAAGGTAATTGCAGTTACATTTAATTGTAATAATAAATATAATTTTGGCGTTAAAAATATAGTTGGAATATCTGAACAATCATTTAATTTATTATCGCATAATTCAAATATATCCGAACAAAATTTAGCAGATGTAAATATTAGGCTTTGTATAGATAATGTTTCTTTGTTGGATTTAAGTAAATCTCAAGTATTAGCAAATAGGGGATATAATATTGTTGCAAGAAATATAGATAAAATCAAAAAAATGCTAGAAATAGAATAATTAAAAGATACCATATAAATTACTATATATGGTATCTTTTAGTACTATCCTACAAACATTGCAACTATTATGTATCCATAAGTTGGACTTTTTGCTATTCCTATGCCAATATATTGATATGAACTAGATAAGAGATTTTGCTTGTGTGTATCAGATGCAAGCCATGATTCTACTGCTGCTTTGATACTAGGGTTACCAGCAATATTTTCACCTGCTGAATTATAGTCAATATTATAATCTTCCATCATTTTAAATGGGGTCCCATATGTTTTACTAGCATGAGCAAAGTAACTGTTTTTTACCATATCCTCAGCTTTAAGTTCGGCGATCTTTGGAAGCGTTGCGCCAAGTTTTAGAGGAGCTACTCCTGCTTTAGAACGTGCTTCATTTATCAATTTCAGAACTAATTCCACATTAGATAATTCAGCTGTACCAGCGCTTTCACTTGGCGAAAAAGTGTTTTTTAAAGTAACATAATCGCTATAAATCATTCCTATTGTGTTATTTGAAGTTATCGCTAAGTACCAGTTGTTAATTTTACCAATTATAGTTACATTTGTGCCTTTGTCTAACTTCTTTATTGAAGTAAATGAGGTTGAAGGGCCTCTTCTAAAATTTACACCAGAAGTATTTACCGTGCCTTGTGTTTTCCCTATATTTGTGTAAGTACTAGCATTGGTGGGAGCAGATGAAGAACTTTTTACGTAGTCTTTGTATACTAGGCCCACCTCATTTCCAGATAGTTGAACTATATAAAAGTCATTTAGCATGCCAACAAGTTTTAGTTTTGTTCCTTTACTAAGTCCTTTTACCACAGAAGAGTTAGTTGTGGCAGTAGATCTAAAGTTTACGTTAGAACTAGTTATTCCATATTTAGGGTTGAAACTTTCTATAGAAGAAGCGTAAAATATTAGTGTAGAGTATGATACGGATAACATGAAACATAAAATAAAAAATGTTGTTTTAATTTTTTCCATATGAATTTCCTCCTATTATACTAATATATATGTACAAGCTTAATAGTTTAGAACTAATAATTGAAAAAAAGAATAATATTTCCAAAATTAGGAATAATAAAATTAGGTGAGAAAAATGAATATAACTCAAGGAAATGTATTTTGGGAACATGGAATGAATATTAAGTATAGCTATCCTTATTTAACTGAAAATAAGTCTTGTGACATTTTAATAGTAGGTGGAGGAATTGCAGGGGCCATATCTGCGTATTATCAAGCAAAACAAGGGTATAAAGTTATTATTGTTGAAAAAAATCTTATAGGTTTTAATTCAACTTTAGAAAATATGGGAGTGGTGTATTCAAAGCTGGACACACAAAATCTTGCAAAGAAAAATCAAAATGAAATAAAAAAACTAAGTGAATTGATTTCTCAAGCACAAAAAGATTTAATTGAGATAATAGAAGAAATTAACAAAGAGGAAATAAAAGTAAAGTATACTGAATGTGATTTCTTGAATTTTTCTCAAAGGGCATCTGGTAGATTTGCTTTGTCTAAGCTATATGATGAAGAAATAAGTAGAAATTATGAAGTAAATATGATTGACCAAAATGTAGTGTTGGATATATATTCTGCTTTAGAGTATAAAAATAAAGGTATAATATTTAATCCATATATTTTAAATCAGGAACTAGTTCACATGTTAAGTGAAATGAGCAACGTTGAAGTATATGAAAACACGTATGTTGAAAGTATCAATTCAAAAGAACATGAGGTAGAGGCTCAAACAACGAATAGGTTTAAGATTCACGCAAATAATGTTATTGTTGCAACAGGAATAGATTTAATAAAGTATCTAAAAGAAGATTTAGTGGATATGTACAAAACATACAACGTAGTAGCTAAACTTTCTCCTAATTTAAAGTATACGCCTTTTGTAGCAAAGGAAAATAATTCAGATATTATGCTAAGAGTTGCAGATGGTTATATAGTTCTAAATGGTGAGGATATAAAAAAGACAATAAAAAATTCTGGAGATGTTTTTGAAGAAAAATTTTCAAATGGTAAATATAAAAAGTTGTATAACTATTTATTAAGGTTATTAAACGATGAAAGCCTTAAAGTTAAAAATTGTTTTTATGGTGAATATTTGTTGACTTGTGATGGCCTACCTATAGTAGATGAAATAGAACAATTTCCGAATGTATACTGTAATTTAGGAGTTGGCAAAAATGGAATTTTGCATAATGTTATTGGTGCAAAAATGCTTAAAAATATATATAACGATTGTTATACTAAAGATATGTATATGTTTAGAATAAATAGATAGGTAAAAGATTAAGGAGCCCAGTTTTAATTGGACTCCTTACAGTTTAACCTGCAATGAATTTTACGTGATGTTTAGTGAAGTAGTTACCACCGTCGAAAACGATCTCGGAAGATTTTATTTCGACAAGAATTTTAGATCCATAGTAAAGTCTGGTGTCAATATCTACAATAGCAGTATCATTAGGTGAAATATCTACAAAATAACCTGTACCATCATTAAGTGGGTTGCGAACAGTTGCATAAACACAATCACCTTTGACTAGTATTGGAAATCTGAATAACTGTCTGAAAGACAGTTTGATGTTTCCCTTAGTGCAAATAAGCTTTGCTGGTATTACATGATCTTTATGTAGGCCAAAGTCTCTCTTGAAATCTTCAATTGAATTGAATTGCGTTTTGGAGATTTCTGAATTATGTATAAAACCGCAAATGCCAACTGCAACATCCACAAAAAGTCCTATCGGAGAAATGTTTTTAATGCATACATTGTAAACCGTATCGACTTTTAGAGTTTCAAAAGCAAGCTCTTGTAATTTCTTTCTTGACAAAGTTACCTCGTTTTTATCTATTTTTGTAATGAGAGCGCATGCTGTTTTTCCAATTAGTGCATTAGCTTGTACTGAGTAATTAAAGTTACCTATAAACTTAGGTTTTTCAATACATATTTCATTTTCTGGTATAATACCAACAATTCCATCTGCAAAGTTTACTACCAATGCTCTTTTTTCATTATCCCAGTGTGATACTTCAAAAGAAACAAGTTTGTTGTTTATAAACCGATCTTCTAGTTGCTTCTCATTCAACACTTCATTTGGGTAAAAATTTTCAGGCATATAGTTCATTTTATTTGTCCTCCTAGTTAAATTTAATACTCGGATTTTAATTTGTAATTAAGTTGCAATATTATGTTAACATATTTTTGCAAAAAAGTCAATATGTGTTGACATGTAATTTTTAATACATGTGTTTTATATAGAACATTAAAAAGTATAAATTAGTACTTGGAAAAAGGTACTACTTCAGGGAATACAATGGGATATGATTTTAAACTTTGTGTCTGATTTGAAAGAGCACAATATAAATGATTCAAAATCATGGAAAAAATATTACGATACTTCAAACGAAAGTGAAAGTGTTATTGTAATAGCTAAAATCAAGAATATATATGTTTTTATCTTGCATGTTTTTTTGAGTTCTAGTCAAAATTTTTTAAGTGTTATTAGAAAGTTTGGCTAGTTTTTATTTATGATTTAGTTGCAATTTACTTATATAAAATTATTGACATACATGATATAATAAATAAATTGGAGGGAAAAGAAATATGCTTAGGATGCGTTTAAGCTATACGAAAACAAAAGAGGCGTCTTATATATTATCTAGTGATATGATGTATGTATTAGACAGGGCTTTGACGAGAATTGGGGTGTATGTGGAGTATGATAAAGATCAATCTCCGAGTGTAATTATTGCAAGTAGTCTCCCTCAAGGAATAGATAGCACAGAGGAAATGTGTGATGTGTATATTAGTGAATATATGGATCCTACATTTGTAGTTAAAGGAATAAATAACTTTTTGCCAAAAGGAATTGTGGTGTTATCTGCAGAATACATAGAGGATAATGTTCCACTAATTTCTGAGCAAGTTTATGCTTCTGAATTTGAAATTGTTCCAGAATATGAAAACATTGATAAAATGACTAAAAGGGAATATTTAGATTTAAGAGCATGGTACAGAGAAAAACTTTCTGAATATTTAAATGAGGGCAATATATTAGTACTTATAAAATCAAGTACAAGAAATGAAAGAATAGATATAAAGCCAAACATATTAGAATATAGTATAAATATAAATGATGGATTGCGTATTACAGTTTCTAATGACACTCAGTATGTATTTAACCCTAATTTTATTATGGATGGTTTTATTGAATTTGTAGATAAACCCATAAAATATAGTATAAGAAGAACAAAAATTTTATACAAATGATGGCAGGAGGAAAAATGTCAAACCCACTAATTAAAGAGATGATAAAATATACTAAGTACAATGAGTTACTTGAGGATATTAAATTAAAGAAAAACAATTTAAGCATAATTGGAGTAACTGATGCGGCAGTACCACACTTGATTTATAGTTTGTATAACTATTCAGGTATATTGCCGCTTGTGGTGTGCCCAAATGCATCTATGGCAAAAAAAATTATACAAGATTTTAAATATTATTCTAATATAGATATCGTGTATTTTCCAGCAAGGGAAATAACATATTATACATACGATACGCAAAGCAGAGAAATAGAAAATGCTCGTGTTCATGTAATAAATAAGCTTATAAACAAAGAAGATTGCATCATTGTCACGACTGTTGAAGCGTTGATGCAAAAAATGCTACCTAAAGAAAACTATACAGGGCTAAATGTCGTGTTAACACAGGGGAAAATAGAATCTCTTGAACATATAATAGATATATGTAGTAAAATGGGATATAGCCGTGTAGAATTAGTAGAGGGACCTGGACAATTTTCAGTAAGGGGCGGAATAATAGATGTATTTAGCTGCGATTTACCTGACCCAGTAAGAATTGAATTTTTTGGAGAGCAAATAGACAGCATTAGAACATTTGATGTTGAAACCCAAAGAAGCAAAGCTGTTTTAGATAACTTTGAATTATCTTTTTCAACAGAATTTATTTTACCACAAAAAGACATTTCAAGGTGTATAGATGAATTAGAAAATTTGATTAGTACAAAAAATCTTAATTCTTCACTTTCAGATAATATAAATAGCGATATAGAACGTATAAAACAAGGAGAAGTATCAGTTGTTATAAATAAATATTTTGATATTTTAGTACCAAATTCTTCAACTCTTATAGACTTTTTAGGTGATAGGTACAACGTGTATTTTAACGAGATAACAAGAATTATTTCAAGAAGTGAAGCTATAGAGTTTGAAAATGAAGAGACTCTAAGGCTTATGACAGAAAAAAACGAGATATATCCACAAATAGCTTTTAAATATTACTCATTTAATGAAATAGAACAAAGATATACCAGCCTACCTTTGATATATATGGAAAGAATAAATCAAGGTAGAGTTTTGCATGCGAAAAGAAAAGAGTACAGCTTTAGCTGTAGGGAGGTAAACTTTTTTCGTGGCGCAGTGGATATATTTAAAAGTGACATCAAAAGATACGTCGAAGAAGAAAAGTCCGTAGTTTTAATATTTCCTACTTTAGCAAGGGTTGAAAGTATAAAAAACTTATTACTTGATTCAGATATTAAAGTAAAGTATATACAAGACATTACTATGATAGATGAACTTGAAAAATCTAGAGTGTATATAACTACAGGTATCATATCTTCTGGTTTTTCATATGATGATTTTAATTTTATAGTTATATCTGAACCAGTGAGTGGGACAAAGCAAAAACAAAGAAGTTCTAAAGATTTTTTAGGTAGTGCATTAAACTCTTATGAAGATTTAAATGTTGGAGATTATGTTGTTCATGTGGACCACGGAATAGGAAAGTATTTAGGAATTGAGCAGGTAGATATAAACGGAACTATAAAAGATTATATTAAGCTTGAATATCAAGATTCTGGTGTGTTATATATACCCGTAACGAGTCTATATAGTATAAAAAAATATGCTTGTGAGGATGGTTTTGTACCTAAGTTAAATAGACTTGGAGGAAAGGCTTGGAAGGAAACTAAAGAAAAAGTAGGAAAACACGTTCAGAATATAGCTAAAGAGCTTGTTAAGCTATATGCTAAAAGAAAAATGGCAAAAGGATTCCAGTTTTCGCCAGACACGCCTTGGCAACAAGAATTTGAACAAGATGTTGAATTCGAATTAACAGAAGATCAAAAAAGATGTATTGTTGAGTTAAAAAGCGACATGGAAAGCCCTAAACCTATGGATAGGTTGCTTTGTGGAGATGTGGGTTACGGTAAAACGGAAGTAGCAATAAGAGGCGCTTTTAAGGCAGTAATGGATTCAAAACAAGTTGCATATTTAGTTCCGACAACTGTTTTGTCACTGCAACAATATAATGTGTTTAAATCTCGAATGGAACCTTATGGTATAAACGTAGAGATGCTTAGCCGTTTCAGAACAAAAAGTGAACAAGAAAAAATATTGCAGGATTTAGAAAATGGCAAAATTGATGTTATAGTAGGAACTCATAGATTGTTATCTAAAGATGTTAAATTTAAAGATTTAGGTTTTTTAATAATAGATGAAGAGCATAGATTTGGAGTAAAACACAAGGAAGAAATTAAAAAGTATAGAAGTGAAGTAGATGTTTTATCTATGACAGCCACTCCTATTCCTAGAACGCTTCATATGTCTATGATAGGTATAAGAGATATATCTGTAATACTTGAACCACCTAAAGAAAGGTTGCCCGTTCATACATATGTGCTAGAGTATTCAGATAATGTTATACGAGAAGGAATAGAAAAAGAGCTAGACAGAGAAGGACAAGTGTTTTATTTGTCTAATAGAGTAGATAATATTGATGCGGTAGCAAGTAAAGTAAGAGCATTGGCACCTAATGCTAGAGTAGATACAGCTCATGGTCAAATGACTCCACAAGCAATAGAAGATGTAATGCTAAGATTTATGAATCATGAAACGGATATACTAGTGTGTACCACTATTTTAGAATCAGGTATAGATATACCAAATGCTAATACAATTATTGTTGAAAACGCAGATAAGTTAGGATTGGCACAATTGTATCAAATAAGAGGAAGAGTAGGAAGATCTAATAGATTAAGCTATGCATATGTTACTTATCAAAGGGGAAAAGCGCTTTCTGATGAGGCGGATAAAAGACTTAAAGCAATTAAAGACTTTACTGAGTTTGGTAGTGGTTTTAAAATAGCTTTAAGAGATTTAGAAATTAGAGGAGCGGGAAACTTACTTGGAAGTGAACAAAGTGGCCATATGTTATCTGTGGGTTATGATATGTATGTATCTCTTCTAGAAAAAGCAGTTGAGGCAGAAAAAGATGCTTTAGAGGGAATAAAAGAAGACGAAAAGATTGTTTCAGATTTATCTGACGTTAAGATTAATGTAGACGTTTCTGCAAATATTCCTAATGAATATATTAAAGATAATGTAATAAAAATGGAAATGTATCAAAAACTATCAAATGCAAAAGATGACGAAGCACTTCAAGATGTAATAGACGAACTAATTGATAGATTTGGACAAATGCCTAAAGATACAGAAAACTTAATTGATATAATTAAAATAAGAAATATGTGTAGAAAATTAGGAATTAGTGAGATTAAGACGCAAGGTGAGTTTTTAATATTTGTTTCTAAATATGTGAAAAATACCGTTAAATACAGATTGACAAACAATTCTAAACGTGATATATTGTCTTACATAGAAGTTGCCCTAACAAACTTTCAAAAAACGTTAGGAATATAAGAGGAAGAAAGGAAGAAAAATTAATGAGTGAACAGAGTATGTACGATAAGATTAAACCAGAAAGTAGTCCAGTAAAGGTAAAAAAGATTAAGGGTAGCAAAGATAACTTAATAATTATTATAGTTGCTGCAGTTATAATTTTAGCTGTTGCTGCGATTATGTGTTATTACTTTATATTTAGGGATAAAGAAGTAATTGCAACTTTTGATGGCGGTGAAGTTACAAGAGGTGAGTATGAACTTTATTATAGAACTTTTGCACCAATGTTAGTTTATTATAATTATAGTTCAGATGTTGTAGCTAAATATATTGCTGAAAAGATAATTTTGGACAAAATTATAATTGCAGAAGCAAAGGCTGAAGGTATTGAACTTACAGACAAAATGAAAGAAGAAACAGATACGTTGCTTAAAGAGGAATCTACAATAAGCGAGTTTGCAGCAAGAGGTATAGATATTAACGAAATTAGACAAGTTTTCTATAACGATAGTGTAATTTCTGAATATTTAAAGAAGAAACAAGGAGAAACTACTGTTGAGAGTATGAAAGAATATTTGACTAAAGAGGAAGGCGAAGATGCTGATTTTAACATTTACAAAACAAGACACATATTATTTAAGGTAGCATCTACTGCTACAGATGAGGAAAAAGCTGCAGCAAAGAAGGAAGCAGAAGAAGTATTGGCAAGAATCAAAAAAGGAGAAGATTTTGCTACACTTGCAGATGAGTATTCAGATGATACTGCAACTCAAACATATAATAAAGGAATATTTGAAGTTAGCGATCCAGCAGCAGTAGATGAAGCATATTATAAAGCAGTAAAATCATTAAAAGCAGGCCAGTATACAACATCACTAATTGAATCAGATAACTTTGGTTATTTCATAATCAAATTAGATTCTATTGAAGAAAATGGCAGACTTACTGATGAAACACAAGTAGGTTACTACGTAGATAGTATTCTTTATGCAAAACAGGATGCTGCAAATTGTAAATATAAAGATGATAGAATAAAATCACTTGCTACATCAATTGGAACAGAGCTTGGTCTTATAACTAGCAAGAATACATCAACTGCTACAGAATAGGTGAAATATGATAAATAGTAAATCCAACGAACAAATAAAATTTATTGCAAGTTTAAAGAGTAAAAAGTATAGAGAAAAATATTCTAAGTACATAATAGAGGGAGTAAAGTTAGTTGGGGAGATGATGGACTTGGAAGGGGTAGCCCCTTCTGAGTCTATTGTGTATTCCAAGGACTTACTAGAAACTGTGGCTGGTGGAAAGAATTTGTTAGAGAAAATTAAAGAAGAAAAGGTACCAGCTTTAGAAGTATCTAGTGAAGTATTTAAATATGTTTCAGATACTGAAACACCTCAAGGAGCTCTTATAGTAAAGAACATAAAACACCTATCTACTGAAGAAAAAATGGCTAAAATTTCTAATATCATTAAAAATAACGGAAAGTTTCTAGTTTTAGATAAAGTGCAGGATGCCGGAAACTTAGGAACTATTATACGTTCTGCCGTGACTTTTGGTATAGATTCTGTTTTGTGTATAAAAGGAACTACAGATATATATAGTCCCAAAGTTGTTCGTAGTACAATGGGTGCAATTGAAAAAACGAATGTGTTTTATGTTGATGAAATAGAATTTAAAAACATAACTGAACTGTTAATAGATAGCAATTACAATATAGTTGGAACAGATCTTTCAGCTAAAAAGTATTTAGCCGAACTTGATAAAAAACGTAACATTGTGTTTATTATGGGTAACGAGGCTAATGGAATTTCTGACTATGCAAAAAACTTATGTACAGATTTAATTAAAATACCAATTAGTAACACGCAGGAGTCTTTAAATGTAGCTGTAGCTACAGGGATATGTTTATATTTTGATTATGATAAGTGATTTTATGTCAATTTCGTGTGCTTGACATTTGACGAAATAATGGTATAATTAAACATGGAAGTCTTTATCAATAACAAAATAATTATTTAATGTTAGGAGGAGCTAAAATGAAAATAGCAGTAGCTGGTACGGGATATGTAGGACTTTCTATGGCGATTCTTTTGGCACAACACAATGAAGTTAAGGCTGTAGACATTGTTCCAGAGAAGGTAAAGATGATAAATGAGCATAAGTCTCCTATTGTAGACAAGGAGATAGAGGAGTATTTGGCAACAAAAAAACTCAATCTTGTTGCTACAACAGATGGAAACGAGGCTTACAAAGATGCAGATATTGTTGTAATATCTACACCGACAAACTACGATGAAACCAAAAATTATTTTGACACTTCATCTGTAGAAAGTGTAATCGAGCAGGTAATTGCAGTTAATCCGGAGGCAGTTATGATTGTAAAATCTACTGTGCCTGTTGGTTTCACGGAACAAATGAGGATGGAATACAGTTGTGACAACATTTTGTTTAGCCCTGAGTTTTTACGTGAGGGAAAGGCCTTGTATGACAACTTGTATCCTAGCCGCATTATCGTGGGTGTTCCTGTGAAAAATGCACGTTTGCTTAGGGTTGCAGAAAAATTTGCAATGCTTTTAAAAGAGGGAGCTATAAAGAAAGACATTGAAGTTCGATTTATGGATCCTACAGAAGCGGAAGCTGTAAAGCTGTTTGCAAATACTTATTTGGCTCTTAGAGTTTCATACTTTAACGAACTGGATACGTATGCTCAGATGAGAGGTCTTGATACTCGTTCAATTATTGAGGGAGTGTGCTTAGATCCTAGAATCGGTACCCACTATAATAATCCATCTTTCGGATATGGCGGTTATTGTTTGCCAAAGGATACAAAGCAGTTGCTTGCAAACTATAGCGATGTACCCCAAAATATAATATCTGCTATTGTTGCAGCTAATGGAACAAGAAAAGACTTTATTGCGGATCAAATTATTGCCAAAAAGCCTAAGACGGTTGGTGTTTATCGCTTAACCATGAAAACTGGTAGCGACAATTTCCGTCAAAGCTCTATTCAGGGTGTGATGAAACGCATTAAAGCAAAAGGAATTGAGGTAGTAATTTACGAACCTACAATGAAAGAGGATAGCTTCTTCAATAGTAGAGTTGTAAAAAGCCTTGAAGAATTCAAAGCTATTAGTGATGTCATTATTGCTAATAGATACAATGACGATATAAAGGATGTATTAGACAAAGTCTACACACGTGATCTTTATTTTCGTGATTAACTTTAAGATACCGGGAGTTTAAACTCCCGGTATCTTTTATTGCATTTACAAAGTTTTTAGTGTATATTTTGTGTATTGGGGTGAAAAGTTGTGTGTTACTATGTTTATATGATAAGGTGCAGGGACAATACATTATATACAGGTATAACTACAGATTTACAAAGAAGATTTAATGAACATAGAAAGAAAACAGAAAAATGTGCAAAATACACATACTTTCATGATGCTATTTCTATGGAATGTGCATGGAAATGTGAAAATAGAAGTTTGGCTTCAAAACTTGAATATATGATAAAAAAATTAGATAAAAGTAAGAAAGAAGCAATTATTAAAGATAAAGTTAAACTGTCTTCGGTTTTTATTTCTATTGAAGATGAGGATTATATAAAAGTTGATATGAAAGATTGCAGCTTATATTAGTAAAACTTGACATAATATTAAAAGTGATATATAATATATGAACGCGAGTGTCATAAATTCTATTTGATTAAAGGAGAATAATGTTATGTCAGAAATAATTGTTCGAGTAAACAAAGGTAATGCCTGCCAGGAGATAATCGATTATGTTTTAGCTAAGATGGATGAGCTTGAGATTCATCTTTCAATTTCGGTAGTTAAGCGGTTAAGAGAGGATTCTTATTATTTTCGTGTAAGTCCTTCTGGGGAATATATGGAGTTTAGCTTCATTCCACGTTACAAAAGAGATGCAACACTTTGGGTAGAAAAACAATATATTCCAAATTTTCAGTGTGAAGCATACAAAATTAAAACCTGCAGGATAGTTTCGAATTATAGAAGAGAGACTATTTACAAATTAAAAAATAACGAAAATAAAGCTATAATAGTTTTCAAAGAATAAATAAAATCTTAAAACAGTGGACCTAATTTGGTTCACTGTTTTTTAAATCATTTATTAAATCACGAATGACAGCTGCTTTTTCAAATTCATATTTGTGAGCATAGTCAAACATTTCTTTAGTAAGACGTTCTATTGTCTCTTCTGTAGATTCTCCTTTTGTTAATTCAGGAGTATCACTATCTGTAAATACAGCTTTAACGCTATCTCTAATATCCTTTTTGATACTTTGAGGTGTAATACCATGTTCTTTGTTATATTCCATTTGAATTTTACGTCTCCTGTTAGTTTCACGTATAGCTTTTTCCATAGATTCCGTTAGTTCATCAGCATACATTATTACTGTACCTTGTGCATTTCTTGCAGCACGTCCTATTGTTTGTATAAGTGAACGTTCACTTCTTAAAAAGCCTTCTTTATCTGCATCTAGTATTGCAACTAAAGATACTTCTGGTATATCTAGCCCTTCTCTTAAAAGATTTATTCCAACTAAAACGTCAAATTTTCCAAGTCTTAAGTCTCTAATAATTTCTAGTCTATCAAGTGCTTCTATATCTGAATGCATATAACGTACTTTAATATCTTGCCCCTCCAAATAAGATGTTAATTCTTCAGACATCTTTTTTGTAAGAGTTGTAACTAACACTCTTTCACCAATACTAGTACGTTTTTTTATTTCAGATATTAAATCGTCTATTTGACCAGTTGTTTCCCTTACTTCAATTTTTGGATCAAGAAGACCAGTAGGACGTATTATTTGTTCAACTATTTGACTTGAGTGTTCCAATTCATAGTTGCCAGGAGTAGCACTTACAAATATTTTTTGTTTTGTTTTTTCTTCCCATTCCTTAAACATCAAAGGGCGGTTATCTCTAGCAGAAGGTAGCCTAAAGCCGTGTTCAATAAGAGAATCTTTTCTTGCCTTATCTCCATTGTACATACCACCAATTTGAGGTATTGTTACGTGAGATTCGTCTATTACTGTTAAGAAATCATCTCCTAGGAAATCGAATAAAGAATAGGGAGTAGAGCCACGTTCTCTATCTGACATATATACGGAATAGTTTTCTATTCCTTGGCAAAAGCCAGTTTCTTCAAGCATTTCAATATCAAAATTAACACGTTGTTCTAGTCTGTATGCTTCAACTATTTTTTGCTCTGAACGCAATTCTTTTAGCCTTTCTTCAAGCTCTGCTTTAATTTTAGATATAGCATTTTGAACTTTATCTTTGGATATTACGTAATGAGATTTTGGATATATAAGTTCATGGTCTATACGCGCTATGGTTTTACCGCTTATTGGCTCAATAAATAAAAGACGTTCAATTTCATTTCCAAAGAACTCAATACGCAAAGCATGTTCTGAAGAACCTACTTCGTATACATCTATAACATCACCTTTTACTCTAAAAGTTCCACGTTCAAAGTCTACATCATTTCGTGTATACTGCATTTCAATAAGTTTTTCTATTACTTCTTCACGACTTTTTTGCATTCCTGGTCTAATTGATAGAGTATGAGTACTGTATTCTTCAGGAGAGCCTAAAGAATATATTGCAGAAACAGAGGCTACAATAATTACATCTTTTCTCTCAAATATAGCTGCAGTGGCACTGTGACGCATTCTATCTATTTCGTCATTTATACTGCTGTCTTTTTCTATATATGTGTCTGTTGAAGCAATATATGCTTCTGGTTGGTAATAGTCGTAATAAGATATAAAGTACTCTACGGCGTTATCTGGAAACAACTCTTTAAATTCACTGTATAATTGACCTGCTAATGTTTTATTATGTGCCATAATAATTGTAGGGCGACCGACTTCTTGAATTACATTTGCTATTGTAAAAGTCTTACCAGAACCTGTTACACCAAGTAGTGTTTGAGCTTCATCTTTGTTTTTAATTCCTTGTACTAGTTTTTTGATTGCTTCTGGTTGGTCACCAGTTGGTTTATATTTTGATTGTAAATTAAATAACATATTAGTTCCCCTTAAAACACATATATTATACCAAACAAATGTTATTTTGCCAAGAAAAAACTAAAGAGGAAATTAAAAAATGAGTACTGATAAATAGTACTCATTTCTACATTGTTATTTTGCTATAAACTTTGAACCTATTAGTGAACCAACATACAACAGTATAACGGTTAAGAAAAACATTATTGAAAAGCAGAAGATACCTGCAAGTAATCCATTTATAAAAGACAATTTAGATGGCGTATCTTCACTTATATTTTCCGCATCATCTGAAAACATATCATCTTCTGAAATACTAATAATGTCATCAGTGGCATCAATATCGTCAGATTTGCTTCCTTTAACAAATATATTTTTGATACTTTTATATAAATCAAAATTAACTAATTTTAATATAAAAGCTTGAATAATTAAAAACAATACTTCAGATGCAATTGCTGCTATTATTATGTATAGTATTTGTTTAAAGTCAGAAACGGAATTAAACAAATATTGAAGTGCCAATTCCAAAATGTCTATATTATTTTTTGTTAATACTATATATGATATAAATAACAATATCATATTTGTTAATATTGAAAGAAATGTAGGCAATATCATAAAATAAAATGAATATTTCTTCTTTGCAAATATCCTAATTCCTGTCTGAAGTATTGAGCCTTTTAAAATTAACAAAACTAAAAAAACTATAAAAATACCAATACAAAACAATACGCCAAGGTTCATGCCAGCAAGGTTTTTAGCTATTCTAATCAAAAAGTCCATTTTAATATCTCCTTAATACGAATATAATTTTATTATATAGTATACAAAAAAACAATTATTTTCAACATTTTTTGTGATAATTTTCACATATTTAATAATAAAATTCCACCAGCTTAGCTGGTGGTTTTTCATTTGCGCCTATAAGGCTT
>USES01000017.1 GCA_900553785.1 uncultured Clostridium sp.
AAAATAACTATTTAGAAGGCTTTTTTGCCCCCCCCCCATTTACATTATTTTCCATAAATTTCATCTGTTTTTCTCCTTTATTTTCCATAATTTTATATCATATTTTCATAGTTTTCAAGTATTCCTAATAAGTTTATTGGTGTTTTATTTAATTTATCACGTGTAAATAGCAATTGTTTTTAGTATTGTTGGTGATTCTACAGTTTCATTTTTAACTACATAACCAACCACATTAACAGGTCCTAGTATATTTATTAAGGTTGGAACACTTGTATCTAAAAACTTCTTTTTAAGCCAAATACAATATTCATTAATATTTAGAAATATATCTTCACCTTCTTCAAAACTTTCATATAATTTTAAATTACCATATGTATGAATACAATCTTCATATTGAGGGCAGCCAGATTTAGCTATTTTTTCTATTATTTCATTATACATGCCATTGTTCACTATAACCTTTACATCTTCAATATTAGCGTAAAATCTAATAACATCCTCCCCATAGCTTTCAGAAAAACAAACATCACCACCAGCTCTATGCCCTATATTTAGATTGATATTTTTTTCTTTTTCCTCATTCTCAAAATTTTTATTCTTACTTTTATCTCTACATCCCTCGAGTTTGTAACTAAGGCTGTTATTCTTACTCTTTGAACCAATATATTCAATAGCTCCGATATCTGGTAATTCGTCAAATATCTGATTATATATTTCTCTCATAAATTTATCATCTTTATATATATAATAATGTATTCGTTTCTCCATAATATATATATATGAAAAATGATGGCATTTTTAAACCATCATTTTTTAAATTACTTATTAGTCTTTGGAATTATAAATATATTTCCTATGTAATAATAACTCATCTCTTTAATTTTATTAGTCTTGTATTTATTAAAGTCCATATCGTACAACTTTTGAACTACATCTTGTATATCGTAAGCATTACTTTCAATTCTAAACTCCAACACATTTCCTTTTGTATTAGAAACTATTTTAGATATTTTATCACTTAAAAAGTCTTGATTTGTAATTTCGTAAGCATTGCAGGTATAGTAATCATTAGACTTACTACATTCTGGCGTTTGAAATGTTAAATCAATTGTATGTGATTTAGATATTACTTCATCTGTCAAATTAAAATAAACATGACTTACAATTCTTTCTTTTCCACAAGCATCAGATGTAACATCAACATTATACCATGAATCATCTATTTTAACTTTATTCCACGCGTGTTGATTACCCATTTTACCTAATACAACTACATTTTGTATTCCGCACTTTTTTAGTAGAATACTGTATGCTTTAGATATGCCATCACACACAGCTTCTTTTTCTACAAGAGCACCATAAGCACTATGTTTTTTTAAAGGAATATCATCTACATTTTCGTAATTATAATAGCTAACATTTTCTATTAAATAATCATGCAATGCAACTTCTTTTTCATAATTTGTCATCTCGGGTGAAACTACTTCACTTAAAATACTTCCTACCTTTTCTTCAAGTTCCATCTTTTTGCTTTCTAACTTTTTTATATTTTCCGAGTATGTTAATTTAATCTTAATCTTTGTAACATCTAAAAATTTAGATACTCCCATCTGGTAATTACTACTTATATAGAAACACTCTGGATTGTCTAACATATATGCTTCATATGCCCTTGAAGCATCACTGGCAGATAAATTATTTTTACCTACAACAACTACGCTATCATCATTATTGTTAATCGCATTTGCTATTCTTAAATAAACATCTTTTTCACGTTCAGTTAACTTACTAAAATACCAAAGTTCATCAAACGTATTTTCGACACTTTTAGTTTCCCCAAATACAAACTTCATTATACTTTCAAGTATACTGGTTTTGGCCATAACTACTACTAAAACTACTACAATTATACAAATTAAAATTGTTTTAAAAAGTTTATTCAACTATATCCTCCTACTCACCATATGGTGATACATGAGTCTCCTTAGTACCTACCTTTATAACCGTATTCATAGGAGAATAGGTATCATTAGATAGCACTGTCTTTTTTACAATTTTTCCATCTTTTTTTAGTACTCTATATGCAATAGATGTAAAACCATCCTGCCCGTATATGTCTGTTACTCTATTTCCTTTTTCTAGTGTGTTATCATTTACATATGTAGTACTTCTTGGAATCCTTGTTAAAACATATGATTCTATTGAAACATCATATTCATTTTCTTCCTTGGTTCCATATATAGAAAATGTTATTTTGCCTGCACTGTTATATTGTGCCACTATTTTTATAGGATATTCTCTTGTGTTTTTAAATTTAAAATCTATATAAGGATAATAAATGGTTGCGTCTCTACTACAATCAACATATGAAACAGTATATCCATGATTGTCTCTTTGAACAATTTCAAGGTTTGCATATAAAACTGCATTATACAAAGTAGACGATACTTGACATACGCCGCCACCCATTCCTTGTTCTACTTTACCGCCAGAGTAAACAGTCGCCATTTTAAATCCTCTAGAAGCTAAACCACAGTTTCCAACTGTTTTATTGAAAGAGAATGTATCTCCTGGCATAACTATTGTACCATTTATATATTGAGAGGCCACCTTAATATTAGTATTCCTATTCGCATACCCATAAGCTGTAGAAAAGCTTGTGCTATACGTTCCAAGCAAATCTGAATACAACTCCCATTTCAAATCAGCAAGCTTTACCTTAGGTTCAGTTATTTTCAGCTTAAACTCAATCACTTTGCCCTCTTCATCATTTCCATCTTGTGCTAAAACGCGTCTTAACTCTTCTTTATCAAAATCAACACCATTTTCATGTTTTTCATATACAGGTGGTTTTTTAGTCTCATCTATCTTTGCGTCTTTTGCTTCCTTATATACAGAAGCATATACCACATCAACATCTATAGCTTTTGGTTCTCTTTGTATAGTACTAACATCATAGCGAATAACTTTGTCTGATGACTTGCGCCCAACTAACATGTCAGTAATATCTTTTATCAATTTATCTTTTTCTAAATCAAGACCTGCTTTTCCCCTTGTAATTATCAGTTTGTCTCCATTAACAGTGTAAGAGTCATCTACTACCTTGCCATCAATTTGAGAAAGTATTTTATCTACAATAACTGCACTTTTCTGCGTGTTGTACTCATAATTTGCACTAAACTTTTTTCCAAATATCCATGCCTTAATAACATTAAAATTATCTGCTAATACATTTCCCGTTCTTGCAAATTCTGCTATTTCTTTTCTTGATTCTTCTGTTTTTATATTAAGTCCCACATCTTCAGCATTGATTTCAAAAAGCATATTGTCATTGTGATAAACCATTATTCCTCTGTTATACATATTGTTTTTGTAGTCAGATAAAATCTTATCTACTTCTTGTATTGTCTTCCCAGATAAATCAATACCCTCAAAATATACATTGCCAAAAATATTGTTATTAAGCTTATTAACTATTGCTATAGCTGTAAAAGCAATAACTAAAAGCAATATTATCATACCAGAAATTACTATTATCTTCTTTTTCGTATTTGATCCATTTTCTACACTTACACTTACAGCAGCTCTTCTTTTTGTTGTATCGTTATTTTCCACTGCAGCTTGCTCATTTGTATCTAAGTCTTTCACAAATTTCACTCCCTTATATTGAGATATGTTATCACATATTATATATGCTTTCAATTATTTTTTAATTTTTTGACACATTTTATTTAATATTTTTTAGAAAAAGTACTTCTTTTGTATAGATTTGTCACATTTTAGTATTTTACTTGAAAATGGTAATATACTGCCGTAAAATGTTGTCAAACAAGAGAGGTTTGGTGAGTTATTATGTGTGAAAAAGAAGTAGAAAAATGTTGCTGTGAAGAAGGCTTTTCAAATGGAGCCATAAAAAAGAATTTTGAATTTGAGAACTTTAGCATATTTGGTAATATTATGAAAAATAGCTCAATAGTAATTAGATATAATGGCCATCTCAAATTTAATTCTAATGTAAAAATGTACTACGTTTTTAACAATGATTGGAATAATATCAAAAAAACGCAAATGAATATATGTAAACATGATAAAAACGCATATTGTGGAATTATTCATATAGATGAAGAGCTAAACATTTCCATTGGCTTTTGCAATGAAGATGAATCCAATATTACTCCATCTGCTTCATATACGTTTAAAATAGCTCAAAACACAATTAATGACATTATGAAAAGGTATAACTTTGAAGCGAATGAATCCTTACCAACTGTACAAACAGAAAATAAACATATGAATAACATTTTTACTATATTTAACAAAATTAAAAAAATATTATCTTTTGTATTTGCAGACTAATACTTATTATATATGTTATATTTAAATATATTATACAAATAACGAGAAGAATAACTCTTCTCGTTATATTATTTTATCTTTGTTTTTTCTTTAATTTTTTGTTTTTCAACTTTAAGCAATTGTTCGTATATCTTTCTTTCTCTTTCAGTCAATTCTCCTGTTGGTTGTATATTTAACGTCAATATTAAATTACCTCTTTGGTCATCACCAACTGCATAACCTTTATTAAATATAGTTATTATATCTTTATTTCTAGTTTTTTCAGGAACTTGAATATCTATAGCTTCTCCTAATATTTTAAGTCTTACTGTGTCACCTATAACAGATTGTGTATGTGAAATAAAAAGATTTGCGTGTATATCTGCCCCATCTATAGTAAACAATGGATGTGACTTCATTTTAACAGTAATTATTAAGTCTCCTGGTTTTCCACCATTTTTTCCAGGTTTACCAAGAGCCGCTAAACGAATTTTTTCTCCGTCATGAACTCCTCTTGGAACATTTACAGAATAATTGTTAATTTTCCCTCCAGCAGTTTTTAAAGCAAGTTTTTTCTCGGCGCCCCAAAATCCTTCGTCCATTGTTATTTCAAGGTTTGCGTCAATATTATCTCCTTTTTTAGGCTCGTTTCTTTCATCTATTTTTGTTTTAACATCATCGGCTTTAGCAGCTAATTTGCCTTTTGCATCTTTTCCAATTCCAAAAAAAGTACTAAGCAAATCTGATACTATATCACTTTGTCTTGAGCTTTCACCTTTAACAAAACCGTAACCAAATCTCAAACTTTGCTTATCATATTTTTTCCTTTTTTCTTTATTGGTTAAAGTATCGTATGCTGCATTAAGGTCTTTAAATTTTTCCTCTGCATTAGGGTCATCTATATTTGCGTCAGGGTGATATTCTTTAGCTAATCTTCTAAAGTTTGCTTTTATTTCCTCATTACTAGACTTTCTATTTACTTCAAGTAAGCTGTAATAATCTATTTGTTTCAATTTTACCCCTCTTTCTACATTTTATCTTCGTTTTCGAGTACTTGTATTATATCATAATTTATACTTTTTTCAAGGTGTATTTGTTGCATTTATGCTTAATTTCCTGTATAATTACACTAGAATTTTAGGAGGCAAAAAATGGACAATAATGTAGAATTTAATGAAGGAAAAATTGTGCCTGTAGTACTTGAAGATGAGATGAAACGCTCATACATAGACTATGCCATGAGCGTTATTGTAGCACGTGCCTTGCCAGATGTAAGAGATGGTCTAAAACCAGTTCACAGAAGAATTCTTTACGTTATGAACGAACTTGCTTTGTGGCCAGAAAAACCTTACAGAAAATGCGCAAGTATCGTTGGTGACGTTTTAGGTAACTACCACCCACATGGTGATGCTGCAGTTTATGATGCATTAGTAAGACTTGCTCAAGATTTTTCACTTCGTTACCCACTAGTAAATGGACATGGTAACTTTGGTTCAATAGATAATGATCCACCAGCTGCAATGAGGTACACAGAAGCAAAATTATTCAAAATATCTGAAGAAATGCTATCTGACTTAGATAAAGAAACTGTAGATTTTGTACCAAACTATGATGATAGACTTTTAGAACCATCTGTACTACCTGCAAAACTACCAAATCTTTTAATAAATGGTTCTTATGGTATTGCTGTTGGTATGGCATGTAACATTCCACCTCACAACTTATCTGAGGTTGTAAATGGTATTTGTGCCCTAATAGATAATCCAGATATAACTATAGACGAACTTATGCAGCATATTAAAGGACCAGACTTCCCTACAGCTGGTATAATATTAGGTCAAGAGGGAATAAAGTCAGCATATAGAACAGGACGTGGAAAAGTAATTTTACGTGCTAAAGCAGAAATTGAAGAAGATGCTAAAGGAAGATTCCATATTATAGTATCTGAGATACCATATAAAGTAAATAAAGCTGCAATGCTTGCAAATATAGCAAAGCTTATCAATGAAAAAGTAATTGAAGGAATTTCTGACCTTCACGAACTTTCAGATAGAGAAGGTATTCGTATAGTATTTGACTTGAAACGTGATGCAAATCCTAATGTTGTACTTAATTTATTATACAAGCACACTGAACTTCAAGGTACTCAGTCTATGATAATGCTTGCACTTGTAAATGGTGAGCCAAAGATTTTAAACTTAAAACAAATACTAGAGTATTACATAAAACATAGACAAGATGTAATTATTCGTAGAACACGTTTCGATCTTAAAAAAGCTGAAGCAAGACTTCACATATTAGAAGGACTTCGTATAGCACTTGACCATATTGAAGAGATTATTAAAACTATCAAAAGTGCAAAAGATGATGCTGAAGCAAAGAAAAACTTAATGGAGAAGTTCTCATTGTCTGAAATACAAGCACAGGCAATTCTAGATATGAAACTTCGTGCATTAACTGGTTTAAATAGAGATAAGATTGAAGATGAATACAACAACCTTGTATCACTTATAGCAAAATTAAATGAAATTTTAAATAACCCAGCTCTTGTACTTCAAATTATTAAAGACGAAGTTACAGAACTTAAGAATAGCTACGGAGATGAAAGAAAAACTAGAATTGCACATTCTGAAGGAACTGGAGATTTTGAAGTTGAAAGTTTAATTAAAGAAGAAGAAAACGTTGTAACTATTACACACTTTGGATATGTAAAACGTATTTCAGTTGATGCATATAAGAGTCAAAAACGTGGTGGAAAGGGAGTTACAGCAATAGGTACTCGTGAAGATGACTTCGTTGAGCATATATTCGTTACATCAACTCACGATTATATACTATTCTTCACTACAAAAGGTAGAGTATTTAAGCTTAAAGCATTTGAGCTTCCAGAAGCTTCAAGACAAGCTAAAGGTACAGCTATTGTAAACTTACTTCAACTTGCTCAAGATGAAAAGATTGCTGCAGTTATACCTGTAAGAGAATTCACAGACAACTTAAACATCTTAACTGCTACTCGTAGTGGTCTTGTTAAGAAAACAGTTCTTTCTGAATACTCAAATATACGTAAATCTGGTATACAAAGCATAACTCTAAAAGACGATGATGAAATCGTGGATGTTAGAGTAACAGATGGCAAGAGTGATATAATTCTTGTAACAAAAACTGGTCTTTCAATAAGATTTAAAGAAGATGATGTAAGAGCTGTTGGAAGAACTTCAATGGGGGTTAAAGGAATAACTCTAACTGGAGATGACTATGTAGTTGGTATGGAACCTATTACCACTGAAAAAGATAATTACATATTAGCAATTACAGAAAATGGTTTTGGTAAACGTACTGAAGTTGAAGAATACCGTGCACAGTCTCGTGCAGGAAAAGGAATTTTAACTTATAAAACTACTGAAAAAACTGGACATATTATTGGAGTAAAAGTTGTAACAGATAATGATGATGTTATGATAATTACAGCAAATGGCACAGTAATTAGACTAAATGTAAGTGGTATTAGCGTACTTGGCAGAAATACTCAAGGTGTAACACTTATGAGAACATCTGAAGGTGGTAAAGTTGTAAGTATTGCAAAATTATCTCCTGAAGAAGATGAAGAAAAATAATATATAATTAAAGCAGAGGAAATTCAAATTCCCCTGCTTTCTTATTAGATCCATCCTACTTATTATATATGCATTTTACTACTCACATACTACAACTTGAAATTAAAAATAATTTGCACATTCTTCCATAATTTTCGCACAAACATATTCACCTTTATCCTGGTACGTAGCTTTAGCATAAATAAGAAAATTACGAATTTTCTCATCATACTCACTAGAACTTTCGATTAGCGCCCGGTCACTGTACTTAACAGCTTCATTCAAGTATTCAGAAGCCATACTATACTGATTCCAACTCATTTTTTGGTTAAATTCTGAACGCAAATCCCTTCTGGTATGAATCATTTAGATTACCTCCACAAAATTATTAAATTTTTGTCCTTAAAAAAAGATCTTTTAAATTGTATCATATTTTAAGTTTTATGTCAAATTTTCTTTGAGTTTAACTTGTTTTAAGGCAAATTGTATAAATACCAAGACACAATATAATTAAAGCAGAGGAAAAATTTCCTCTGCTTTTTGACTTCTTAAATGATATTTGCTACTTTTTTACACATGTATCAACTTCTTACTTATACGCTGGCCTTAATATTAGAAATACCTTGCGTATTCCTCCATAATTCTTGCACAAGCATATTCGCCTTTATTCATGTACAGTGCCTTAGCACAAATAAGGAAATCATGAATACGGCTATCGTAATCAACGGTATCCTCTGTTAACGCCTGATCACTGTATCTTACGGCTTCATTCAAATACTCTGAAGCCATGCTATACTCTTCCCAGCTCAGTCTCCGATTAAGCTCCGCTCTCAAATCTCTTCTAGTGTTGGCCATTTTTACTACCTCCACAAAATTATTAAATTTTGCTCTTATAACAAGAACGCAATTATTATATCACAATTAAAATGTTATGTCAAGTTTTGGCCGCAAATATATTAGATTTATCAATTATTCAACAAATAATAATCTCCATTTGTCTTAAAGCCTAATACCACTTGAGCTGGAGTACCATCCACATATGCATATTTCATAGTAGCTACTCCTGTTATTTGTTCTAACTTTTGAACTTTACTATCTCCTATTGTTAATGCTTGCCTGCAGTCTACACTGTATACGGTACCATCTTCCATTAAAAATAGTACTTGTGGCATTCTTAAATCTGAACCAACATGTGAAATAAATTCATCTGCTACATTAGTTGTGTCTAGTCCTTTAATTTCAACTTTAACACCACTTTTAGCTCCTGGATACACTTCTGCTAAATCCGAATCCGGATATAACTCTAAATAAAATCTGTCATTTTCAAACAAAACGCTTAACCCGGAATAATATCTTTCAAAACCAGACAAACGAAACTTTGAATCAGAATTCAAACACCTCATAGAAGAAAGTTTAAATACATTAACGTTATTTACTTCTATATTGTCACTGTTAATTTCTGATTTGGTATCACCTAATTTATCCCATAATATATATCCTGCCATTGCAATCTCTACAATAAACAGCAACACAATCAAAAAAATAAGAGCTGAATTTTGATTTTTTCCCATAATGCCACTCGCTTCACTACTAAAACATTATATCATAAAATGAGATGTTAGCAATAAAATTAAGGTAAAAAAAACAGGCTACTTTCGTAACCCGTTTTACAAACTATATAAGTTCAACTATAGCCATTTCAGCTGCATCTCCACGACGAGCAACAAGTTTAGTTATTCTTGTATAACCACCTTTGTTTGCTTCATACTTTGGAGCAATTTCATTAAATAGTTTTTCAGTTAAATCTATTGTGTTTCCTTTGCTATCTTTAACTTTGTTAACTAATTTGAACATTTTTCTTCTAGCAGCTAGTTTAGAAGCTTTGTCTACTTTAACAGTCTCTTTTACAATTTCTCTATCTATTACTTGGTATTTTTTACCGTTCTTAGATGTTTTTTCTACTTTAACTTTTTTACCGTTTTTATCTAATTTAGCTCTTGAAATTGTTTTAGTCTTTTCTTCATAGTTTGGAGCTTCTTTTACTGCAAGACTAACTACGCTATCTACTAGAGGTTTTACCTCACGAGCTTTAGCAAGAGTAGTTTCAACTTTTCCATTTTGGATAACCGCTGTAACTAGCCCTTTTAATAGTGCATCCCTTTGTCCCATTGTTCTTGATAGTCTATTTGTTCCTGGCATTTTTATTTCCTCCTTAAAATTTATTCTTCTGAACTTTTAAATGAAAGGCCAAGTGATTTAACTTTAGCAACAACCTCATCTAGAGATTTTTTACCAAGGTTTCTAACCTTCATCATATCATGCTCTGTACGTGAAATTATATCTGCAACTGTATCGATACCTGCTCTCTTTAAGCAATTGTATGATCTTACAGAAAGTTGTAAATCATCAATTGGAGTATCTAACATTTTATCTTTCTTTGTAGATTCCTTTTGTGACATTATTGACATATTCTTAGCTATTTCAGATAAGTCTATAAACATCTCAAGATGTTCATTTAATATCTTTGCTGCCATAGAAAGTGCTTCATAAGGCTCAATTACTCCATTTGTCCAAATTTCAAGTGTTAATTTATCATAATCCGCTTTTTGACCAACTCTTGTTTTGTCAATAGTGAAGTTTACTTGTTTTACTGGTGTATAAATAGAATCTATTGGAAGAGTATTTACTATTGTTGCACTTGCTTTGTTAACATCTCCTGCTGTATATCCAATTCCTTTTGCAGCAGTTAAAACTGCATTAAATTCACCATCTTCATCAAGATAAGCTATATGAAGATCTGGATTAACAACTTCTATTGTTCCGTCAGTCTCAATATCTGCAGCTGTAATCTCACATGGACCCTTTTTAGAAATTTTCATTTCTTTTATATCCATGTCTGAAGACTTCAAACATACTCCTTTTAAATTAAGTAATATATTTGTAACGTCTTCTGTTACACCTTTAATTGTAGAGAATTCATGAGAAACCCCATCAATTCTTACTGCATTTATTGCATAACCTGGAAGTGAAGAAAGCAATATTCTTCTTAATGAATTTCCAAGTGTAATTCCAAACCCTCTTTCTAAAGGCTCAGCTTCAAACTTTGCATAATATGTATCTGCGTTAACCTCTACACAGTTAACATCTGGTCTTTTCATCTCTAACATAAATTTATCCTCCTTCTGTACGCTCTGATTACACGTACATTTGAAACTTTGTTAGTATTAGTTCTATTGTTTTGAGTACAACTCAATAATTAGGTTCTCAGCTACTTCAAGATCCACATCTTCTCTTTGTGGTATTCTTACAATCTTAGCCTCTAACTTATCTTTATCCATTTCGATCCAAGAAACTATATTCTTAGATTTAATAAAGTCTGCAAGCTTTTTAATAGCTGCATTATCTTTCTTTTCTGCTCTTACAGCAACAACATCCCCAACTTTAACTTGGTAAGATGGTACATTAACTGTTTTACCGTTTACTGTAAGCATTCCATAGTTTACTAATTGTCTAGATTCACGTCTAGAAGTTCCTATTCCCATTCTATATGCAACGTTATCTAATCTTGTTTCTAGTAAACCAAATAATAAATCTGAAGTTACTCCATTTTTTCTAAATGCTACTTCATAGTATTTTCTAAATTGAGATTCAGAAACTCCATAATAAATCTTAGTTTTTTGTTTTGCACGAAGTTGTAATCCATATTCAGAAAGTTTTGATTTATTAGCACCGTGTTGACCTGGTGCATAGTTTCTTCTATCTATTGAACATTTTCCTGTTAAGCATCTTTCGCCTTTAAGGAATAATTTTTGTCCTTCTCTTCTGCACTTTTTACATTGTGCTCCTGTATATCTTGCCATATCCTAGTCCACCTCCGTTAAACTCTTCTTCTCTTAGGTGGTCTGCAACCATTGTGAGGTATTGGAGTTACATCTTTAATTGTGTCAATTTCCAAACCTGCAGTTTGAAGTGCACGAATAGCAGCTTCACGTCCTGCTCCAGGCCCCTTAATATTTACTGATACTGTTTTTAAACCATGCTCTTTAGCAGCTGTTGCAGCTACTGTTGCTGCTTCTGATGCTGCAAATGGAGTATTTTTTCTTGAACCTTTGAATCCAAGTGAACCAGCACTTGACCAAGATAATAGGTTACCTTGTTCGTCAGTTACACTTACAATTGTGTTGTTAAAAGATGAATGAATATGAGCTACACCTGTAGCAACATTCTTTTTAACTTTTCTTCTTGTTGTTGTTTTCTTTGCTTGTGCCATCTTAATTATACTCCTTTCTTATTAGCCACTACTTTTCTAGGGCCTTTTCTTGTTCTTGCATTTGTTTTTGTTCTTTGTCCTCTAACTGGTAATTTTCTCTTGTGTCTCATTCCTCTGTAGCATCCAACTTCCATTAGACGTTTAATGTTAAGAGATACTTCACGTCTTAAGTCACCCTCAACAACGTAATCTCTTTCAATTATTTCTCTTATTTTAGCTTCTTCTTCTTCTGTTAAGTCTTTAATTCTTTTTGAAGAATCAATTCCAACTTCAGCCATTATTTTTTTTGCTGATGTTCTACCAATTCCATAAATAGCTGTTAAACCAATTTCAACTACTTTATTTTTTGGTAAGTCAATTCCTGCTATACGTGCCATGTTTTAGTTCCTCCTAACCTTGTCTTTGTTTGTGTTTTGGGTTTTCGCATATTACCCTAACCACACCATTTCTTCTAATAACTTTGCACTTCTCGCAAATTTTCTTTACAGATGGTTTTACTTTCATTTTGCTTTTCCTCCTTGAAACCTTTTGAAAAGTATATATATACACATTTTTAAAAATATATAAGACATACAACCTTTATCTTATACAGCCGCTTCCTAAAAATGTTTATACCAATTTAAATTTTATTTAGCTCTCCATGTAATTCTGCCTTTTGTCAAATCGTAAGTAGATAATTCTAATTTTACTTTGTCTCCTGGTAAAATTTTAATGTAATGCATTCTAAGCTTACCAGATATGTGAGCGTTTACTACGTGTCCATTTTCTAGTTCAACCTTAAACATTGCATTAGGCATTGATTCTACTACAGTTCCTTCGACTTCTATAACGTCATCTTTTGCCATACTTTCCTCCTAAATAAAATACGTATCCCAAAAGCTGTCAAAACTCCATAAGTCAACGTAAATATTATACAGTAAAAACTGCACCAAGTCAATACTTTTTGACATAATTTTGTCAATTTAAAAACCATAAATATAAAGAAATCATGTGTATTTCATATCTCGCTTTCAATTATTTATATAGGCATATATCCAAATGCATCATTGACGCCTAAGCTAACATTTATTATCCAAAAAATTTTATCATAATATCTAAAAAAAATAATATACATGTTGTAGACAAACAAAGGAGGATGTATATGTGGTATACACAAAATATTCAAGATGTAGTTTCAAGTCTTAAATCCAACGTCGGCACAGGGCTGAACGATACGCAAGTAACTTTACTACAGAAACAATATGGTAAAAATAAGCTAAATGATGCAAAAAAAGAAAGCTTATTTGTAAGATTTATAAAACAATTTAATGACTTCATGGTAATAATTTTAATTATATCAGCTATAATATCGGCCGTAACGTCTTATCTTGAAGACTCTCACGATTATATAGACTCATTTATTATTGTTGCAATCGTTGTATTTAATGCTATTATGGGACTTATTCAGGAAACTAAAGCAGAAAAATCTATAGAAGCCCTAAAAGCAATGTTTGCGCCAAACACTAAAGTAAAGAGAAATGGCAAAATAATTTCCATTCCTTCACAAGATGTAGTACCTGGTGACATATTAAAACTAGAATCAGGTGACCTTGTCCCTGCCGACTGTAGAATAATATCTTCGTACAACTTGTTAATTGACGAATCAGCCTTAACCGGCGAAACAGTACCAGTAATAAAAGATGGCAATAAGATTTTACCTAAAGATGTTTCTTTAGGTGATACGGTAAATATGGCATTTGCTTCAACAACAATAGTTGGTGGAAGAGGTGAGGCTATAGTTACAGATATAGGTATGCAAACAAAAGTTGGAAAAATCGCAAATATTATAATAGACACACAAGATTCCATGACTCCTTTGCAAAAAAAGCTTGACTCTGTTGGAAAATACCTTGGCATAGGTGCTATCATAATATGTATCATAATATTTATTATTGGCACACTTAAAAAAATTCCTCTTTTAGAAATGTTCACTACATCAGTAGGTCTTGCAGTTGCATCTATACCTGAAGGGCTACCTGCAATAGTTACAATACTTCTTTCAATAGGTGTTACAAAAATGTCTAGGAAAAATGCCATAATAAGAAAACTACCCGCAGTAGAAACGCTAGGTAGTAGTACTGTAATATGTTCAGACAAAACAGGAACACTTACTCAAAACAAAATGAAAGTAACATCTATACCTATAAACGAAAATAAAACTATTAAATATGCATGCATGTGTACAGACTGTAATATATCAAATAAAAACATATCCGGAAATCCTAGTGAAGTGGCCATTGTAGAATATGCAATTAACTCCGGCCTAAACAGAAGTTTATTATATAATGAATATCCAAGAATATCAGAAATACCATTTGACTCCAAAAGAAAGCTTATGACAACAATTCACAAATGTGGTAACAAATATTTAATAATAACAAAAGGTGCACCCGATGTACTGATATCCAAATGCACTAATTATATAGATAACAACAGCGAATCAATACTATCAAGTAGTAAAAAAAGTGAACTTCTTGGTATTAACGATAAAATGGCTTCAGGAGCATTACGAGTATTGGGTGTCGCTATAAGATATACAACTTCACTTTCGCAAATAAATGATAAAAATATAGAAAACAATTTAACATTTGTTGGTTTGATAGGAATGATGGACCCTCCTAGAGATGGTGTAGTTGAAGCAATTAGAACCTGCAAAACAGCTGGAGTTAAAATCGTCATGATAACAGGAGATCACATCACAACAGCAAAAGCAATAGCAAGTAAACTGGGAATACTAACTCCCGGTAACTTAGCAATAACAGGCAAAGAACTAGATGAAATGCCAGAGGGAACTCTCCAAAAAAATATTCTAAAATATTCAGTATTTGCAAGAGTATCTCCAGAACATAAAGTAAAAATAGTAAACGCCTTTAAAAGAAGTGGAGCTATAGTTGCAATGACTGGAGATGGGGTAAATGACGCTCCTGCACTAAAAAATGCAGACATAGGAATTGCCATGGGTAAATCCGGTACAGATGTTGCCAAAAATTCTGCTGACATGATTCTTACAGATGACAACTTTGTAACCATTACAGAAGCTGTAAAAGAGGGTAGGCACATATATGACAATATTCGAAAAGCCGTACATTTCCTAATATCTACAAATATTGGAGAACTTCTTACTATATTTATCGCTTTAATATTAGGATTTGACTCTCCTCTGCTTGCAATACATCTGCTTTGGATAAATTTAGTTACTGATTCATTTCCAGCAATAGCCCTAGGAATGGAAAAAGCAGAAAATGATATTATGAATGTCCCACCAATAAATCCTAAAAAAGGTATATTTGCTAATGGTTTATGGAAAAAAATATTTACAGAAGGATTACTTATAGGCATACTAGTTTTAGTAGTTTATTATATTGGTCTTAAAAACTACAATATTGATGTAGCCAGAACAATGGCTTTTGCCTCTCTCGGCTTAATCGAACTGGTTCATAGTATTAACGTAAAGAGAAATCGTTCTATTTTGAAATCTGGTATAAAAATAAACATTTACTTAGTTGGAGCTATTATTCTTGGAGCAATACTTCAAATAGGTGTGATATCTATTCCTAGTATAGCATCTATGTTCAACTCTGTAGTATTAACAATAGATCAGTGGAAATTAGTCTTTATATTTTCTTTGCTTCCATTGCCTATTGTAGAAATTTCTAAACTATTTAAGGATTTTCTTGTATCAAAACAAAAATCATAAATAACAACAGAGTCATATGATTCTGTTGTTATTTATGAAGTTAAATATTTCAAAATTTTCTAAAAATTATTCCTTTATAGTATACTCATATTTTCCAAGTGATATGTAAGGTCCTCCCGAATTTATAATTTGTGTCACATTCAGATTTGCTTCTTCAGCAGTTGTATTTGTAACATTGACAATCACTCCTGAATTTTCTAGAGTTACTGTTGCTTTTCTATAAACAAGTTCTCCTTCATCTTGTTTCCCATTATAATTCTTATCCTCAAAAACAGGAAAATAAAATATTGCTTTAGAATCGTTTAATGGCAACGTAATATTGCCCATACTTGCAATCCTATACAATGTCCACGAAAATGTAATCGTTCCGTTTTCAATTTTTTCTACTGTAAAAACGTTGTTTTTATTATCTGTCCATTTTCCTAACCATTTACTATAATCTTGGGCAACTTGAGCATTGTTGTTATTTGATTCATTTTTCTTATCATTACTTACATTATTGTCCACAGTCATAGAATCATCTTTTTCAGTTTTATTAATATTATTAGAATTATTATCTGGCTTTTTTAATATCCCAAATATATACCATCCCTCTATACCAATAACTATAACCATAAGCACAATTGCAAATATTAAAATTAGCTTACTACTATTTTTCATAAAATCATTACCCCCTTGTGAACAAGAATATATTAAATGTAATTAATTGTCAACACTCTTTTAATGTTATGTGCTATATATCCATACCATTAAAATAGGAAAAGAGGGAGTCACAAACGTGATTCCCTCTTGTTTTCTAATTAATCATATCACTCGTATATTTTTCTAACGTAAGCTTGACATCTTTTCCTAATGGTTCAATCATACGTTCCAACACCCCTAAAGCTATTGCTAAAGCCTCCGTATCGTTGGTAAACGGAAAATAGCATATAACATAGTTCCAAAGGAATCTGTTCATAGCATCTGATGTAGTTGGAACTAAAACAATATTAGTGTTGTTCCACGAAAATACTATGTCAGTCAACACATAGTTAGGAAACTTGAGTTTGTCAAATCTATCACAAATCTCTTTAAATGGTATTTCCTCAGATTCAACTGGAACAATGTCTATTACATAGCCATCATCCGTTATGCTCATTTTCTCCATCCGCAACTTATACTTCTTTAGAGATGTTTCAATATCATTCCTGACAAATTCTCTTTCCTTTCGTACATAGTCTAAATAGCTTGTGCTCCGTTTCATCTTTTTTTCCTCCTAGAAATTATCCTCTAAATTTAATATTTTTCACCGGTACGGATATTATATCATTCTGTTCCTTACGTTTCAAGGCTTTCGCGAAATTTTATGATCGAAATGTTTAGTTTGCCATTACAATGTTAATATTTCAGTTCCCTCATCAGTAATTACAATTGTATTTTCATAATATGCAGTAAGACTTCTATCCTTTGTCTTTATAACCCACTTATCTGGTCCGACTACAACTTCAGGCGAACCTGCTACTATCATTGGTTCAATAGCTAATGCCATTCCACTTTGTAATCTTTCACCATGTCCTGCACGTCCAATATTAGGAACTCCCGGATCTTCATGCATCTCTCTTCCTATTCCATGTCCTTGGAAGTCTTCCAATAGACTAAATCCGTTTTTTTCAACAGTCTCTTGCACAGCATGAGAAATATCTCCAATTCTATTTCCAACAACTGCTTTGTCTACGCCTGCAAAAAATGCCTGCTCTGCTACTTTTACAAGTTTCTTTGCTAAAGCTGATCCTTCACCTATTATAAATGTACGGCCTGCATCTGCATGCCATCCACCTTTATACACACCAACATCTACGCAAACAACATCACCTTTTTTTAGTATCTTTGTAGCAGAAGGTATACCATGAATTATTTCTTCATTTACAGATATACAAGTCGCATGTTTAAAACGCTTGCCACCCCTGTACATACATTCTACTCCTCTAAATGATGGTGTTGCTCCGTTTTCTTTCATTATGTTTTCAGCTATAGTATCTAGCTCTAACGTGCTTACTCCCTCTTTTGCGTTTTCTTCCATTGCTTTTAGTACCTTTTTCATAATTTCTGCTGGTACACGCATTTTATCTATTTCAGCTTTTGACTTTATATATATCATGTTTTGGCTTACCTCTATTTCTTCAAATCTTTTACTAAATCTGCAATTACATCCTTTGATGTTCTGCCCACTTTATCTCCTGCTTTTTCAATTCTTAGCTTACCACTTTTAGCATAGTAATCTAAAATTATTTTTTCATTTTTGTAATAAATATCTAGTCTTTGTTTTACAGCTTCTTCTTTATCATCATCACGTTGTACAACATCTCCTCCACATTTATCACAAACACCTTCTTGTTTTGGTGGATTGTACTCAGTATTATATCCTTCTTTGCATGCCTTGCAAACCCTTCTTGTCGTAATTCTAGATATTAGTTCATCATAATCTACATCTAGATTTATTGCTAAATCTACACTTTTTCCAATCTCACTTAACATTTCATCTAGCTTTTTACATTGTACTTCCGTTCTTGGATAACCATCAATTAAAGCTCCATTTGCTATAACATCGTCTTTAGATAGTCTATCCATAAGTATCCTATTAGTTAATTCATCTGGAACTAGTTTTCCAGCTAAAATGTACTCATTAGCCTCAATTCCTAGTTTAGTATTGTTTTTGATATTTTCTCTAAATATATCCCCCGTAGATATATGCACAATATTTAACTCTTCAGCTAATTTCGTGCCAACTGTGCCTTTTCCACTACCTTGTGCTCCAAGCATAACTATTATCATAAAAACCTCCTAATAACATACTCATAGTATACTATAATTTTCACAACCTTTCAATAGACATCACAAATTATGACATATATATCACAATTATAGATGAACAATTTTTAAAATTTTTCCATATATTATATGGAAGGGAGATAAAAACATGGATTATTTTACATATTTAAGAAGTATGGATTACCAGACACCTGGTATCACAATGAATAATAACTATCAATATATGAATATGAACATACCTAATATAGATATGGAAAGGGCACTTCCGTGGCCATTAACATTTCAAAGCAAAAGTACACAATATAATCTAAATCAACTAATTAACGAAGTAAAAAATTCAGTCGGCAACGAAAAAGACGATGAAATAATGTATTCTGCCATGGCAAAAATGGCACCAAACGATGAACAACGTGATATAATAAACGATATAAAAGGAAACGAAATGATACACAACAAAATATTCAGAAAAATATTTACTGAACTTACTGGTGTTGTATTACCTGAAAATACAATGGATACCACTACTACAGCTACTATGAATAAATCTTATCCGGATATGTTAAAAGAAGCTTTTAATGGAGAACTTAAAGCAATAGAACGTTATAGAGAACTACTAGCATACGCACCAAACATGGAAATTTATTCAATGATAATGTATGTAATGACTGATGAAATACGTCATGCATTAAAATACAATTATCTTATGATGATGAATAAATAATCTCTACGTACCCCAAACGGGTACGCTTTTTATATTTCAAACAACTCCTATTGACAAATATATTAAATTTAATATATATTTAATATATATTTTAATTTATAGGAGGTGAACATATGAAAAAGGGAAATGCAGGTATAACTATACTAATAGTTTTGCTATTTTTAACAATTATTGGAATGAGCATATACTTACTAATAGATAAATCTAACGGTAACACTAATACTCCACCAGCAGATTCACAACAAGGTAATACTGTAAAGGAACCAGAAGACAGCTATGTAACATTTCTAGCTAATGCTAAAAAAATAAGAGAAAAATATACTCTAAAAGCATATGCAACTGGTTCAGCAAAACCATATAACGTTACTTTAGATAAAGATGGAAAGTTATATGTAGATGATTCATTATTAGATTCTTCCGTTGTATCATTCTCTATCCTTTCAGCTGGAAATGGTGGTTTTCAACATGTTTATTACATAAAAGAGGATGGTAGTGTTTATTCATCAAATAGTGGTTATGCAGTAAATGCAAATGAAAAAGTTCAAAGTCAAAAAGTAAATTTAGATAAAATTGTAAGCTTTGTTCAAGGCTCAACAACAAGCGCTAGTTATCCAATATATGTAGACATTAACGGAAATGCATTTGATAATTCATTATAATATTCTATATTAAAACAATGCCCATATTATTGAGTTATAAATCTCAATAATATGGGATGTTTTTAATTTTTTTCAGCCTCGATGTAATTGATTGAATTAACTATATATCTGCCATCAGCATACGTTAATTTAAACTCTAATTTAGATTCTTTTTTGTCGCCCACAACAGTTAAATCATCATTTAATTTATACGTAACTGTTACATTATTTCCGTTGTAAACAACAGACTCATTATGGCTCTCTGGAGCCATCCAACCTGTAGGAAACCAATAAACCTGATAAGTTGTATCAGATAATTTTCTAATTCCAGTTCTACCACGGTTCAATATAAGTGAATACTGTCTCTTTCCAAAATACTTGTAGACAAGCTCATCAACTAATTCTTTTGATACATCGCATGTATATTCTTCTTCTTTGTTTCCGCTAAGCTCTTTACGATTATTAAACACATAAAAATAAACAAAATTTGTTATATCTTCATCTGTAAAATCTGTTATAGTTTTCTTAAAGTTATTAGCAGATGCCATTGGCAAAAATGAATACAAATACTTATCAAAAAACTCTGAACTTTCTTGTTTAACTTGTTGCTCATCTGAAGTATTAGGTATATTTTCATTTCCGTTTCTAACCATTTCACTTGTTACCATGTATAATATAATCATTGCTATTGGGACTATTATCAAAATAGTACAAAGTGGTATTATTTTACTTTTTGTGTTATTATCCATTTGCATTTTCACCTCACGCACAAAATATATCACACAATTTATGACAATTCAACAGTTCCTAAATCAAAAATATATATTATAGCAAATTATTTTACTACATGAAATATCATCAATTTTACATTTTACAAAAAATGTTTTTCTAAATCTTTCATTCTTCAATGAACACATTACTTGTTAAAATCCCATAAAAACCTTCTTGGCTGTTCGAGGTTTTTCCTCGAACTTGCTAAGGAGCTCGCTTATGCTTGCAAAAATTGCTACTTCGTACCAATTTTTACTTTTTAATTTAAATCTTAAATTTTCTCGTTTTCCTATTACAGCTCAATTCCAAGTACTGGGAAATTCAGTTCATAGTCTTTCACTATTGAATGTAAAGTGTAACACGAAACCCTACATTGTGGTCTGAACTCTTTAGGGAAAATCGAGGAAAAAATAAATGGATAAGAAAAGATCTCCCCAAAAAGAATATGTCTAATAAAGAAAAGATTAAATACTTAGAAGCCGAAAATGCTTATCTTCGAGAAATTGTAAAAGAACGAGAAAACATTCTAAAAAAAGGATTATTGACACCTAAAAAACAACCATATTAAAAACTCTTTCGAAATCAAAAAGTTTATGATATAATTAATACATAAGAAGTAAATGGCATCTCGTTTATCATTTATGGGAGGTATAATGAAGAAGGAAAAAATAATAATCATACTGTGTTCTATAATAGGTTTAATATTTTTAGATTTTATACTCGCTCTTTCATTCAATAATAGTCCAATAATTAAAATTAGAGATTATTATAATGGTGGTTCTACCGTTTACAAAGATAAAGGAATATTTACAAATACTTATAAATGTTCTGATGGTAAAACTAAAA
>USES01000018.1 GCA_900553785.1 uncultured Clostridium sp.
GAAAAATGCAATATCGCTTATTGTACTTGTAATAACCATAATTGTTATGGCAATACTAGCTGCGGCGATAATAATAACATTATCTAATACAAATATAATAAGCGAAGCCAATTCTGCAGTACAATCTAACGACATGTCTAAAATAAAAGAAAAGGTTATGATATTAAAAGCTGAAGAAATGTTCACTAAAGATGGAGGAGCAAAGAAAATACTTAACGAGTTAAAATCTTCGGGGTTAATAGAAAATATGGAAGTGTTAGATGGAGATTATTTAAAAGTACCACAAAATAAATTAGATAAAATAGCAGACAATGAGGAAATATTATACATAAAAAGTGGCGATGAATATGTTGAGATATCCACAGGCAATGCACAAAGAGGTAAATATAACGGGACATTTGTATCTTTTAATTTAGCTTGTGAAGCTTCTGAAAATAAGAGTTTTACTACTGGCGATAAAGCATCTGTTGCTACAAGTAAAATGATTGTTTACCAAAAAGGACAAGGCACTATAGAGGATATGATGAACGCTTGTGATTCTTACGGAAGGCTCAAAGACAGATACTCTGATCAGACAAGTAGTTTAAATGTAAACAGAGTTAGCAATTCCAATAAGTATACATTTACGAAGCTAATTAACAGTTCAGATAATATTTCAGTAAATTTAAATGATGGAAAACCTTTAATAAGCGAACACGAGTTTATTTTTGCTTGGCATAATATGACAGTATATAAGGACTTTTTTGTTGAAAATGACTCTATTACAAATGTGTATTATAAATTGTATTTAGAAAATATACAAGGAGAAGCAGCAGATGCATTTGAAGTTACAGTATTGGATAGAGATGTTACGTTATATAAAGGACTACTATCTAATTTTACTAGGGAAAATAGTGAGTGTATAGGTGAAGTGAGAATTGCTGAGAGGTCTACTTTAAGGATAGAATTTAAATTTATTGGATATATTGAATATCAAGAATCTAATTAGATTTTGTACCGAATAAAGCTTTCTTGGCATTGGAAATCTTGCAAATGAATTAGTAGTATGCTAAAATATATTAGTAGTAAAAAGTTTTAGGAGGAAGAAGATATGTTATCAAGTCCAAACGCATTAGATATAATGCCAAAAGTAGGAAGTAGATATGAGGTAGTTCTAGCAACATCTAAAAGAGCTAGACAAATAGCAGATAGAAGAGTTAAAACTGAAGATCCAGATATAACTGATCCAGTGGATATTGCATCAAAAGAATTGGCTGATGGAACAACTATTGTAGAAAGAGAAGAGTTAAAAGAAGTAGACGTAGTTGAACCAGAAGATGGTGAGTTAGGAGAAAAAGGAGAGTAGTACAAACATATGAAAAAACATGTTATAACTATATCTGGTAATATAGCAAGTGGTAAGTCTGAAGTATCTAAAATGCTTTCAGAGAGACTATCGTATGAGTTATATAAAGCTAGTGAAGAGTTTAGAAAACAAGCTCGTATAAATAATATGACATTAGTTGAGTTTAATGAGTATTTGAAGGATAAGCCAGAGATAGATGTATATGTGGATGATTGTACTAGAAAATATGTTAAAGACAAAAACAATATAATTGTAGATGCAAGATTGGGCTTTCACTTTGTTGATGATGCATTTGATGTATATCTTAAGGCAGATATATGCGAAGCAACAAAAAGATTATTTGAGGCCGCAAAGACTAGAGGTAGTGAAGAGAAGTATTCATCAGAAAATGAAGCTAAGTCTGGTATAATGCGTCGCGAAAAGGCTGAAAGGTTACGCTACATTGAAAGATACAATGTGGACATTGCAGATATGAGCAATTATGTTTGTGTGATAGATACAACTAGTATCACCAGTTCACAGGTAGTGGACAAAATAATTGAACAATATAATGAATGGTTGAAGGATTAGTTTGTGCTAATCCTTTTTATAAAATAGGGGGAATATATGGTTGCTAAAGTTTTGATAGAATCTTCCATTAAAAGTTTAAATAGGATATATGATTATTTAATTCCAGAAGAAATGCTATCTGAAGTTACTATTGGTAAAAGAGTTTGGATAAATTTTGGAAAAGGCAAGGGCCAAGAAAAAGAAGGAATTGTTGTTAAAATAACGAATAACCCAGAAGATATATCTAGATTTAAAAATATAACTGGAGTTTTAGATGTGGATAGTTACATAGATGAAAATAGATTACGTCTTGCAAAATGGATATCTAAAGTATATTTTTGCAATGTGTATGATGCTCTAAAACTAATGCTTCCACCTAGTACTAAGGGAGAGCTTGAACAAAAAGAGTTAAATGGAAAGCAAGCCAAGATAATATGTAGTGCAATGCCTTCTGAAGTGATAGAAGAAAAAATTGCATCTGGTCAGATAAAATCTGCAAGACATGTGAAATTACTTAAGTATTTAATGGAAAATGAATATATATATTTAGATGATGCAATTAGAACTTTGGATATTTCAAGAGCAGTAATTTCAACTGTTGAAAAAAATGGGTACATTTCCATAGAAAAAGTAGATGTTGAGTTAGAAGATTATTCTAATATTAAAAGAGATACAGCGCTTGCACCTACTGATGAACAAAAAAAGGCGATAGATGGTATTATAACGGATATAAATTTAGAAAAGTTTGGTGTGTCTCTTATAAAAGGGGTAACTGGTTCTGGTAAAACAGAGGTATATTTACAAGCAATTGAAGAATGTATAAGACTTGGTAAAAATGCAATAGTACTCGTTCCAGAAATTTCATTAACATTTCAGACAAAGAGAAGATTTATATCTAGGTTTGGAGATATAGTGTCTGTATTACATAGCAAAATGACAATACTTGAACGTCAAACTGAAATAAAGAAAATATTAAATGGAAAATCTAGAATAGTAATTGGTCCAAGGTCAGCCCTGTTTGTACCAATGAAAGACATAGGTTTAATTATAATTGATGAAGAACATGATACAAGTTATGTTTCACAAACAACTCCAAAATACAATACAAAAGAAGTTGCAACGTTTATTGCACATCAAAATAAAGCAGTATTAGTTCTAGGTTCTGCTACACCAGAAATTAGTACAATGTATAAAGCTCATGAGGGAAAGCTTAAGCTATATGAATTAAAAAATAGGCCTGGTAGTTTTGCTATGCCTGAAGTAGAGCTTGTAGACATGAAAGAAGAAGCTTTAATGTCTAATAAGGGGAAAATTTCTTCTTGTCTTGTACAAGCCATAGAAGAAAATATTGCTAGTGGAAAGCAAACGTTTATATTTTTAAACAGAAGAGGTTATGCTTCTGCTGTTGTGTGTAAAGCGTGCGGCAAGATGTTAAAGTGTAGGAATTGCGATGTTGGACTTACATACCATAAAAAAATAGATTTACTTCTTTGTCACTATTGTTCGTATGCAGAACATATAAGCGGTAAGTGTCCATATTGTGGCGAGGAGGCCTTGGATTTAACTGGAGTTGGGACAGAGGCAATAGAACAAGAATTAAAAGAAAAGATACCAGGTATATCTGTTATTAGAATGGATGCAGATACTACTGTAAAACGTGGTTCACATGAAGAAATACTAAACAGATTTGTAAATGAAAAAATAAACGTACTTGTTGGTACTCAGATGATAAGCAAGGGCCATGATATACATAGCGTTACATTGGTTGGAATAATAAACGCAGATGCAACACTTGCAGGAAATAGTTTTTCATCTGCAGAAAGAGGTTTTTCAAATCTTTTACAGGTATCTGGAAGAGCAGGAAGAGGTAGTACTCCAGGTAAAGTTATAGTGCAAGCTTATGATATGGAGCATTATGCAATAGATGCACTAAAGGCTCAAAGTTATGATGAGTTTTATGAAAAAGAAATAGAATTTAGACACATGGCAGGATATCCTCCATTTAAAGATATAGTTTTAGTTGAACTTACAGGGCCTTTTAAGCAAGATGTTGAAAAATATGCAAAATATGTATATGGTGTTCTTTCAAAATTAAATGATGGAAATATAACTTTTACTTCGCCTAAAGCTCCATATATTAGTAAAATAAACAATAGATATTCATTACAGATAGTAATAAAAACGGTTCTAAATGACAAAGTTTACAATTTACTATATAATTTTTTGTCAGAATGTGATAAAATAAAACATGGGAATGTTAGAATTAGTCTAACTAAGAACCCAATATATATTTAGAAGGGAATAAATATGGCAACAAGAGAAATAAGAATGGATACTGATGAGGTATTAAGGAAAAAAGCAAAAGAGATTGATGTAATAGATAATAAAATACGTGAACTTGCACTAGATATGCTAGATACAATGTACAAATACGATGGCGTTGGTCTTGCAGCACCACAAGTAGGAATTCTAAAAAGAATAATAACTTATGATGTAGGTGAAGGTCCAAAGGTGTTAATAAACCCTGTTATTACTAAAAGACAAGGAAAACAAACATGTGAAGAAGGATGTTTGAGTTTTCCAAACATGTTTGGCATGGTAGATAGGCCAAAAACCGTGTGGGTTGAAGCTTTTGATATAGACGGAAATAAATTAAAATACAAGGCGGAAGACATAGAAGCAGTGGTGTTATGCCATGAAACAGACCATTTGGATGGGGTACTTTTTATAGATAAAGCATATGATATATATACTTTAACTGAAGAGGAAATAAGAGCCGCTAAAGCTGAGTCTGAAAAAGAATATAATGAGCAAAAAAAGAATAACAAAAAATCTAAGAAGAATAATAAAAATAAAAAGTAAAAATTACTAAAGAGGTGAAATACATTTATGAGTATTGCAAAAGAAAATTTAAAGATATTGTTTATGGGTACTCCTGAATTTGCACGTGAGCACCTAAAAGCTTTAGTGGAGAATAACTTTAATGTAGTAGGTGTATTTTCTCAACCAGACAAACCGTCTGGAAGAGGTATGCATCTTTTGCCTACATCTGTTAAAGAGTACGCGTTATCTCAAAATTTACCTGTTTTTCAACCAGAAAAACTAAAGGCTGGAAAAGAAGAAGTAGAACAAATACTAAATACACTTAAACCTGACGTCATTATAGTAGTAGCATACGGAAAGATTCTTCCAAAGTATATATTAGATTATCCAAAATACGGATGTATAAACGTACATGGCTCATTGCTTCCAAAATATAGAGGAGCCGCACCAATACAATGGAGTATAATAAATGGTGATACCACAACTGGAGTAACAATTATGTATATGGATGAGGGAATGGATACAGGTAACATGATAAAAAAAGCTACTTGTGAAATTTCACCATGTGATACATATGGGACACTACATGATAAACTAATACCTTTAGGAAGTAAGACACTTATACAAGTTCTAGATGAGTTATGTTTAAATGATGGTGTACTTAACTCTGAAGTGCAACCTAAAGACTTTACAGTGGCACCAATGCTTACTAAAGACAACTCTCACATAGATTTTAACAATGGTGCAGAAAGTATAGTTAATCTAATAAGGGGAACAAACCCATTTCCTACAGCTTGGTGTAAAAAAGACGATGCAACTAATTTCAAGGTATATAATGCACATATTGTAAATAAAGAATACAAGGATGCAAAAATAGGAGAGGTTGTAGAACTCTTAGATAAGAAAAGCGAAATAATTGTAAAGGCAGGAGAAAGTGCTATTGCAATATCTGAGATACAAGCTCCAAATTCAAAAAAAATGCCTGCTGGTGACTTTATTAGAGGAAATAAAATTAAAGTAGGAGATATATTATATTAGAATTAAAACTGCTTATAAAGTGATAGGCAGTTTTTTATGCATGTTTGGTGCAATGTTAGTTTAAAGTGCAAATAAGATGTTTTAAAGTGCAAAAATTGCACTTTAAAATAGCAAGTTATCTTTATATTGTGTTGAATCACTGACGGTTATAGGTTGCTAAAACAAATATGCAGTGGTATAATAATTTTATGGAAAAGATAAATATAAATGAATTAGATTTAGAAGAACTTGCAAAATATATTGAGAGTCTAGGGGAGAAAAAGTTTCATGCAAAGCAAATTTTTAAATGGCTTCATAGAATTCATGTAGTGTCATTTGATGAGATGACAGACATATCTAAATCTTTAAGAGAAAAATTAAAAGAGAATACATATATTTTAAATTTAGAGATATTACAGGTGCAAAAGTCTCATAAAGACGGAACACATAAGTTTTTAATTAAACTGCCAGATAATAACGCTATTGAATCTGTATTTATGGTGTATAACTATGGCAATACATTGTGTGTTTCTACTCAAGTAGGTTGTAAAATGGGGTGTAAGTTTTGTGCATCTACTAAAAATGGTTGGACAAGAAACTTACAAGCTTCAGAAATTGAAGGACAGATTATTGCAGTTGAAAAGTATATGGGAGAAAAAATATCTAATGTTGTATATATGGGTATAGGAGAACCATTAGACAATTTTGATAACGTTGTGAAATCTGTAAGGCTAATAAATTGCCCTGAAGGTTTAGGAATTGGCGCAAGGCATATATCTTTGTCTACATCAGGTATAGTACCAAACATATATAAATTAGCAGACGAGGAATTACAAGCTACTCTTTCAATATCTCTTCATGCAGTAACAGACGAAAAACGTAAAGAGATAATGCCTGTTGCAAATAGATATAGCATAAAGGAATTGCTAGATGCTTGCAACTATTATACAGCTAAAACTGGTAGAAGAATTAGTTTTGAGTTTGCTTTGATTGCAGGAGTAAATGATGATAAAGATACAGCTTACGCTTTAGCTAAACTTCTTCGTGGAATGCTTGCACATGTAAACCTAATACCTGTAAATGAATTAAAAGATGGAGTATTTAAAAAGAGTAAAGAAAAAGATATAGAAAACTTTATGAATATATTAAATACATCTGGAATAGTTACAACAGTAAGAAGAGAACTTGGTTCAGACATAGATGCTGCATGTGGACAATTAAGACAAAAACATTTAGATGGCGAAATATAAAGTTGCGGTAAATTATAAATAAATATTTAAAAATACTTGCAAAAAAAGAGAAATTATGTTAAAATTATATTGTCAGTTAAAGAGAGCGTAATAAGTGAGAGGGATATAGCCCTCTCACTTAATTGTATGTTAGGTTATAGGTATAAAGGGGGTATAAGTTTGGCGTTAAAGGATAATATTGAGATGTCTGTTAAGTCAGACATTGAAGCTTTGGGCTACGAAATCGAATATATAGAAGTGGCTCGTGAGGGAAAAGATAACTTTGTAAGAGTTGTAATAGATAAACCGGAGGTGTCCCTTAATACAGAAGATTGTGAAAAGGTAAGCAGAGTTATTGAAGATAAAGTAGATAGTTTAGTAAAGTTAGATGACGGATATATTTTAGAAGTAGCATCTGCTGGACTTGAAAGACAATTAAAAAATATTTCGCTATTCAAAAAGTATATAGGTGAAAATGTGTTAATTAAATTGTATAAAAAGCAGGATGGCAAAAAGGAATTTGAAGGTAAGCTTATAGATGTAACTGATAATAATGATATAGTAATTGAATGTAATAATAACAATATAAGTATTAAATTTGCAGATATTGCAGCTGCAAATACAATATATGATTTTAAAAAGGAGAGTATTTAAAGTGAAAAAAACAAAAAGTGAAAAGTCTAGTGCATTAGAGTTAATTGAGGCTTTAGATGAATTACAAACAGAAAAAGGAATTACTAAGGAGTATATGATTGAGTCAATGAAAATGGCTCTAGAAGCAGCTTACAAAAAGAATTATGAGACAGAAGAGGAAGTAAATGTAGATATTGATGATGTAACAGGTAAAGTATCTGTATATGCTCTAAAGACAGTTGTAAAAGATGTAGAGAACAAAGATACAGAGATTACTTTAGAAGAAGCTAGAGAAATTTCTAAAAAATATAAATTAGGAGATGTTGTAAGAATAGAAGTTACTCCTAAAAATTTCGGAAGAATAGCAGCTTCTGCAGGTAAGCAAATAATAATACAAAGACTTCGTGAAGCAGAACGTGATTTGGTATTTACTCAATATAACGGTAAACAAGGAGAAATTGTTGTAGGTGTTGTTCAACGTACAGATAAGGTTGGTATGATAGTAGACCTAGGACGTGTAGAGGCCCTAATTCCAACAAATGAGCTTGTTCCAACTGAAAGATTTGAATCACACCAAAGAATTAAGGCATATGTACAACGTGTTGAAGATTCTGGAAAATTTGGACCACAAGTAATACTTTCACGTCGTGATCCTGGATTTGTTAAAAAGTTATTTGAACTTGAGGTCCCAGAAATTGAAGAAGGAATTGTTGAAATAAAAGGTGTAGCAAGAGAAGCTGGCCAAAGAACAAAAATCGCTGTATGGTCAAATGATGAAAACATTGATCCAGTAGGTTCAAGTATTGGTAAAAAGGGAATGAGAATTAACAAGATAAGTGAAGAGCTAAATGGAGAAAAAATAGACGTAATAGCATATAGCGATGACCTTCCAAGTTATATAGTTAATGCTTTAGCTCCAGCAGGAATACTTGCAATAGACATAAATGATGAAACTCATGTAGCAACAATAGTTGTACCAGATGAAGAATTATCTTTAGCTATTGGTGCAAAGGGGCAAAACGTAAGACTTGCGGCAATACTTACTGGTTGGAAAATAGATATAAAAACTAAATCAGATATAGAGAATACATATGTAGAGTAGGGAGCCTGTTTTATGAAGTGCACAAGAACATGTATTGCGTGTAAAACAAAAGGGCCGAAAGAAAATTTTGTTCGTATTGTTGTAGATGATAATGGAGATAATATAATAGATATTGAGCAAAAACTAAACTCAAGAGGAGTATATATTTGTAATAAAAAGGAATGCATTGAACGTATTTTAAAGATGAAAGATGTGTCAAAAATTCTTAAAATAAATACAACGAAAGAAAAATTTTTGAAAGTAATTTGTGAATTGGGGGAAAATATACATTGAAAAAAATGAAGGTAGAGGAAATCGCAAAAAAACTTCAGGTAGACGTTGGAGTAATTGTAAGGAAACTAAATAAACTTGGCTACGACGTAAAAAATGGATCATCTGAAATAGATGAAGTTATTGGTAATAAAATTATTGCTAAAAATAGTGGACCTAAAGATGAACCACATATTATACGTAGACAGGTAAAAGTTGTTACAACAGATTCTAAAGGAAATGAAGTGGAGAACATTACTACTAAAACAAATGGTAATATTCAAAAAACAAGCATAGTAAGAGAAAACAGAAAGCAAGACAGGCCATATAATAAAGAAGGCTTGGGTGTTGTTGTTTCTAATAGAAATAAAAATAGAATGCAAAATATTGTAGTAACACAAAATGGTAAAAAAATAGAACCTAAAAAAGAAGAAAAAGTTGAAGATGTTATATTACCAGATAAAGAAACTTTAATCGGAGAAAAAAAGATAGTAAAAACAGAAGTAGATAATGTAAAGCAAGAGGCTAAACCTTATCAAAAAGAATTTAATAAAAGGCCGGACAACAATAACTACAATAATAGAAGAGATAATAATAACGGATATAAAAAGGACTTCAACAAATTTGGCGAAAATAGGAATCAAAATAAAGGGTTTCAGCCAAGAAACAATAATAATGGTCAACCAAATGGAAGAAATTTCTCAGATAATAGGCAAAATGGCGGGTTTAGAAAAGATAGAAACTCACAAAATGGCGGATATAAGAAGGACTTTAAAGATAATTCTACATATAAAGTTAATAGATTTATAAAAGAAAGCCAACTTACAGATACTATTCAAAAAGATAGTAGAGATTATTCAGCTTCTCTTATAGACAAAAAGAAGTATAATGAAGAAAAATCACAGCCAGAAACTACAAAAAGAGAGAAGAAAAATGCAAATGTAATGCGTGAACAGAATTCAAGAATTGAATTCAGTAAGTTTAGAGGAATGCAAGTATCTGAAGAAGGACTAATGGATTTATATGATAGAGGCGAAAACAGAAAATCTGGTGGTTCAAAGAAGAAAAAAGAAAAAGTTCAAATGAATACTACTAAGATAATTGCTCTAACAGAAATTGAAATTCCAGAAATTATAACAGTAAAAGAACTAGCTGAAACAATGAAAAAACAGGCATCTGAAGTTATTAAAAAGTTGTTTACAATGGGAATAATGGCAACTATTAATCAAGAGTTAGATTTTGATACGGCATACCTTGTAGCAGGTGAATTTGGAATTACAGCTACAAAACAAGTTGTAGTTACTGAAGAAGATAAGTTATTTGATGATTCTGAAGATAGTGAAGAACTTCTTGAAGTTCGTCCTCCAATTATTACAATAATGGGGCATGTTGACCATGGTAAAACATCTTTACTAGATAAAATTAGATCAACAAATGTTGTTGCTGGTGAGTCTGGCGGTATTACGCAGCACATAGGAGCATATAAAGTTACAGTCAATGGACGTGATATTACTTTCTTAGACACTCCAGGACACGAAGCCTTTACGGAAATGAGAGCTCGTGGAGCACAAATTACAGATATAGTTGTAATAGTTGTTGCAGCTGATGACTCAATAAAGCCACAAACTATTGAGGCAATAAATCACGCAAAAGCAGCAGGTGTTCCAATAATTGTTGCTATAACTAAGATAGATAAAGAGGGCGCAGATATAGAACGTGTTAAACAAGATCTATTAGAATATGATTTGGTTTCTGAAGAATGGGGTGGAGACACAATTTGTGTGCCTGTATCTTCAAAAACTGGAGAAGGAATAGATACATTGCTTGAAATGATACTTCTTGTTGCAGATGTAAAAGACTTAAAAGCAAACCCATATAAACAAGCAAAGGGAACAGTAATAGAAGCAAAACTAGACAAAACACGTGGACCACTTGCTACTGTACTTGTACAAAGAGGTACTCTAAATGTGGGAGACATGATAGTTCTAGGAGATATAGTAGGTCGTGTTCGTTCTATGACTAACGACAAAGGCGAAAAAGTAAAAGAAGCAGGACCATCTACTCCAGTAGAAATATTAGGTTTAGGACTTGTGCCACAAACTGGTGATGTATTCTATGAAGTAACAGATGAAAAAACTGCTCACAAACTTATTGCGAAGAGAAAAGCAGAGCATCGTCTAGAACTTATTAAACGTGGAAGCACAGTAACACTTGATGACTTGTTTAATAAGATACAAGATGGCAAGCTTAAGAACTTAGATATAGTTTTAAGAGCTGATGTTCAAGGTTCTGTTCAAGCACTAAAATCTTCACTTGAAAAGTTGTCTTGTGATGAAGTAAGAGTAAGAGTAATAGCAAGCAATACTGGTGGAATTACAGAGTCTGATGTAACTCTTGCAGGACTTTCAAATGCTATAATAATTGGCTTTAATGTAAGACCTGATGCGGCAGTAGTAAAAGCAGCTGAAAAAAGTGGTGTGGATATTAGACTATATAGCGTAATATATGATGCTATAGATGATGTTGAAGCTGCAATGAAAGGAATGTTAAAACCTACATACAAAGAAGTAGTAGATGGAACTGCTGAAGTAAGACACATATTTAAGGTATCAAACGTTGGAACAATTGCTGGTTCATATGTAAAATCTGGAAAGATAGTAAGAGCAGGATCAGTTAGGGTAATACGTGATTCAGTAGTTGTATGTACAGCTAAAATCGAATCATTAAAACGTGAAAAAGATGATGCAAAAGAGGTAGCAGAAGGTTACGAATGTGGAATTAAACTTGAAAAGTTTAATGACATAAAAGAAGGCGACATTCTTGAATGTTTTGAAATGGTAGAAGAGGCAAGAAAATAAAATGATGGTAGATAGAATAAATGAAGACATTAAATATTATGTGAGTAAAATAATTCGCGAAGATATTAAAAATCCTAGAATTACTGGTGTTATTTCTATAACATCAGTAAATACTACCAAGGATTTAAGATATGCGAAAATTTATGTTAGTATTTTTGGTACAAAATATACTCACCAAACATTTAATGAATTAAAAAAATCCAGTGGATATATAAGAAAACAATTAGCTTCAATGCTTAAAGCAAGAAATATACCAGATCTTGTTTTTGAGCTAGATGATTCTATGGAATATGGTTCACATATGGATGAAGTATTAAAAAAACTAGAATTGGAAGATGAAAATTTGCAGACTGGCTCAGATAGTAAAATGGAATAATATTTAGTATAAAGAGGGGGAAAACATATGAAAATTATAGACTATATAAACGAAGCACATAAAATATATATTGTGGCGCATATACGTCCAGATGGTGACGCTATAGGAAGTGCTTTTGCACTAATGCTAGCATTAGAAAATATGGGAAAAGAAGCTCATGTGGTAATGACCTCTTATGCTAAAAAGTTTGAATTTTTAGAAGAAGTAAAGAAAGCTGTAAATTGTATTAGTGACGGTGAATATGATCTTTTAATATGTACTGATTGTTCGGACAAAAAAAGACTAGATATATCTTGTGAAGATTTTGAAAAAGCCAAACATGTAATTGCATTTGATCATCACAAAGCAAGTGTAGTTCCATGTGATGAAAGCATTATAGATGATGTAGCTCCAGCTACTTGTGAGATAATATATAAGTTTTTTAAAGAAAATAATATAGAAATAACTCCAAAAATAGCAGACTATTTGTATTTAGGACTTATGACCGATACTGGTAGCTTCAATTATGAAAGAACAACAGGAGCAACGTATGAAATTGCTGCTGATCTTATTAAAAAGGGAGCTAGATTTGTAAAGATATGTAAAACGATGAACGATGCTATATCTGAAGCTAAAGCTCGTCTTATAGCTTATTCACTTGAAAATATGAAAGTATATTACGGGGGTAAGCTTAGAATTGCTATTGCGACTCACGAAATATTGGATAGATTTGGCGTGGACAAAGAAGAAGCTGAGGGTATAACCAACTATCTTAGAATGGTAGAGGGTACAGAACTTGCAGTATATATTAGAGGAATAGAGAATGGCAAATTTAAAGTAAGTTTACGTTCAGTAGATTATGTAGATTGTGCAAAACTTGCTATGTCTTTTGGTGGCGGTGGGCACATTCGTGCGGCTGGATTTGATACAGATAATGTAGATGATGTGGTAGATAAAATAGTAGAAAAAATGAAGGAAGGATTAGAACATTGAAGATAAGTGGAATACTAAATATAGACAAACCTGCGGGTATTACTTCATATGATGTTGTAGATGTAATAAAAAAAGTTTTTCCTGGTTCTAAGGTTGGACATACAGGTACTCTTGATCCAGTTGCGACTGGTGTACTTCCAATACTTATTGGCGATGCGACGAAACTGTCTGAAGGGCTAACGGCTGAGAATAAGTTATATAGAGTAAAAATGTTGTTAGGTGTTGAAACTAATACATATGATATAACTGGCAAAATAATGTTTGCTTCAGTTGTTAATCAAGATGATATATATATTAGAGAAAGAATAAAGCGTTTTATAGGGAAACAAGAGCAGGTACCTCCTATATATAGTGCTATTAAAGTGGATGGTAAAAGAGCTTACCAGTACGCTAGAGAGGGAAAGAAAGTAGAACTTAAGCCAAGAGAAATTGAAATATACGATATAAGCAATATAGCTGTAGACTTAAGAAAACATGAGGTCGATTTTGATGTGTATTGTTCAAAAGGAACTTATGTTAGAAGTTTAGTAAATGATATTGGCAAAAAAATCGGATGTGGCGCAACCATGATTGAACTTACTAGACTTAAAAATGGAGATTTCACAATAGATAAGAGCATTAAACTATATGACTTTTTAAAGTTAGATATAAATGAGATGCAAAAAAAAGTGATACCTATAGAAGAATACTATTATGATTTGAAAAAAGTTATGTTAAATAAGGAACAGTACTTGAAATTATATAATGGTGTTAAATTAGACATGGAAGATCAAGACAAACTTGTTAGAGTGTATTGCATGAACAAGTATAAAGGGCTTGGACAAATAAAGTCAAAAAAATTAAGTAGATATATAATAGAAGAAGCATAGACATAGAGTTTTAAAGTTCTGTGCTTTTTTATATTGATTTATTTATATATAATATGGTATATAAATAATGTTAAGTAAATATGAATTGATGTTTGAAAGGAGCTTTATAATGAACCAAAGAACAGTTAAACCATTTACAATGTGGAAACATTTTAAGGGATCAAGAGCATTTGTAATTACTGTTGCAAAGCATAGTGAAACAGGTGAAGAGCTAGTAGTTTATCGTTGTATGGACAATGAGGGAAATACTAATCACAAAGATGGAATATATGCAAGACCATTAGAGATGTTTTTATCTGAAGTAGATCATGAAAAATATCCTGATGTTTCAGAGAAGTATCGTTTTGAGGAGATTATATAATAATTTATTAACTTATTATTAAAAATAGAGGGAATGTGTTTATGTTCCCTCTACTTTTTTGAAAGTTTAACAGCTTCTTTTACAGCAATATAACTTCCATCATATATATGTATTTTATTAGCTTTCATAATATTTTCGCACATTTTAGTAATATTTTGCCTTTCGTTAAGTAGCATATCTAACATTTGACTTGATTGAGAATATGTTCTACATTCTATTGTACCATCCCCAAGTTCTGCAGAGCGGAGAGCGCCATAAGCTTCATGTGCTCCAACACGTCTAATTAGCATTTTAGGAATTGGATAGAAAGCAAGTTCACTTGGTTTTGTTATCATAACATCAGTTTGTCTCATCAAAAGATTAGTAGAGTATACTGCAGCAAATATGTTTTTGTGGTAAAACACATGAATTCCATTTAAATCTTCATCATAAGAAGCTCTTGTACAAAATGTTTCTGTTGCATTAAAGTTGTTTGCATGAAAATAAGCAATTTTTTTGAATTCCGGCACTTTTTTTATAATTTCTTCTAATACATTTTTATGGTCTCCAAGGTTTAAAAATATGCATGCTTTTCTCTCTTTAACATAAGGCATAAGATGTTTTAATATATGTTCAATCATCTCAAGGCCTGCTCCTGCACCGCCTACTGGAATTAAGAATCTAATAGGTTTATTTTCTTCCATCCTTTTAATTCTTCTTTTACAATCTTTATTTATGTTACTTACTATTTCATGGTCTACATAGTGACCTGCAGTTACAATATCTTTTTCAGTCATGGTTTTCATTTTGCCTTGTCCCATATCAAACAAAGTTTTGTAGCCTAGGTATGAAGAAGGTGTTTGAACCGTGTGAAGAGCTCCTTCTGCTAAATGAAGTGCTATTGGAAAGTTGTCTGGAATTGCATTTACTACTGCTGTAAGCCCTGCATGAACAGCTGCTTGCGCTGGCCATGAATGGGTTGCTACAAATGGTACTGATTTTGGTAAATCCTGATAAACTCTAGTCATTAATTCACTGCTTTTCTGGTCTATTGCATTGCTATATAGCTTTTTATATGCGTTTTTGCTACCAGGCTCCCATAAGAGTTTATCAAAAAGAGCAGAATGTTGTGAAAGTCTCGAACCTAACGAATATAGTTTGTTTAAATATGATATAAGCTTACCACCGCTGGTGTCCCCAAACGAAACTAAGTCTAACCAATAAGGGGTATAACCTAAAGCATTAGCGCATGAAGCCATTGCCATAGCAATTCTGTAGTGTCCAAATCCCATACGAATATTTCCTATTATAACTGCATTTTCGGGTAATTCTAATTTTTTGTTTGATCTTGTTAAGTCTTGAACATTAAAATATTTATTAAGTATTGGGTTTGGTGTGGCTTTTAAGTGGTAAGTAAGCTTTGTGTCATCTCCAAATTTTAAAGTGTAACGTCTTTTTGTAAGGCACGCATCTAAATAGTAAAGTTCATCAATTTTATTTCCAAATACTTTTTTTGAATTTTCCATATAAATTAACCTCTTTTATATATGAAAATATTATCACAAGCTGTTTGGCTTTACAACATAATTATTGTATTTGTTTAAATATTGTGGTATACATATATATGTACATAAATTATTGGAGGAAAAACATGGGACTTATATATGGAGTAAACCCTGTAAGAGAAGCAATAGAGACAGGTAAAACTATAAACAAAATATACGGAATAAAAGGAAGTAAAGAGGTGTACGAGCTATTAAAGCTTGCAAGAGATAAAAAAATAGTTACAGTAGAAGCGGATAAAATGAAACTAGATTTAATGATTACTAAACCTGGTGAAAAATTAGTTAATTCTCAGGGTATAGTTGCATCTGTTACAGATTATGTGTATTATGATGTGCAAGATATATTAGATTATGCTAAGGAAAAAGGTGAAAAGCCTAGAGTTATAATTTTAGATGAGATAGAAGATCCACATAATTTAGGAGCAATTATTCGCTCTGCAGAAGGACTTGGATTTCATGGAGTAATAATTAAAAAACGTAATGCTGCCCAAATAACAGATATAGTAGAAAAAACTTCAGCAGGAGCAGTGTCTTACATGAGAGTAGCAAGAGTGACAAATATAACTCAAGCATTAAATGAATTAAAAGAAGCTGGACTTTGGATATATGGTTTAGATATGGATGGTGCATCTGATGTATTTAAAACTGATCTTACAGGAGCTATAGGTATAGTTGTAGGAAATGAAGGAAATGGAATATCTAGGCTTGTTAGAGAAAATTGTGATGGAATAATTAAGATACCGATGCTAGGAAAAATAGAGTCACTAAACGCAAGTGTTAGTGCTGCAATTAGCATGTATGAAGTTTTAAGACAGAACTTACAAAAAAATGATTGAAAATTTATAACTAACTGTAATTGATATTGACTTTTTACATATTATTTAGTATACTACTTATGGTTTTAATTTTAATTTTTTCATTAATATGAAATATGTCTTACTCATTCAATATAATATAATAAACAGTGGTGTAGTACGTTACTGCGCGTATATAACAAGTTGTTGCATTTTTCTAAAATTTATATTTATAGCAAATTTATTTTACTAGAATTTAAGAATTTTATTCTTAAATACAAAATTTAGGATTATGAAGGGAGGACTTTTTATGGCAGAGATAGTATGCGTAACCACTAACGTAGAAACAAGTTCTACTTGTTCACCCGGATGCTGTTCCCCTGTGGAATAACCCAAAACAAAAGAGGCAACTTATTTGTTGCCTCTATATTATAAACTAAGGAGAATATTATGTTTACTAACAAAAACATTTTTATTGCACTTACTTATAATTGTAATGCTTTTTGCAAGAAGTGTATGACGCGGTATCATAAAAATAAGAGCATTCAGATGGATATGAAAACGTTAAATACAATTATCAATTTGTTAAATGTAAATTCATACAAGGGAGTAATAAGCGTTGGAACAGGGGAACCGTTACTTTATTCAAATATTGAATATTTTATATCTAATATTTTGAATATAAATGACTCGATTAAATTGAGGTTGCTTACAAACGGAATGTTGCTAACTCCTGATTTAACAGACGATTATTTTAACCCTAGATGTGTGTGGGGCGTTACAATGGATGGCTTTTATAATACTACTGTACAGAGTGTCCAAAAGGGAGTGAATATTGAAACAGTTAAAAATAATGTTAGAGAGGTTGCAAAAAAGCATGGTGGTTCTGCCATTTATTTAAACTTTACCGTATATAATCATAATGTCGACGAAATAATTCCTTTCTGTGAATTTGCAATTAGGAACAATATAACCGATATTTATCTTACCGAATTAAAAGTTTTTAATGGCTTTGAAACAGGTTTGCAGGAGTTTTCGTTAGTGCATGATGAGCATCTTATGTCTGTTTTACAGAAAGCCAAAACAATGTTAGATTATAACAATATCTCAACAAAGGGTATAAGTATTGATAAAACCTATCATAGAGATAATTGTTTTAAACAAAAATTGGCATCGCCTATTATAGACGTAGATGGAAGCGTGAGCTTCTGTAGCGGAAGAGAGGATGTGTATATAGGAAATATAATGGAAGAAAATATACTTTCTAAGTGGGCGAGTGTATATAACTATTTGTTAAAATCAAGTGATGCATGGTGCTCATTATGCTTTGATAAAAAACTTCCAAATGGTAGCTATAGGTTGCCTAAGACAATAATAAAGGAGACTTAACATGATAACAAGTATTGCAGATAATGTTGTGTTTGTGTCAGGTGCAAATTGTAGTGCAGTTTATGATTTCAATACACAAAAAGTTTATTCATTAAACCAAGATGCTACAAACATATTAAAGAAGTATTTAAATAAGAGCGGTGAACTTTCAACAGAAGATTTAGACTTTGTGTCTAAGGTTACTAGACTTTTTAATTTGGACAAATTGGAAAATGTTCCGTATGTTCCGAATTGTCCGGAAGATAATCTGGATTTTGCATGGCTTGAGATAACCCAAAAATGTAACTGCAGGTGTATACATTGTTACCAAGGTCAGAATCATATCGAAACAAGTTCTCCCTTGGATTATTCTAAATGGGAAGATGTTTTAAGACAACTTTCAAGCCTCGGCTGTAAAAGTATTCAGTTCATAGGCGGAGAACCTTCTACGTGTGAGTTTTTGCCTAGACTTATTTGTTTTGCAAAATCGGTGGGAATTGTGAATATTTCCATGTTTTCAAATTTAAATCACCTGTCTGACGAACTGATTGATGCGATTATAGCCAATAATGTACATGTTCACTTTTCTATCTATGGCTCAAATAAATTAACTCATGAAAATATAACTACTATTACAAATAGTTTTGAGTCAATGCTGAAAAATGTAGAGCTGTTGCTGAAAAGTGATGTTACTTTAACGGCACACGTTGTCATTATGAAGCAAAATGAATATGATAGAGACAGGATTTATTCGCTTCTCAAGTCTTTAGGAATCTCAGATATTAAATCTGATGAAATACGTAAAGTATTTGGGTTAGATATGAACAAATACTTATTAAATAATCCCACATCAGTTATGCGTAGCCCTGATTTTAAGTGCTCAAAAGATTATTTTGATAAGGCGGCTTATGTAAATACATGTTGGCATGGAAAAATAGTTGTTTCCACCAATGGTAATGTATACCCTTGCGAATTTGAAAGAAACATTGTATATGGAAATGTTCTAAAAAATTCTATATATGAAATCATTAGCTCTTTTAAGACAAAGGAATGTTGGAAGATATCTTTTGCTAAAATTGAAAGATGCAAAGATTGTGAGTTTCGGTTCGCTTGTAAGGATTGTAGGCCTTTAGCTTTTGCAGAAAATGGGAATTTGTTTCATACATCTCCTAGATGTAGTTACAATCCGTACACTGGTGTGTGGCATTAGTATTAAAAAGTAGCAAATTTATTAATTTGCTACTTTTGTTTGTATTATTTACTTTGCTGTGTTATTATTGTATTGGTGATATTAATGAAATACATATGTTTAACACAAAATGATTTGGAATACGTTAGTCAATGCGATTGCTTGTTAGCTGACTTTTTTAAAAGTGAAGCTAATTATGATTCAAATTATTTGATTCAAGATAAACTTAAAAGTTTATTAAATGATTTGGAAGATAATAACAACATATTACTTGCGGCAATAGATGAAACTCGAGTAGTTGGTTTTTTGTTTGCGTATATCAATAAATCAAAAACTGATATATTACCAGTTGCACATATAGCATTTGTTTATGTTGATACACAACATAGAAAAAAAGGCATTGCAACACAGCTGATTACGACTTTGTTTAAGCAACTTGAAAAGCGAAATATAGATATTGTTGAAGTTAAAGCTTTCAACGATAATATAGCTGCAACAAACTTGTATGAGAAGTTTGGATTTGACGTATTATGGGTTAATTATAGAAGAAAGATTAGTAATAACTAGTATATAATTATCTAAAGTTAAATTTATTTAAAAAAATAAGCTTAAAGTATTGAAATATTTAGTTGGATGTGTTAGAATATATTTGCAGGGAAGAGAGGACACCAGTAAGAGTAATAAGAAAGAATTAAATGTAGTAACAATCGAATAATCTTATAACTTTTAGCTGGTTTTTTTATGTCCCAAATTAAGTCTTAAAAAAATTAAAAAAATATGATTTTTTTGTTGACAAATGTATAACCCTGTGTTAAAATAATGACTGTCGCCAAGAGAGCGACAAAGCACATTGAAAAATAAAGAGTTAAGTAAAGCCAAGCAAGGTAATATATTTTAAG
>USES01000019.1 GCA_900553785.1 uncultured Clostridium sp.
TTCCGTTGTAGGCGTAGTTAAAACTTCAAAGCTTTCTTCTATGCTCTTTGTCCCTATTGTGTCTTTTACCTTTATATACCTTACTACTTCTCCAGTTGTGCAATCTATATAGTCTGCCGTATTTCCTAATTTGCGAAGTGGTTCTTTTAAGTATATATTATATGTAGTGCCACTATATGGTTCATACTCTGTTGCTATACTTCCATATTCTATTTGTACATCATAACTACCTGCTGTAATGTAGGTCTCACGATAGGTTATTTCTACTATTGGATTATCTTCTGTTGCTTTGAAAGTTTTGGGGAACATTCCTCCCGAATATCCATCATCACCAACATAGTCCAAAGTTCCGTCCTTATATTTTACACTCATTCTCCAAATTGCTCTACTAACGGATACATTATTGTTCACCGCACTTATTGTTATCGCTTCCGTTATATTTGTGCTTACCGAAGTTGAATTAGTTTGGCTATTTATATGAATGTCAAATAAATTCTTACCACTAGTTCTAACAGGCATTTTATACCCATATGGTTCGTAGTCTGTTGCTGCATCACTCTGTTCAATTTGTATTTTTACTTTGTAGTTATTAAATGTAACACCTTCGGATATATAAAACCAAAACGAAGATATGTATTGCATATCACATGTTGCTGTTCTAGAGGATACTGTATTATCATTTAATAAATCCGGTGAGAGCCAGTTTGTATTTGTAGTGGTATCATTACTTTTTCCTATATAAGCTACAGAATACCCTTTTCCTGTTGCAGCACTTTTATCTATACTGCCGCTAACACGCTCAGTTGAAATTGTATATTTTTTCCCTATTTCAGTAAGTATATCTACACGTTTTTGTGCACGAATTCTAGTTTCTGTTGCTGTGCCATTTAACAAAAAACAATCTTCATCTTTTAAATATTGCATTGTAATTCCTGATTGTGTTACAGGTGTTTCCCATTTGCTAGGGTCAAATATGTTCTTTGTTTTTTCTCCAACGCTTTGTATTCCTACTGGTGTACTTTCACTTGGTGTACCATTTTGTATGCTATTTCCATATATTCTTAAATTCTTTACGTTTGTACTAGCTAGTTCCAAACTACCTGTATTTGAAAAAGTTGCATCTAACAACACATTTAATTCTCTTGCTACCTCTAATATGTCACTACTTGCATTAGGTTTTATATATATTTTTCCACCTTTTACTACTGCTATTGTTTGGTATTTTTTGAATTCTTCCTCTGTTATACCATACTCACTTAATGTATACTCTTTTTTCATGTCTATTGAAATATAGTTATTTGCTGTATAACTTGTTACTCTATCTTGCAAAGACTGTATATTAGATTTAATTACTGCCTTATTTGCCCCACTTATTATATTGGTATTGCTCAAACTAATTATTACTGTTGCTGCTAATATACTTAACACAAGAATTGTTATTACTAGCACAATAAGCGATATTCCTTTTAATCTTTTTACTTTTTTATTCATTTTGTTTTCCTTCCTTTGTTATATATTATTGAAACGGAAAAACCTATGCCCTACAGACAAAATTTGTATGCAAAGTATAGGTCAACATAACTTGTCCTTGGAAATAACTATTTAGAGAGCTTTTCCCTTTACATTATTTGCCATGTGTATTTTTCCTCTCTTTTAAACTACAAAAAGTATATAATAAATACTTTTTATTTGCAATATTATCATTATATTTCTTTAGACATCTTTTCAATAAAAAATATATCATTTCCCACTAGTTTTTTGAATTTCTCCATGATATAATAAAGCCACTGTTGCAGAATTATTATTACTGTAGCAAATTTATCTTAGGAGGTCATGAGAATATGACAAAATATGTTTATCAATTTAATGAGGGTAATGGTAAACAAAGAGAACTTCTAGGTGGTAAAGGCGCTAACTTAGCAGAAATGACTAATTTAGGTATGCCAGTTCCACATGGTTTTACTGTTACTACTGAAGCATGTACTCGTTATTATGAAGATGGCAAAGAAATTGCACCAGAAATCGTAGATGAGATATTTGCTAACTTAAAAGTGCTAGAAGAAAAATCTGGCAAAATATTTGGAAGTATAGAAAATCCACTTTTAGTATCTGTTCGTTCAGGAGCAAGAGCTTCTATGCCAGGTATGATGGATACTATACTTAACCTAGGACTAAATGACGAAGTTGTTGAAGGCTTTGCAAAATTAACTAACAACCCACGCTTTGCATACGATTCATACCGTCGTTTTGTTCAAATGTTTTCAGACGTTGTTATGGAAGTACCAAAGAGCTACTTTGAAGAGATAATAGACGAAATGAAAGCAAAAAAAGGCGTTAAACTAGATACAGAGCTTGATGCCAATGACATGAAAGAGTTGGTAAGACTATTTAAAGATTGCTACAAGAAAAATAAAGGCGAAGACTTCCCAACAGAGCCAAAAACTCAACTTATTGAAGCTGTTAAAGCAGTATTTAGATCTTGGGATAACCCTAGAGCTATATACTACCGTCGTATGAACGATATTCCTTCTTCTTGGGGAACAGCTGTAAACGTTCAAATGATGGTATTTGGAAATATGGGAGAAACATCTGGTACTGGTGTTGCATTTACTCGTAACCCTGCTACCGGTGAGAAAAAATTATTTGGTGAATTCTTAATGAATGCACAAGGTGAAGATGTTGTTGCAGGTATTAGAACACCTCAAACAATAGACCAATTAAAAGAAGTTATGCCAGAAGCTTACGAAGAATTCGTAAAAATTTGTGCAACTCTTGAAGACCATTATGCAGATATGCAAGATATGGAATTCACAATCGAAAACAAGAAACTATATATGCTACAAACAAGAAATGGTAAAAGAACTGCTGCTGCAGCTTTAAAAATTGCTGTTGACCTTGTAAATGAAGGAAAAATAACAAAAGAAAAAGCTGTTACAATGATAGATGCAAGAAGTCTAGATACAGTTCTACACCCATGTTTTGATGCTACAGCTCTAAAAGCAGCTCATGCTATTGGTGAAGCTTTACCAGCATCTCCTGGAGCAGCTTGTGGTAAAGTTGTATTTAACGCAGCTGATGCAATAGAATGGAAAGCTCGTGGAGAAAAAATAGTTCTAGTAAGACTTGAAACTTCTCCAGAAGATATTGAAGGAATGCATGCAGCTGAAGGTATCCTTACAGTTCGTGGTGGTATGACATCTCACGCAGCAGTTGTTGCTCGTGGTATGGGTACTTGCTGTGTATCTGGTTGTGGAGCAATATCTATTGATGAAGCAAACAAAGTATTTACACTAGGTGGAAAAACAATTCACGAAGGAGATTACTTATCTCTAGACGGAACAACTGGTAAAATATATGCTGAAGCTATTCCTACAGTTCCTGCAAGTATTTCAGGTGACTTTGGAACAATAATGGGATGGGCTGATGAATTCAGACGTCTACAAGTTAGAACTAATGCAGATACTCCAAAGGATGCTCGTCAAGCTGCAATATTTGGAGCAGAAGGTATAGGCCTATGCCGTACTGAGCACATGTTCTTCGAAGCAGATAGAATCAAAGCAATGAGAGAAATGATTGTAGCTGATACAGAAGAACAAAGAAGAAAAGCATTGGATAAATTGTTACCAATGCAAAGAGGCGATTTTGAGGGATTATATGAAGCTATGGAAGGTAAAGCAGTAACAATTCGTTACTTAGATCCACCTCTACATGAATTCTTACCTACAGAGGAAAAGGATATTGTAGAAATTGCTGGAGAACTTGGAATAACAGTTGAGAAACTAAAACAAGTTATAGCTAGCCTACATGAATTTAACCCAATGATGGGACACAGAGGATGCCGTCTAGCAGTATCTTACCCAGAAATTGCTGAGATGCAAACAAGAGCTGTAATTGAAGCAGCACTTAATGTTAAAGCAAGACATACTGATTGGGATATAGTTCCTGAAATTATGATACCACTTGTTGGTGAAGTAAAAGAACTTGCTTATGTAAAATCTATTGTTACAAAAACAGCTGATGAAATAATTAAAAATGCTGGTAGCGATATGCACTACAAAGTAGGTACCATGATAGAAATACCAAGAGCAGCTGTAACAGCTGATGAAATTGCAAAAGAAGCTGAATTCTTCTCATTTGGTACAAATGATTTAACACAAATGACATTTGGCTTCAGCCGTGATGATGCTGGTAAATTCTTAAATTACTACTATGATAAGAAAATTTATGAACAAGACCCATTTGCAAGATTAGACCAAAAAGGTGTAGGTAAACTTGTTAAAATGGCAGTAGACTTAGGTAAACAAACAAGACCAGATATTAAACTTGGAATTTGTGGTGAACATGGTGGAGATCCTTCTACTATTGAGTTCTGCCATAAAGTTGGTTTAACTTATGTATCTTGCTCTCCATTTAGAGTGCCTATTGCACGTCTTGCAGCAGCACAGGCAGCTATTAATAATAAATAAAAATAAAAATCCGAGGAATCCCTCGGATTTTTATCATTGCTTTAAATCTTATTCATAGTAATATTTTTTTGTTCATCTTTTTCCTTTTTGTTTTTATGTTCATAAACATAAAAATGTATAGTATTTAGAGCAAATAACACAAAGTAGAAAAATGAACCCCACAACGCTATAAACAATAATATTACAATAAGTGCTTTGGTTGGAGACATCTCTTCCATTATTTGGCTACCAAACAACTCTGTATTATGGTCGTATTCTAACCGAAGAACATAATCTCCATTAATTCTAACATCCACCAATTTGACTTCTCTATCAAACATAGGATCATTTTGGGCATAAATTTCAACTGAATCGCCATATAAAGCCACATTAGAAAAGTCCTCAGTTATTTTATCAGCCTTTTCAAGAGCCAGTTTCATGTTGTCTTCAGTAATCTTCCCTGAATTGCATGTAACTCCAAACAGCACTATACACAACACTAAAGCTACCAAACTCACTATAGTTTTTATAAAATTATTCATGGGATTTAATCCTCCTAATTTAATTAAATTTGGTTCAAATTAAACCATGTTTTACATTATACCATAGTTTTCTAAATATTTCAAGACTTCAAGTCACAAGATTTACATAATAACAACATGTCTTTTGGCAACTTGGCCTTAATACTAATATCACATTGTGTAATTGGATGTACAAAAGATATTTTCTCACAATGTAATGCTTGCCTAGAGATTAGTTTTAAAATTTCTTCTTTTTCATATTCTTTAGCATATAAGTCATCACCAAGTAGAGTATGCCCAACATATGACATATGAACTCTAATTTGATGTGTACGCCCAGTATACAGCTTAACTCTTACTACAGAATAATTCTCTTTTGCATCGTACAAAATTTGCTCATATTCAGTTTTAGCGTATTTTCCGTCATCTCGTACTTCTCTTAAAATAATAGTATCATCTTTTCTTCCAATTGTTTTTTCTATAATTTGATGCTTCTCAGTCATACCGCTAACCACTGCAATATACTCTTTTTTTATATTCATTTTTTCTTTATTAATATTAAACAACTCTTGTATATATGGATGTTTGGCAAATATACAAACTCCACTTGTATCCTTATCTAATCTTGTTATAATGTGTATTCCATAATTTTCTTGTTTTGCTAGATATGGTGCTACTATATTAGATAACGTATTAGTATAATTATTGATGGATGGATGAACTGGCATTCCTGCTGATTTATTCACAGCTAAAATATAATCATCTTCATATATTATATCCAATTTTTGGCTTGTACACTTATACTTGTTAATAAACCTTTCATCTATAGGTATATCTTGAATAAGTTCTATTTCCACTTTATCTCCAATGCCCACTATATCACGTCTATTAAAGTGCACGCCATTTACCAATACTCTATTTTCGTTTTCTTTAATCACTCTATGGGACATTTTAAGTCTTTTTCTAAGAATATTATCCACACTTTCCTCTGCTTTAGCTAAATAAGTTACTTTCAATACCTTCCTCCGGATAATCAAAAGGAATAGATCAATAATCTATTCCCATTTTAATTTATTATTCTTCATCTTCAGATTCTTCTGTTAAATCATTTTGCTCTTGGAATTTAACGAATACTTTTTCTGCTTCTTCGTCATCAGTCACTGTATCGTAAACTTCTTCGCCATCTTCTTGTTTTATCTCAAGAATTAGCACATTTCCTTCTTCCTCATCTTGTTCTTCATCTAAAGGTAGCACTACTAAATATTCTTTATCTTCCATAGATACGACATCTAATACTTCAAATCTTACATCGTTTCCTTCTTCGTCAACAAATGTTAATATTCCTTCATCCTCTTCCTCATGATCGTGTCCACATCCGTGACATGCATCACATGAATGTCCGCAACCGAATTTTTCTTCTTCCATTTTTATTCCTCCTCTAAAATTTATAATATTATTTGCAATAAATTGCAACAATATTCAAAGTTTACGATATATATCTTAAGTAATCCTCTAAGATATACATTGCTGCCAGTCTATCGGCATGTATCTTTTTATCTTTTTGTTTTATCCCTAAATCTCTCATGGTCTTGTGAGCCATTACTGTTGTAAGTCTTTCATCCCATTTTATCACTTTTAAGTCAAGTGCTTCAATACAAGGCACAAGTTCATCAATTTTTTTGCTTGTATCTGACAAATCGCCATTCATATGCTTTGGATAGCCTATAACAACTGTATCCAAATTATACTCCCTTTTTAGTTCTTTTAATTTCTGCAATAAAATAGTATTATCTCCATCAATAGTTAAAGTTTCCAAGCTCTGAGCAGTAATTTTTAAGGCATCTGAAACAGCCATTCCAACTCTCACCAAACCATAATCTAAGCTTAAAATCCTATTCATTTTTCCTCTATAAATTTAAATATTTCTTTATCATTTCTTCAAGTAACTCGTCTCTTTCAATCTTGCAAATTAAAGCTCTAGCATTGTTATGAGATGTTATATAAGTTGGGTCACCTGATAATATGTATCCGATTATTTGGCTAATCGGCTCATATCCCTTATCTTTTAATGCACTAACCACTTGCTCCATAATTTCTTTAACTCTTTTTGACTCCTCTTTTTGAGGACTAAATAAAGTTGTATGTTGATCCATATACATCAACCTCCCTTACATTATATTTATCGAATTAGTAGACCTTGAATGTTCAACATAATTAACCATATTATCTAATTCTTTTTCTATGTTACTTTGCTTTTTAATATCGTGCATTACAATGTTAAGTTCTAAGCTAACTGAAGTATTATCTACAGCTTCCGAATACATTTTTATATTACTTAAAAATCTTTCCATTGTAGTGTGAAGCATCTCACTTGTAGTTCCAGGACATGCAATGCAAAACTTTGAACCACTATATCTCACTAAAATATTATCTGAGCTTAACATTTCTTGTAGCTGTTTTGCAGCCTTTTCTAAAAGCCTATTCCCAACTTCTCTTCCATATTGCTCATTTATGTTTGGTAAATTAGAAAGTTGAATTAGTATTAAACATGAGTTATTTTTAGCTGCTAATTTCTGTCTCAAACTAGAATACAAGTATAAATTGTTATAAAAGCCTGTTTGTTTGTCTGTATTACTTGCATTTTCAATTGCTTCTTGACTAGATACATTTTCTATAAAAACTCCGATATTATCTTTAAGTCTTGCTAATTCTTCTTTAGATATAGAGTCATACGCTGATTCTGCATTATCTTCAAGTAGCCAAAATCCTCTATATGTTCCATTATAATAGATGGGTGAAAACATTGATGACTTAATTTGTCTTTCTAAAGCTGTTTTATAGCTTAAAACCCTTGCTCCACTTGCAACTAAATACTTTGATATATTTTGCATTGCATTATTTTTAAACTCTTGGCTTTCTGCCAATCCCTTTAGTCCATCTAAATACGTAGGCTCTACATTTGAAGCTTTAATAGAATATTCTGTCCCATCAAATAAAACTATGGTAGAATACTTTGAATCAAACACCTCAATCATTATATTATTCAATTCTTCTATTTTATTTTTTGCAGGAATGGATGATGCCATTATTTCAAACATCCTTTGCATAATAACCATGGCAGACATATTGCCAAGTGCTACTTTATAGTACTTATTTTTTCTCATTACAAGTAAAAACATAACTCCAAGTACTACAAGCAAAATTACTAGAAGAATAATTATAAATCCCATACTTTATCTCCTTTGTTTATTTTACAACTTTTTCAAATCCAGATGATTCAGTTCCTAACTCCGGTAATCCAGCCTTCTTAAATATGTTAAACCCTCTATGTTTTGGCTTTTCATATCTATTATCCTGTACATTGCTTATGCCTATTGGATAAATAGCATTAGTGATCTGCTCTAAAGCTATTTTAAATTCTCTTGTAAAAGTTGAGAATGCATTACTAGACTTAAACAACATTTCGATATACTTAGTATAATTTTCTTGATCAAATGGCAATATAAAATACTGCAATCCAGATGTATCAAATAATGGTTCTGGATCAACCATATTCATATCCAAACTACTATAAGTAGCAATACCATCAATTAAATCTTTAGACGTCAAAGCACACTTAACATGCTTATTTATAACAATCTTGACTTTATTCATAGGAATGCCTCTTGTCTTTATTTCCTTCAAAAACATTGTAATTTGGTTAACATTTAATACGTCCATATCTTGTATTACATATATATCTTGTGCTAAACGATAATAATCTACTGGAGTAGAAAAATCACAATCTATCAAAACAACACTATTATTTTGCATTGCCGTTTGAACTACATTAGTTGCATTGTATTGCTTTCTATCTTCCCCAGGTACACCTGTGTATACACTAAGTTTTCCATAAATAAGCGGCTGATTAAGACCATTTGAAGCATACTTCATACTTTCTGCAGCAATAGCACGTTTTCCTTCATTATCGTAAGTATATAAGATATATGAATCTCTCTTTTTGGTTAAATCAACAATTCCAACCTTGATGTTTCTTCTATACAACATAGTGGCAATAGCGTTGATGCAGAATGTAGTTCCTACCTTTGGTGCTCCAATAAAGCAAACTACTTTTTTATAATCCTTAGGTACCTCATATACCGAACGAACAACCTCTTTTTCCATTACTTGAGTAATAACTGGAGCTTGTTGATTTGATTGTTTAACAACAATTCTTTCAACTATTTGAGGCTCTTTTTCAACATTAACATTAGAAACGTTTGTATCTATCTTAGTGTTTTTCTCATTTACCTCAGGAATTATAACTCCGCCAGTCTTTAAGACTTGCTTATATTTTTCACTGTTTTCTGATAAATAAGCAGTTACATCTTGAGGCAAAAATCCTATTATAATTCTTAGTTGCTCATTAGTATACTGTGTAGATATCTTATCAAATATCTCTACATATTTATCTGAATTGCCTTCTTGTTTTCTATAATAATTTATAATTCTTTGAATCTCTAGTTCTGTTACTTGAGGTTTACCGTAAGCACTTTGATCATCCTTGTCCTCATAATACCTCTTAACATCCTTTTTTTTGCTTGGTATATTTAAAAGCGCAGATACTTTGCTTTTAGTTCTATTATTTCCTGTTAAAACCGAATACACACCTATGTTAAATAAGCGTGTCAAAAATTCATCTCCCAATTTTCTTCTATCCGATGCAATATATATAATGTTCTTAGCATCAAACTCATCAGTCATCGTATCTATATTATTAAATAAGAATTCATCTATTTGAGCATAATTATTATTAGGATACTTTTCTAAATCTTCTAAAATAACTAGTCTATCATAATTATTTTGAGATAACTCTTGTATCGCTTGTTTAAAATAATAAACATTTTTATACTCAACTTTTTCTTTGTATGTTTCTTCATAATATTTTACGATGGACCTTACTGTGTCATCATTATTTAAACCGAATAATACTTTCATCTAATCAGCCCCTCCATCACAAAAAATACTATAATCCAATTGTAACAAAAGCATAAAGCAATGGTAAACATTGGATAACTGCCATGAATATGGAAATTCCCATTATCATTTTTTGACCATTAACCTTGTATTCAAAAGCCTCTGAACCAACAACATAATATTGATACAAAGCGTAAAGCAATATTACTAATGCAACTGGCCATGAGTATTTTTGTATCCTAATTAAAATTTTCATAATATTGTCTATTATTGCATCATTTTTATCTGTAACAGCAGTAGTAGCAAATAAAACACTAGAAGCCAAAAAAGCAACAACTGATAATGCTACACACACTTTCATTAATTTACTATATATCATAATTCCCTCCAAAACTCATACACTAACAAATATATTTTACTATAATATTCAAATAATATCAAGCTTTAGCAAGGAATTTTAACATTTTTTTAATTTATATATTTGTTTAAAAATAAAGATGTTGTGCTTTCAAACTTTACATAACGAAAAAGGTGTGATAGATATATCTTCAATAAATAGGCTTTCTCTATATATAATCATTGTCATATTGAGGATAAAAGTTTTAATAAAATCGGCTAATCCATTTAATTATAATTAAACAGATTGGCCGATTTATTATACATTTTAATATTAAACCTCATAGTAGTGGTAATTTTTATATTAAACTCATTTTTCTCTTAAATCTTTTGAATTCTTTTTTACTTTGCTTGATTGCATCGTGAACCATTTCACAATTAGTTGCTCCAATAACAGCACCTGCAACTATTCCTATTGCTATTCCTATAATAGTACCTTTAAGACATTCCATTTTCAACACTCCTTTCTAATTTTTATTATTATTTTTTGCTTTTTTAATATTTATTAAACTTGAAATAATTTCATAAATTCCAATTAAGGACATGAAGATACTAAAATAAAGTCTTAATTTATTATTATCAATATCCTTTACAAGAATAGTACCAACAAAAGAGCCAATAATAATTAATGGTAGTATTTTTTTTAACATTGTTTTTTCAACTAATTTGTTTTTTAAATTAAAAAAAGTGGTACTAATCCCTACTGCCAAAAACATCACAAGATTGATTGCTTGTGCTTCTTTTTGCTCGAAGCCTAAAAACAGCGTTCCTAGTATAACAAACAAAGCTCCTCCTCCAATTCCCATACCGGAAAGAATTGCAGAAACTATTGATGCAAATGCAAATTTTAACATGTATATTTTCACCTACCTTGTAAAAATGTTGTACATTGATAATCCAAATATAATCAATCCAGACAATAAATTTATAGTGTTTGATTCCATCTTTTTCATTATTTTAGCACCAAGTGCACCAAAAATGATTCCACTTATGGCTGCAATAATAATGTTAATTAATTTAATCTTAACCATAAAAGCATACCTTATAAATGCAACTATAGTAGTTAATGACATGCAAAGTAGGCTTGTAGCTCTTGCCTTATGCGTATCAATTTTGGCTAGATATATTAAGAAAAAAACTAAGATTTGTCCTGCTCCACTTGCAAACAAACCATTAATAATTCCGACTTATAAAACTAAATACATATATCATATATATATTGTGTGCATTATACAAAAAAATATAAGGGACATAATATATGTACCTTATATTTTTTTTATAAAACTCTCTACTTCATAATCCGTAATCTCCATATGGTCATTTGCCTTAAATAGTTGATCTCCTTGAAATAAATCAACACCATTATTACTTAATTTCAACATCTGATTAACATCTTTAACATTTTTAGCAATAACTTTTTTTGCATCTTTTGTGCAAACCATTGCCAGCTCTTTTAAATTATCATAATTTATATCATCTTCTATCAAATATTCAACAAAATCTACTTCCATATTGCCTAAATCTTTTAAATTAAATTTTGATTTGTTGAAATCGCAAAGGGATACCATACCGTGTTTCTTTCTTATTTCTTTGCATAAATTGTTAATTTCCACAGCATTGGAATCATCATAATTTTCAAATGAAATAATAATGTTATTCTTATCCATAGCATCGTATATTCTATTTTTGTTATTGTATTTAATATAACTATTCAAGTCTGTTCTAATAACAATTGCTATACTGTTGTCCTTATTTGACTTAATACCATTAGTAACCGAATTAGTTAACAACAATTGCTTGATCTTGTCATACCTGCCTTCTTCTTTAGCAGCCAAAAAGATTTTTTCTAAGCTCTCCCCACTTTGTACCGTAACGCTTACATCATAAGCAAAAACTTTTTTATCAGTTGCATCTATAATAGGTTGATATAAATACGTTAAATTTTGGTCGTTTATAATACAATCATAAATTTCGTTAAACTCTTCCGTTGTTAAGCGCTTGTTTTTATCTTTAACAATTTTCTTTTTTGTAACTTCTTTCTTTTCTACAGCAATTTCGTCTGTCTTTCCTATTATTTCATCATCAAAAAGCTCATCGCCGTCAAATTCTGATATTACAGTGTCAACTTTTGGGGGGTCTATATCTTTGAAATATTCATTTGCAAACTCTTCGTATTTAGGCAAAACGGTTAAAAATTTGTTATATACATCTACACTTTTAGCCTTATTGTCTGCAATTTTTACTTCAATCAAATATTCAAATAATTCCTTTCTATTTTCTAGTTCCTGAGCTAAAAACACCAAATTATCTCTTGTAAGTTCTCCTTCATTTAAATACCTATCATGATATTTAATAAGTGTTAGAATTATTTTAGTTTCTTCCTGAGTAAAATTAAATCTTGGAAGTATTTCTTTAGCCATTTCAACCGACACATCATCGTGACCAGCAAATGAGTCTCTTCCTTCTGCATTGGTAGTTTTGACAAATGGTTTTCCTATATCATGTAAAAACATAGTCCACTTAAGTATTTTTAAATCTTGTTTTGAATACTTTAAATTATCTTTGCCTACATATTCCACAGTATATAATATATGCCTAAAAACTCCGTATCTATGATATGGTGAATTTTGTTGGCAGTTAATTACGCTTTCTCCATTTTCGTTTTGAGCATAGAACTCTGGAAAATGCTCACTAAATATTGGATGTTGGCTTATTCTTGTCATTAGATAAACAATATTATCATCAGATAAAATATTTGTATACGTATTAGTTAGCATCCTAGAATCACCTGAAAACAATTCTAGCCCATCAACCATATCCGCAACTTCAGATTTCAATTCCTCGTTGTCTGCATTACTCAAATTATCATCTGTCATAACGTTCATAAATTCTTCTAACATTAGATAACCTCCATCTTTTCTTTTGTAATAAACTAAATATATGTTATCACATATTTTCTTACTTAACAACATCTCAACTAAACTTTTATAATTTTTACATGTTTAGTTGACATATTTAATAAAATATAGTAAAATATATGAGCAAAGCTTATGTGTTTTGAATAATTTTTCGGTAATTTGTTATTTGAATCACTTCAACTTTTGCAATAAATATTTGGATTATTTATAAATAGGGAGGATCATCTAATGAATAACAAAACATATAGCGCAAAAGCTAGTGAAATCGTTAAAAAATGGTACGTTATAGATGGTGAAAACAAACCTTTAGGAAGAGTTGCTGCTGAAGCTGCAAAACTTTTAAAAGGAAAACATAAACCAACTTATTCAACACATATTGATTGTGGAGACAACGTTATCATATTAAATTCAGACAAAATTATATTAACAGGAAATAAAGCTACTAAGAAAATTTATACTTCTTTCTCTGGGTATATTGGTGGATTAAAAGAAGTTAAAGCCAAAGATATGATGGCAAAGAACTCTAAAAAAGCTGTAACACTTGCAGTAAAAGGAATGTTACCAAAGAATAGCTTAGGTAGAGCAATGTTAACAAAATTAAGAGTATACCAAGGTGCAGAGCATGAACAACAAGCTCAAAAACCAGAAGTATGGGAATTTTAGTAGGAGGTAATTATAATGGCAAAGAAAGAAAATACAAATAAATATATATATGCAACTGGAAAAAGAAAATCTGCTATAGCTAGAGTAAGAATAACTCCAGGTACAGGAAAAATAGTTATAAACGAAAAACCTCTTGATGAATTTTACTCTTTAGATGCATTAAAAGCTGTAGTTACAAGACCTTTTTCAGTAGCAAATACAATGGAAAAATTTGATGTAATAGCTACAGTAAAAGGTGGCGGTTTCTCTGCTCAAGCAGGAGCTGTTGCACATGGTATAGCTAAAGCATTAGCAACAACTGATGGAGATGTTAAAACTGCTGTTAAAAGGGCTGGACTTCTTACTCGTGATTCACGTGTTAAAGAAAGAAAAAAATACGGTCTTAAAAAAGCAAGAAAAGCACCTCAATTCAGCAAAAGATAGTTTATATAGAAATCTCGAAACATTTGCTTTCGAGATTTTTTATAAAAACAGAGCCAAGCTATTTGCTTGGCTCTGTTTTTTAACACTTTAAACTCCAAGGTCTTATAACATAATACCTGGAAGCGGCATTTTCAAAAATTGTTAAAAGTGGAATCTTAGCAGTTTGCATTTTTTTGCAAAGATTTATTGAGGATTTATTGCTATTCATAACGTTAAGAATAATAGAATTGTTAAGCCCACTTTCAGTGTACCAATTTAATACCTCTGTAAGAGCCTCCAATATAAAACCATTTCCTCTTTTCTCTTTAGAAACAAAATATGATAATTCCATATTCCGCTTATATGTCCTTACAAGGATAATTACTCCTATAAGTTTCTCTGTTTTCTTCTCGATAAGCGCAAAATACATATCATCCTTAAAGTCAGCTTTCATATAAATACTTAAGTTTCTAGCAAGTTGATTTTTCGAATCCGTATAAATGCCTGGCAAATACCTTGCCACACTATCATCCTGAACTATGTTGTACAATTCGTCAATGTCCTTTAAATCAAACGGCCGGATATCCAGTCTTTCTGTTGTTAATCTAATCATATTAACCTCCTAAAATTTATTGTCTTTACTATTATACCACTTTTTAGATTTTATGTCAATTCGATTGTCTTTTGTTTCAATAAATCCGTTTTTATCTACTGTCAAATACGTATTTGGTATTTCTCCTACTATAACTGTTTCTGCTACTGTTATAGTGTTACTAGCGACCACTGTCTCACTCATTAACGGAGCTACTACCACCATTTCTGAATCAATTTCTATATATACAGAATGCTTTGTTTGGTTTATTCCTTGTGCTGTAAAATCAGTTTTAAAATTCGCTTTTACATTACCAGCTGGTATAATTCTAATATCTATTTTTGGGCCATACCCGGAAAAAACTGACCACCCTAATATCCTTCCAAGTGGAATTTCAATTATAATATCATCTACTTGTAACAATTCTTCCTGTATTTCTTTTATTATCTTTGCAGACAAATCATTCATCTCTACAATATCTGCACTTATTGCTGTTAACTTTCCGTCATTATCATAACTCAATTGCATCAATCTATTGTACTTAATATCCTTCATGTGTTTTTCAATTACTTTATTACTTATAGTAACTGCTATTGCTTGAGCCTTACTCTCTGAGACAGTTTTTACAACTGGCATTATTTCTTTTTCCAAATTTGTAATCAGACCTATTACCATACTTACCAATATAAACATTAGGGCAATGAATTTTTTATGTTTCATTTGCCCTATAGCTCTTTTATAAAATTTATATCTCATCTATTATCTAATAAGTAATAACTTTTGCCCAACATCAATTTTATTTTCATCATTTATATTATTTACATTGGCAATTTTTGATACCGTTGTTTTGTATTTTTTTGCTATGCTCCAAAGCGTATCGCCTTTTTTTACGATGTATATATACATACTATCGAAATCATCTTCATTTATATTTTGTTCATCTATATCTTGAATAATCGTTACTTTATCTATATTATCTATGTCTACATTTACTCTTAAGCCAATATTTGCCTCCACATTTCCACCACTTAATGTAACATCTTTTTTTGTTACACTAACATTGGTCATTACATTTTGCGGTTCTACTTCCTTTCCCAACGGCACGCTATTTTCTACTACCACATCAAAGCTTTTGGAATCAACTACGCCCGTTCCAAGATTTTCAAACGTTACTGGTATTTTGATACTACCGCTTATATACAAGTTACCTCCTGAAACACTCGTAGTCAGTCCTGTAGTATCAACGTCATAATCAATTATTTTGCTGTTTTCATCTAACTGCCCTATTCTTTCATTTATGTTTATTTCTTTATCAAAATTAGTTTTGTTTTTAATTACGGCTAGATCCTCTGAGTTATATACAAGTTCTTTATTTGTGCTATAAAAGTCTGCTATATGAGAGATATCCTTTTCTTCATACATAATAGCACGTGCAAGCACCGATCCCTGAACGTTTATAACATTGTTCTCGCCACCACTTAACACTATTTGCAATGACTGCAAAGTGTATTTAATATCAAACTTGTAAGAATCAGATATATTTTCGAATTCAATCATACCAGCAAAAGGGACACTTAAATTATATGTACCAAGTGTGGTAGTATCTCCGTTTTTTATATATACCAATCTTAAATCCAAATCGCCCTTTACAAGTATCTTGTTATAACTTACTTTATAATCAGTGTTCTTAATCTGAGATGATACCCTTACTATCTCATCAATTCCAACAATATCATCAGAAAGTATAACCTCTTCTGCTATTTCTATACTTTCTTTTTTCACATCTATCACGTTATTAAAGATATCGCTTCCCATTTCATATTGTATTCCATCACTATCTTCTATGCTTGTTGGTATAGGCACAGTAGCTACATCTGTTATTGTATAATCAAAAACAATTTCAGTTTTTAACATTATTTTTCTTTCATTCGGAAGAGAATATATCACATTTCTTGCAATAACATCTATATCCAAATTCATTCCTGCTTTAACAGATGAAACGTTAATTGTTTGAGCAAATGGATATTCGGACATTATACCCTTAAGAGTTCCTCCATCCATAGAACGATATAAAATATAATAGTTAATTCTTCCACTAACTTTAATCATACCATCAGTGAGTTCAGTATCTTGTATAAATGGTACTGCTTCTACCTTAATAATTTTCATAACATCAGGCTTTATATCTGGAACTAGCACCTCTTGTTCTATCCAAGTCGTAAATCTATCTCTAACGACAAACCTACTCAATTTTAATTCTTCCTTATTTAAACTAATTGACATCTTCTATCCTCCTACATTTACTACAATATATGAAAATATTTATGCCAATATTCTAATAAGTTTTCACAAAATTTATTAAAAAGAATATAATGTAATATATAAGGTAAACACCTTATATGTTAGATGAAAATAATTGTTAATTTATTTTATCGCATGTATCTCCAAAAAAGAACGTTAGCATAAATCCTAACGTTCTCTATTTGTTATTATCTTTTAGTATTAAAGTTAAAAAATAAATTACTGCTGATACTACAACAATAGTTGGCCCAGTAGCATATCCAGCCCAAAAAGAAATTACGATTCCAAGTATACCTGATATTAAAGATATTATTACTGAATATCTTGTATATTGTCTAACATTAGAAGATATATTTCTACTTGATGCCGCTGGTAATATAATAAGTGAATTTATTAAAAGAATCCCTATCCATTTAATTGTTACCATTACTATCACTGCGATCAACACAACAAAAATGTTTTCAAACAATACTACATTGATTCCTTTTGTTTTTGCAAGAGGTGCACTTATACTTATTGTAAGCAGTTTGTTAAATACTAAAAGCCACACAAAAAATGTTACTATTAACGTAATAATTAAAGTTACTATTTCTCCTGCAGATATACTCAAAATATCTCCAACCAAATAACTAGAATATTTGTTTATTCCACCTATTTTTGAAAGGATTACCAAACCTATTGCTATAGCTGTTGAAGAAAAAACACTAATAATCGTATCTGCAGAAGTAGTACCTTTTTGTTTCACATAATTTAGCAACAAAGCAAAAACTACTGCAAAAGCAATCATTGAAATAGAATAATTAGTAATTCCTATTAGAGCTCCAATAGCGACTCCTGTCAATGCTGAATGTCCAAGCGCATCAGAAAAAAATGACATTTTGTTATTTACTATCATTGTGCCCAAAATTCCAAATATTGGTGCAATAACTATTATAGCTAAAAAAGCGTTTTTAATAAAATCGTACTGCATGAATTCAAAAGGAAATATTGTTTCCATTATATTATATATCACTTCCATTTTACCTATCCCCTATTCCAAATTCATTTACAAAACTATCTGATGCAAACACTTTGTCTGGTGTATCACACTCTAAAACTTTTTTATTTAGTAATACAACCTTGTCTGCGTACTCTTTTACTTTATCAAAATCATGAGAAACCATAAGTATTGACACATCATGTGTATTTTTAATCTTATCAATCAACTTATAGAAAATATCCTTTCCCTTAGCATCGATTCCAGACACAGGCTCATCTAATACCAACAACTCAGGATAAGGCAGCGTAGCTATAGCTATTAAAACTTTCTGTAGCTCACCACCAGATAAAGATGATATTTTTTTATCTATAAGCATATCTGCTTCCATTTCTTTCAAGTGTTTTTTTATTTCATCATATTTCCTTTTTGATTTAAAAAGAAATGTCGGTGTGTTGCTTGTACAACTGCAAATCAAATCATACACACTAACAGGAGAATTTTCTATATTCAACTTCTGTGGTACATAACCAATTGTAAACTTGTTGGTTTTATTATGCTTGCTTGAAAACTCAATATTCCCAGTGTGTTTTATTTCACCAATAATGGCCTTTAAAAGAGTAGATTTTCCCGCACCATTTTTACCTACTATTACAGTAAGTTCGCCACAATGTAAATGTAGCGATACGTTGTCTAGTATTGTGGTGTCTGGTGTCTTTACTCCTATTTTGTTTATTTTTGTGCAACAATGTTTACACTCCATATTCTTTTTCCTCCAATACGCTACATATATTGTCTATATTTTTATACATAGCATCTACATATGAATTTTTGTCAAAGTCGCCATAAATTGTTGTATCGAACGTTACACATGGAATGTTCGTCTCTTCACTTATCACGTTGGCCGTCTTTAAATTGCTATCTTTATCCACGACTATAGCACTAACCCCATTTTTTTTAGCATAATATATAATATTTTTTATCTCGCTTGCGGAAGCAGATATCCCCTCTTCTTCTTCAATTACTGCCATGACATTTATACCATAATCACTTGCAAAATATTCGAATGATTCATGCAAAGCTACAAGTTTTTCTCCAGAGAATCTATCAAGTTTTTCATGAGCATATTTTTTTAATTCTTCCAATTTATTTACATATTCACTAGCATTACTAGTTATTTTATCTTCATATTCAGGTAGCAATATTACAAGTCCAGATTTCAAGTTTTCAACTTGTTGTATATATCTATCTATACTAACAAAAGTATGCGGGTTAATCTCATGTTCATCTTCTATATATTTTACACCTGTTGACGTATCCACAATGTTTATATCTGGATAGTTTTTCATTACTTTATCTAAAAAAGCTTCCATTCCATTGCCGTTTATTATAAATACATCAGCAGTAGAAAGCTTTATCATTTCATCAGGTGTTAGTGTATAATCATGCACACAACCAGTAGATTTTTGTGTTAAATTATTAACTTCAATTTCTCCAATACCATCTAGCAAATTAATGCTTGCAATATACATAGGATAAAATGAAGTCGTAACATTTATATTGTCTTTTATGTTACCATTTTTCTTAATTCCTACCAAAATAATTGCACATATCAACGCTAAAACTATAAGCACAAATATTATTTTCTTTTTCAACATAACACCTCGCAAATTCGCATGTTATATTATACCACACATATATAGTAATTGCCAAGGACAAACCTTGGCAATTTACTATGTATTTTATCTCTTTAGTTATTTTAGAACACGACACGCCAAGCTAAGATTACTATTACCAGAAGAATGATTCAGAAGCCAGCCGAACGCGCCAGCAGCACCTCCATAAGAATAACCGCCGCCGACAAGCCCCACTCTGTTATATGTTCCACTGCTTGTATAGTAATAATCT
>USES01000020.1 GCA_900553785.1 uncultured Clostridium sp.
CAGGAATTTGTACACAGCTTTTTTGGGGACTTCTACAAATATTTATATATAAAGCATTTTACGCTGGAAGTGGACAAAATGTTCCAATGGAATTTTCAAACTTAGTTACTTATGTATGGCTTCAACAAGCGTTATTTAGTTTAATATACATGAGGCAAAAAGATGGCGATGTAACGGCAAGTATAAAAGATGGAACAGTAGCTTATGAATTAGTTAGACCATACAATTTATATATATGGTGGTATATAAAGTGCATAACTAGAAAACTAGCTATGGTAGCTTTAAGAATGGTGCCAGTAATAATAGTAGCTTTAGTTTTACCTGAACCATATTGTTTAAGTATGCCAGAATCTCTCAAGTCATTTTTAATGTCAATTCTTAATTTATCACTTGGCACGTTATTATTAGTTTCGATGTCTGTGTTGATGCAGATTTTGGTGTTTTTTACTTATGATGATAAGGGAATAAACAGTATATTTTATACATTTGCTGAATTGTTAGCAGGTTTAACTTTACCTATACCACTTTTACCTGATATACTCCAAAAAATTTCATATTATTTACCTTTTAGACTTATAGGAGATTTATCATTTAGGGTGTATTCTGGAGATATTCCTTTTAATGAAAGTGTAATCGACTTAGGTTTTCAAGTATTTTGGTTAGTGGCTTTAGTAGCCATTGGGGTATGTTTGATGAAAAAAGCAACTAAAAAAGTTTGTATACAAGGAGGTTAAAATGTTTAAATATATATCAATGCATATAAAGTCTCAGTTGGAATACAAAACATCTTTTATATTTTTGTGCATATCGCAATTATTAACATTTTCGATGTATTATCTGTCGTTTTATTCACTATTTAAAAAGTTTGGAATGATAAAGTCATTTAGTATATATCAAGTAATGCTCTGTTTTGCGGTTGTACAATTTGGCGAGTCATTAGCCGAAGCACTATTTAGGGGATTTGATAAGTTTTCTGAGTTAATTAAAAGAGGAAATTTTGATCTTTTACTTATAAGGCCACAAAGCATATTTTACCAAGTAATAGGAACAAAAATTGAAATAGCAAAACTTGTTAAAACTTTAGCATCATTAGGATTTACATTATATGCTGTAGTAAAATTAAACTTAGGAATAAGTGCGATTCCACTTATTATAATAATGTTGATTGGTAGTACTGTAATTTTTGCTTCAATAATTATAATTGGAGCTGCATTTTGTTTTGTTACTACTGAAGGACTAGAAATTGTAAATATATTTGTTTATGGAACAAGAGATTTTGCCCAATATCCAATTGGAATGTTTAATAGAGCTATTCAAATATTTTTTACATATTTAATACCTATAGCACTAACGTCATATTATCCAATGTTATATTTAACGGGTGTATCAAGTAACATTTGGTATTGCTTTATGCCGTTTATTAGCATAATTACTTTAATAGTCTCTATTTTAATATTTAATCTTGGTGTAAAAAAATATAAAAGTAGTGGTTCATAGAAGTTAAAATTTTGAATAATTTGTTACCAACTAAAAGCTTTAAAAGTCAATGTTTTTATTGGCTTTTAGAGCTTTTTATATATGAACAATAATAAAATATTGAGATAGTAATAAATAAATTTATTTAAATATTGACATACAATAGTGTAAGTGATAATATATTCTCATATGAACAAGTATTCATATGAAAGGAGAATGTATGGAAATTTGTGAACAGACAGTTATACACAAAGATATAATAGATAATATTTCTTGCAAACTGTTAGATGAGGATAAATCAATAGATTTAGCAGAATTTTTTAAAATATTCGGAGATAGTACAAGAATTAAAATTTTGAATGCACTAAGTTTTTCAAAGCTTTGTGTTTGTGATATATCTTATTTGCTTGGAATGAACCAATCTGCTATTTCACACCAACTTAAGATACTTAAGCAAGCTAAAATTGTAAGGTATGAGAGAGTTGGAAAAATCGTATACTATGAAATAGATGATGATCATATAGGAAAAATATTTAAGATGGGAGTTGAACATATTGAAGAAATTTAAGTATACATTGCAAGGTTTAGATTGTGCAAACTGTGCAAGAAAAATAGATGAAGCTATTAAAAAGTCTGGTAAAGTGGAAAATGCTGTAGTAAATTTTAACACTTTAACGTTAAGTTTTATGGCCGAGAGCGATGAAGAAGAATTTATTAAATCTGTAGTTGCTAAGATAGAGCCAGATGTTATAGTTACTAAATTAGGAAATGAAACTCCTAAAGAAAAAACTAGTACGGATGTGGCCAATATTGTTAGATTTATTTTAGGTATAGTGGCAGCTGTTTTAAGTATGGTTATAACAAATAAAATTGTAAGTGAAATTTTAATAATAGTCTCTTATTTATTGTTGATATATAGAGTATTTTTGGTTGCTATAAAACAAGTATTTAAAAATAAAGTACTTGATGAAAATACACTAATTTGTATATCTGCAGTTGGGGCATATGCAGTAGGAAAGCACATGGAAGGAATTATGGTTTTAGCTTTGTATGAATTTGGAAAAATTTTGGAAGCTAAGGCTATAAACAAAACTCGTAGAAGTATAAGAGCTTTAATGGATATAAAACCAGAATATGCTAATTTGAAAGTAGGAGATAGTTTTACTCAGGTTAGCCCTGAACAGGTTAAAATAGGTGACATTGTTGTGATTAAACCTGGTGAAAGAGTTCCTGTAGATGGCATTGTTATAAATGGTGAAACTAATGTAGATAATGCCGCATTAACAGGAGAATCTAAATATGTATCACTTGGTGTAGGAGACCAAATATTAGCCGGTGGGATAAATATAGATGGTGCTGTAGAGGTAAGAGTTGACAGAGAATATGCAACTACTACAGTTGCAAGAATACTTGAACTTACTGAGAATGCCACAGATAGAAAAGCAAAAACCGAAAATACAGTTGCCTCATTAGCAAAAATATATGTTCCAACTGTCATGATACTTGCTGTATTAGTAGCTTTAGTTTTACCTTTAATAACAAGTCTAACATATAGTCAGAGCATATATAGAGGGTTAATATTTTTAGTTATATCTTGTCCTTGCGCTATAGCAATATCTGTACCGCTTAGTTATTTTTGTGGTATAGGTAAGGCATCTAGTATAGGAGTCTTAGTTAAAGGAAGTGACTACTTAGATAGTTTAAAAGATTTAAAAACTATAGTAATGGATAAAACAGGTACAATTACAACTGGTAAGTTTAGTGTTAGCAATATTGTAGTTATAGATGAAAAATATACTAAAGAAGAAATATTGAATTTATGCCGACTTGGCGAAAGCTTTTCTAATCACCCAATAGCTAAAGCTATTTTGGATGGTAATGTGGTAGATTCAAGTAAAGTTAAGGGATATAATGAGATATCTGGAAAAGGTATAAGTTTTGAATATGAAGGCAAGAAGATATTAGTAGGAAATAGCAATTTAGTTGAGGCAAAGAACGACAATATAGATTTAACTAGAGTTTATGTAAGTGTAGATAAAAATGTTATTGGTTACTTGGAGTTAGAAGATATTTTAAAAGAAGAGGCTTCGCGTGTAATATCTGAACTTAAAGAAAAAGGGATACATGTAAAAATGTTTACAGGAGATAATGAAAGCGTTGCAAGACGTGTGGCTTCAGAAGTAAATATCGATGATGTGTATTATAACATGTTACCACAAGATAAATATTCTGAATTAGAGCAGATAATAGGCACAAATGAATCAAAAGATTCTAAGGTGGCTTTTGTTGGTGATGGGATAAATGATTCACCTGTTTTAGCATTAGCGGATGTAGGAATATCTATGGGAGGAGTTGGCTCAAATAGTGCAATTGAGGCATCAGATGTTGTAATAATGACAGATAACCTTGAAAAAATACAAGATGCTATGAACATCTCTAAGTATACAAGTAAGATTATTAAACAAAACTTAGTATTTGCACTAGGTACAAAAATATTATTTTTAGTATTGAGTACTATAGGATTAACAGGAATGGCTTTTGCTATATTTGCAGACGTAGGAGTTACAGTACTAACGATATTAAATAGTATTAGAATATTAAAAAAGAAAATATAAAAATTAAGGAGATAGAAGGGTTCTATCTCCTTAAAAAGGGTAAATAATAATATATATAAAAGGGTTTATGAAAAAGGATAATAATGTATTTATGTATTGTAAATACAACGATAGTATAATATAATTTTGCTATAAAATTTGTCAAAAAATAATCTGATTCATTAAAACAAATGTAACTTTTTGTCGAATTTAATAGGAGGATATTGTTGCAAAAATAGTTGAATTAAAAAAATAGTTATTGTAAAATATAACCAGGGGGGATAATATGAAAGAAAACCAAAACAACATTGTTGTATTTTTATTAATTTTATTACTTTTAATAGTTATTGGAATGTCTGTATTTATAGTTGTAGATAAATTGCCAAAACAAAACACAAATAATGTGCAAAATGAGGATAATGGATCAAATACAGATAATGTGCAAAATGGAAATAATGTACCAAGCCAGAAAACTATATTATACAAGGATAGCACTATGAATTTAGTGTATGATATAGAAAAAACAGCATATAACGAAGCTCAGAACTTTTCTATAAAAGTAAAACTTCCGTATGTAAATATAGACTCAACTTATGCTGAAGAAATAAATAAAGCAATCATTAACATAGAATTAGAAACGTATAATACTGTTTCATATTCTTCATATTTAAATGATAATATTTTATCTATTGTTATAAGGATGGCTAATAGGTTGGCAGCAATAGAGGAGGTTTATTACCTTGTATATAACATAGATATATACACTGGTGAAAGAGTTTCAAATGCAGAAATATTAAATTATTTAAATACAACAGAAGAAAAGGTATTAAAGCAATTACCTGAAAAGTATAAGAATGCTTTTGTTTCAATTTGGAAAGATCATCTTAACGAGGTGTATGAAGACTATACAAAGTCAGATGTGTATAAGGAGACTGTGTCTCAAAATACTTATTCTGCAATGTTTATTGGAAAAAATAAGTCTTTAAAGGTTATAGGAAGAATATATGCACTTATTGGACACGGTTGTTATTATGAAGTAATGGATATCGATTTGTAAGTGTTAAAAAGTCTAGCTTTTGCTAGACTTTTTGCTGTTTAAAAAACTTGTCAGATTTGCTTTAAAGTGTATAGTTGTAAAAACTTTAATTCTGTAATATAATTATATGCGAAAATTGAGGAGACAAATTGATGGAAAAAACAATAAATGTTATAGGGGCTGGCCTTGCGGGGTGCGAATGCTCATACATATTAGCAAAGCATGGATATAAAGTGAATTTGTATGAAATGAAACCCAAAAACTTTTCACCAGCACATACCAATAGTAATTTTGCTGAGCTTGTATGCAGTAATTCATTAAAATCTGAAGAGTTAACTAATGCATGTGGTTTGCTTAAAGCAGAGATGAATGAAATGGGATCTATAATAGTTGAGTCTGCATTAAATAGTCGAGTAAAAGCCGGAGCGGCTCTTGCTGTAGATAGGGATAAGTTTAGCGAGTATATAACAGAAAAAATTAAATCAGAGAAAAATATTAGTATAATTTATGAAGAAGTAACAGATATACCAAGTATGAAAGGCACTATAGTTATTGCAACAGGTCCACTCACAAGTGAGAAGCTTTCATCTAGTTTGTCTTTAATTTTAGGAGAAGAAAAGCTATATTTTTATGATGCAGCAGCTCCTATTGTACTTGCAAGTAGTATAGATATGAGTATAGCTTACGAAAAAGATAGATGGGTAGAAGATAAGCCAGGAGATTATCTGAATTTACCTATGACAAAAGAAGAATATGACCGTTTTTATAACGAGTTAATAAATGCTAGAAGTGCAGAACGTCATGCGTTTGATAAATTAGAAAACATAGAACATTTTGACGGATGTATGCCTGTAGAGGCTCTTGCATTAAAAGGCGAAAAAACATTGCTATTTGGACCATTAAAGCCTGTTGGATTAAGAAGAGATGAAACACATAAACCATATGCAGTAGTACAACTTAGAGCTGAAAACGAGCAAAAAACCATGTATAACTTAGTTGGATTTCAAACAAGTTTAGCTTTTCCTGAACAAAAAAGAGTATTTAGTTTAATACCGGGACTTCAAAATGCAGAGTTTGTGAGATATGGAGTTATGCATAGAAACACATATATAAATGCACCAAAGCTTTTAGATAACACATTTAAACTTAAAGAAAAGAATATATACTTTGCAGGTCAGATAAGTGGTGTTGAAGGTTATGTTGAATCTGCAGCTAGTGGTATGGTAGTTGCATATAGCATAATTTATGGCAAAAACATATTTAAACCTACTACGATGCTTGGTTCACTTTCAAAGTATATATCTCAAGAAAATAACAATTTTCAACCTATGAACGCAAATTTCGGTATAATTGAACCTCTTGAGAAAAATATTAGAGATAAAAAACAAAAATATGAAGCATATGCTACAAGATCTATGAATGATATAAAGGAGTTAAAAAATGAGCTTAAAGGTATTGGATGATGATATAAAAAATAAAAAACTTCAGCATGTATATTTTTTCTTTGGTGATGATTTATATGAACTTGAAAGATATGTAGATAAAGTAAAAAAAACATACGGCAATTTAGAGTTAGGTGTTAACTTTTTTCAATTGGATAAAAGCAATATAGATACATTACTAGATATATGTACTAGTGTTTCATTTTTTGGTGAAGAAAAACTGGTAGTAGTAAAAGATACAAAACTAAAATTTAATTTGGATTTGTTGAGCGAGTTGAAAAATACTGAAACAACAGTTGTAATAATAGAGCCAGAAGTGGATAAAAGGACGTCTGAGTACAAAAAAATACAAAAGTTAGCAGTATGCGTTGAATTTGCTGAGCTCAAGGCTAAAGATGCCGCAAGTTATGTGCGTAAAGTTTTAGCAGGATATAAAATAAATGTGAGTGATGAAGTGGCAGCATATATGGTAGAAGTATGCACGCCTAATAAACAACTTTTAATAAATGAATTTAGAAAAATAGTCGCGTATTTAAAAGAGGGAGAAACTTTAACAAAAGACATAATAGATAAAATATGTGTGAGAACCTTAGATGCGAAGATATTTGACGTAATAGATAACATTATTGCAAAGAAAAAGGATGTGGCTTTTAGACAGCTAGATGACCTTATTGAAGGAAAAACATATATAGGAGTGATATCTTCTGTAATATATAAGCAACTTAAACAGTTATATTTAATAAAGCTTTTAGAAGAAAAGGCGAAAAACGAAAATAGTAGGATTGACGTAGCACAAACTTTGTCTATAAATCCATTTGTATATAGTAAGTTATCCAAAATTAAAGGTATGTATACTTTACAAGAATTAGAAAATTTACTTTTAGAATTTGCCGAGTATGATTTAAATTCAAAAATTGGACTTGATGATGCTGTGTTAGGATTAAAAAGAATAGTGGCGTTGATGTAAAAACTAGGACTTAAAACATAAGGCCTAGTTTTTACTTATCTAATTTTAAATATTCTTCTAAACATAATCCACTTTTATATATTTTTTGTGCATTATCTTTTCCTACATATCTTATGTGCCAGGGTTCGTAACTATATCCTGTTATATTTTCCTTTTCCTTCATGTATCGTATAATGAAACCATATTTATAACAGTTTTCAGAGAGCCATTTACCAGCCGAAGTTAGATTATATGCTATTGAAATATTACCTATGTCAAAAGCTAGACCTGTAGAGTGTTCCGAATGCCCAGGTCTTGCAGAATATGTATTTGCATAGTTTAGTCCATATTCCCAAACGTATCTTTCGTATAAAGCCTTTTGGGTATTGTATGACCTGAAGTCTGATATGTTTGGTAGTGAAATGCCTTGTTTAGATGCTGCTTGTTGCATTTGTTTTAGTGCTTCAAGAGCTTCACTGTTTAATCCGTTTGCAAAGTTTTCAGGTAATGAATATTTTTTATTTACTATTAGTATATTGTCTACATAGTAGGGCCCTTCTATTATTGTATCCGGGTAGTCGAACTGGCCTTGTATGTATCTATAGTCTGTAGATTTTGGAGTAACTTTTACATTTATTGTAGACGATACAATTGGTTCTTCTTTGGTGCTTACAGTCACTATGCAAGAGCCTATTCCAGTAGATTTTATCATTCCATTTTCTACAGTTGCAACGTTATTATTTGAAGATGTCCATACAAGTTTAGAGTTAACTGAGTCACTTGGGTTAATTGTTGGAATTACGTATGACCAATTTCCAAGTTTTATTTCTGTTGAGGTTTTGTTAAGGTTAATTTTTTCTACCGTTGGTAATACGGTAACAATTATTTTCTTTTCTATGTTATCAACGCTACATGTAACAGTTGTTGTACCTTTAGAAGTACCAGTAAAAGTCTCGTTTTCTATATTTAAAATAGCAGAATCATAATTTGAAAAAGTTAAGGTGCTATTGGTAGAATTAGCAGGCTTAATTGTGTAATTTATATTTACATCCTTACCTCTATATACCGTTATATTTTCTGGTATTTCTATGTCGATTGCAGGAATATATACTATGTAGCAATTAAAAGCATCAATAATGATTTCATTTCCTTGTGGTATGGTTGAATGTTTAGTAAGATTTCCATTACTTTTTGTATATATATCCAAAGCGTTAGAGTTAGAAAAAATACTTCCTAAAAAATTATTATTTATTTTTATTTTTTCAAATGGTTTATTGTCATTAAATTTAACTTTAATTCCAGCATAATTTGATTTATCTATGGTCAAATTAGTTTTACTAACTGAGGGTAGACTTAACATTCCATAAAAATCATTATTTATATATAATGAGAAATCTATATTATTAAGTATAAGTTGAGAATTACATTTATTTAATGTATCTTGGGCTTTTTTAGATATATATAAATATTTGAATTTTGGACTGTATTCTATGATGGAATTGCTACTAGCGTTGTTAATAATTGTGTTATATAATTTTTGACTGTCTGTTATAATAAGTGATAAATATATAATAAAGTTAGCTAGTATTACTGCTAAAAATACAGTTATAACTCTAATAATTCTTTGCTTTTTGTTAAAAAATACTTCTTTTGTTTTTTCCATGTGCAATCTCTCCCTAATAAAATATACATCAAAAAGCGACAAAGTACAACAAAAATTTTTGCATTAAAAAAAATACGTGTAAATAACCAGTATTATTGTGGCACATAATAAGTTCGAGGCGATTATATGAACAGAGGATATTTGAATTTTAGAACAGATATGGCTGATGAGAGAGTGGACACATACAAAAGAGTTAACAATTTAACTCAAATAGATGGAATTAAAGTAACAAGTAATGAAGAAGAGGGTTTCACTACGACTGTGGTAGATGTATTAAATGAAAATGGTAGTAAAGCTGTAGACAAAGAAATAGGAAAGTATATAACTGTGGAAATTAGTGAGGTCGAATATTTGCAAGATGAAGTAAAACAAAAGATTATAAAAAGTTTAAGTGAACAAATAAAGTCACTTATACGGAACTGAATTTAAATCTGTAATGGTAGTTGGGCTTGGTAATATAAATATAACTCCGGATGCATTAGGACCTAAGGTGGCTTCATATGTAAATGTAACTAGACATCTTTTAAAATACGCGAAAGATTTAATTACTGAGCCGGTAAATGAAATAAGTGTTATATCTCCTGGTGTACTTGGAACAACAGGAATTGAAACAGAAGAGATAATACAGGCAGTAACTAAAAATGTTAATCCGGATATAATAATTGCAATAGATAGTCTCGCTTCAATGAGTGTATCAAGAGTTGGAAAAACAATACAGCTTAGTAATACAGGAATAACGCCGGGACAGGGAGTAGGCAATACAAGAGAGGGATTAAATGAGAAAACTTTAGGTAGAAAAGTAATTGCTATCGGTGTACCAACAGTAACAGATATGGCTACTATAACTAATGATGCAATAGATAAGGTTATTACGAGTATTGATGATGAGATTAAAAACTATACAAATGATGTTGAATCATCAAGTAATAAGACTTTAGAACTATTATATAGTGAAAACAGATATAATAAAATTGCAAATATTCTTGAAACAGAGAATTATATAGTTACTCCAAAGGAGATTGACGCAGTTATTCTAAAAATATCTGAAATTATAGCAAGTTCTATTAACGAAGCTGTGTAATTTTCTAATTTTTCTTGTCATTTTGTTTGTTTGTGATATAATATATGAATAAAAAAGAGGAGAAACAAAATGAAGAAAAAATTATTGTTATTAAGCTTAATGGTTTTATCACTATTTAGTATGTTTAGTTTTGTGAATGCAGAAGAGCTTATGAATGTGAATATTTATAGCGAAGCAATGGGAAATGTAGGCACAGATACTATATATAAATCTAGTGAACACAAAAGTGCTACAATACCATTTATAAACTCAATATCTGGTATGAAAGTTATTTTAGATACAGATATAGCCCATTCAGGTATTACTATGGCTCAGAAGGAAATAGAAGTATTAGGAAATTTAAAGGGTTTGCATATGATGTATAACACAGATAGTATAACTATTAAGGGAAAAATAGATTATCCAATAATAGTGTCTCAAAATGTTATAATTGAGGGAGAAATAACAGGCGATACAGTTATTTGGGCACCTAATATTGTTATAAAAGATAGCGCTAAAATTCATGGAGATATTCTTGTATCAACTCAAAATTTGAAGATAGAAGGTGACGTTTACGGTAGTGTTATAGCCCATGCAAGTAATGAATGTACAATTACGGGTAAGGTTGGAAAGAGCTTGAGAGTAAGCACAAAATCTTTAAATGTGGAAAACGGTACTGTTGGTGGAGATATATTTGTAAAGACAGATGCGGATATGTCAAAACTACTTGAAAAATATCCTAATGCAGTTGTAGAGATAGATTCTATGAGTGAAAATGAAAGTGAAGTTAAAGACATTATAATAACTGGCGTAACTACAGTTGTTATATTTACAGCCGTAGGATATATATTCCTTCGCAAAGACGATAACATGTTTACTAAAGCGTTAAATAAAATAAAAGGTAAATCTGTTAATGTAGTTTTATCAGGAGCAGCAGTCTTGTTACCTTCAATATTGGTTGCAATGCTACTAGTTATTGCTAGTATATTAGGGTTATGGATTATAGGAGTACCATTGTTAATTGTGTATATCGCATATATTGTTGCATGTTGTATGTTATCTGTTATGATAGTTGGCGCAGTTATCTTTGAAGCAATAAAATACAATGTGATAAAGAAATACGAAGAAAATGCGTTAATAAAGAAATTGGGATTATTATTTGCTATATATTTAGTTTTGTACGCCTTAACAGTTATACCATTTATTTCAACGTATGCGATTATGGCATTGTGTACTGTATCTACAGGAATCGTAACAGTAAGCTTGTTTGGAAAGAATAAGTAAATTTAAACATAAAAAATGAACACAAATATGTGTTCATTTTTTATGCTTTGACTTACAAGCTTAACGATAGTAATACGAGTTGGTAATTGGGTTAAAAAGTATATTTGCAATTTTAACACTGCCATCAGTGTATTCAACTTGTATTAAATCACTTTCGTCTAAGTCATAGTAATCATTGTCACTTGCGCATAGTTCGTATTCATAGTCACTTTTAACTATTGTAATGGTTTTAATTTTTTTCGAAAACTTTTTTAGGTATATTGAAGGTCTAGCGTTCATTGCATAAAAGCCAAACTTCTTCTGATAGAAAAACACCCTACCTTTTAAGGCAAAATTCCAAAAACTTTTCTTGTCAAAGTGCCGAATGTACCATTTCATTTTAATTCCTCCCAATAAATTTATTTGAGCATATATATATTCATCATAAAAAGTATAACATAAAAAGACTGTATTTTCAAGGCTAAATAAGACTTAAAAGAATTTGCATAGCATTTGATGCCGCACCTTTTCTAATGTTATCTGCAACTACCCACAAATTTATTCCATATTTTACACTAAAATCTCTACGAATTCTTCCAACTATTACGTCATCAGTATTATTTGCAAATTCATTAAGTGGATATATATTAAACCTTGAATCATCTTCAAGAATAATGCCAGGGCTGTTAGCAAGTAATTGTTTTATATCTTGGATATCAAAGTCATTTTCAAATTCAATGTTTATACTTTCACTGTGGCAATTCATAACTGGAACTCTCACGCAAGTTGCCGTAATTTTTATATCATTATCATTAAAAATTTTGTGAGTTTCATTTATCATTTTAAGTTCTTCTTTTGTATACCCATCTGGAGTAAAGTCATCAATGTGAGGAATACAGTTGTTATATATTTTGTGTGGAAATTTAGCGTTTTCTAGTCCCTTTGAAGTATTTATTAGATCATCTATTCCTTTTTTGCCAGCACCAGATACTGCTTGGTAAGTAGAATATACAATCCTTTTAATAGTATATTTTTTGTGTAATGGATACAATGCAACAACGGCTTGAATAGTAGAACAATTTGGGTTAGCAATTAGTTTGTGAGAACCAATTGCTGATAGATTTATTTCAGGAACTATTAAAGGTACATCAGGATCCATTCTAAAGAAACTACTATTATCTATTACTGTAGTGCCATTTTTTACAAAGATTTTGGCATATTCTTCGGATATTTTGCCTCCTGCAAAGAACATGGCAAAGTCAAACTTTTCTTTTGGTGAATCTTTGGTTAATTCTTGAACTGTATATTCAGTGTCTAATACAGTTATTTTTTTCCCCGCAGAACGTTTTGATGAAAAGAAGACAAAACGATCAATTTTGGGCTTAACTTCTTCTATTAGTTTTAAAAAAGTTGAGCCAACAAGACCAGTTGCTCCTATTACTGCACATGAAATCATATAATCACCCTAAAAACATTATATTTAATATATTAAAATAAATTACTAATACTGTACAGGCTAATTGTATATAAATAATTTAGGTGATAAATTTGAAAATAGTAGAGAGAATACAAGCAAAGCCATGTGCAGTCGCACATATAAAGGGCGGAACAGAGGATAGTCAAGTTTACGGTACAGTATGTTTTTATTCATGGGCAAACGGAACAATAATTAAGTTAGAAGTAATGGGATTGCCTCAGAGTGAAAAAAATAATTTTTGGGGATTTCATATTCACGAAAATGGAAATTGTGATGAAGGAGATTTGGAAGATCCGTTTAAAAATGCAGGTGAACATTTTACTATGGAGGATGAGTTACATCCAAATCACACAGGAGATTTACCAATGATATACTCAAACAATGGGTATTCGTTCATGATATATTATTCCGATAGATTTAAACCTGATGATGTTATTGGTAAGTCCGTTATAATCCATAAAAATTTTGATGATATTACAACGCAACCTTCAGGAAATTCTGGAAAAAGAATTGCATGTGGGGTGATTGTTAAAGAGATAAAATAGCAGAAAGTTTTATAACTTTTCTGCTATTTTTTGGATAATGACATCTTCATTTAATTTAATTTGTTTTGAATTTAAATAGTAAAGTATAGATCCTTTTGGAAAGTTGAATTTATAATAATACGCCACAAGAGCTTGATAGCTAAGTTTAAATTTTTTGTTTATTTCATTTGTAGAATATTTTGGATCTCCTATAATAGGATGACCTATAAAGCTTAAATGAGCACGTATTTGGTGAGTTTTACCTGTGTGTAAAACGACCTCTATGATGGATATATTATATGAAGGTATGTAATCTATACTTCTGTATTCAGTGATGATTTTTTCGCTATTTTTAACATGTTGAGAAAAGATTTTTACAGTTGATGTAGATTTATCTTTTAGCAAGTATGCTTCCAGTTTGTCAGATTTCTTTTGTAATTTACCATATACAAAAGCTATGTATTTTTTCTCGGTTATATGATTTTTAAATGAGCTTAGAATTTCTTTGTGTGCTAAATCATTTTTAGAAAATATGACTAATCCTTCAGTATTGGTATCTAATCTATGACAAATTTTAATACTTTTTCCAAATTTGTCCATTACTATTTTTTCGAGATATACGTCGTTTTCGTTATATTTATGGTTTTCATTGCAAGAAGGAATGCGAGCTGGTTTGAAAACTACTATAATATTGTCATCTTCATAAATAGTGTCAATACTTGTTGGTTTTCCAAAAAGTATGTCATCTGTTAAATATACTTCAACTAAATCATTATATTGTAAAGTATAGTCTTTGGATACACGTATTCCATTTACCTTAACGTCTTTTAATCTAAATACTTTATTTAGATTTCCTTGGCTTAAAGCAGGATAGATGTTTCTTAATACTTTATATATACTTTGATTTGCATATTTGTTGTTATTTTCTTTTACATAAAAACTTCTCATACAGTTATTATATTAAAAAAAATACTCCAAATCAATAAAATGTGTCGCAAAAAGTACGCTGTGTTGAAAAAATGTTGTGGTTGATATATAATTTATAGAGAAAAGAGGCAGAACGTGAAAGAAAAAATACAAAAAGTATTGGATGTTATTATTTGCGTATTACTTTTGGTAGTTACAATTTCAAAAGGTGGTTTTTACAAGGAAGATATATTATTCCCAGTTACAGTAATTTGTGTAATTGGATTTATTTACGTGATTATTAAGATAATATTAAATATTAAAGAAAATGGCGTGATTAAGAAAAACAAACTTGTAACTATATTAGATTTTGCTATGATAGCACTTCCAATTTCATATCTATTACCAATCGTGTTTAGGAAGTATGTAAGTTTAGAAAATAGTATTTTTGAGTTTATAAGATACGCTAGTACAAGTATTGTATATTTTATAGTTAGAACTAGTAAGAAAAAAGAGATTTATTTAAATCTTATTCTTATAATTTCTTGTATTACAGCAGTATTTGGGTTAGATGAGGTAACTTATAGGATAATAGAAAAAATAGGTTTACCTATCAATTATTTACCTTCTAACGGAAGTGTAGTGTCTTCTATAGTACAATATGCGAATGTAGCAGCTATTTTAATGATTATTGGTATAAATATTTCATTATACAAGTTTAATGAAAGTGGTAAGGCATATTATATATTTTTAGGTGTTTTATTACAAAGTGTGGTGTTTCTTACAACATCGAGAATGGCTCTTGTAATAACTCTTACGTTAACTATAGTTTGGTGTACTTTTTATTATAAATCTCAAAAATTAGGGCATGCAATTTTAAGTGTAATTATTTATGCTTTAAGTCTTGTTATGGCAGGAATAATTTCATCGTGTGTAGATAGAGGCACTTTATACATTGTGTATGCTTTGTATGTAGTAGTTGCAGCTGTTATTGGTATATTTAGCACTAAGAAAAATTATATATATAGTTTTTTTGAAAAAATTAAAAGTATTGCTATAAAAGATAAAAGAGTTTTTGTTTATATTGGAATCGTACTTATTGCTATTTTTTTACTAGTAATAATGATGCCAGGAGAATTGAAAGTGTCTAATGCAACAAAAGTTGTAAGGCTAAATGACTTAAATATAGGTGATAATAACTTTTCATTTGATATTGCAAAACAGAATGACAATACTAAATACAACATAGTTATAACAAAAATATATGATACATACAAACCAGAAGAAATTGTAAATATAGATGAAAAAGATTTGAGTGAAGGACACTTTAGCCAGACTATCAATATAACAGAAAACATTAAGTATGTACAAATAGAGTTTAATGTGAGCAATGGATATGTTATTGTGAATAATGCCAAAGTTAATGAAAAAAACATAGCTTTATCCTATGCTTTTATTCCTGATAGATTAGCTTACAGAATAAAGACAGATTTTGTATTAGATTTAAATAACACATTAAGAATTAACTATTACAAGGATGGGCTTAAGTTATGGAAAACATCTCCTTTTGTAGGATTAGGTGGAGAAGGGTTTAAACTTTGCTACCAGAGTGTTCAGGATAAGTCTTACATATCCTCAGAAGCTCACAGTGGTTTTATTCAATCACTTGTTGAAACTGGGATAATTGGAGGAATATCTTATGTGCTAATACAAATTATGGTTTTATGGTTATGCTTTGCGCTGTTTAAGACAGATAACACGAATATTGCGTATTTGTTATCTATTTTATCTTTATACATAATGGGGACATTTGATTTAATATTTTCATTTGCAGTAGTTACATATATACTAGCAGTGATTATAGGGATATGTTCAAATGTGGCAATTAATTCCGGTACTGAAAAAACATATGAATATAAGTCGGATAATAAGTCTTTAGCAGCTATGCTAAAACTAGGTGGTTTTTGTATTATTGGTATTGTTTTGTGTATCATGTCTAAGTATATGATAGACGTTTACAAAGCTAGTATGATACAACTTCCGGATGTTGATGAGACTTCTGAAAATTATGATGATGAATTGTACGAAAAATTGACTTTACTTGAGAAAAAAGTAGAGTTAGATAGGTACAATATAAATTATATGGTTGAGCTAGATTCAACGTATTATGCATATATAGATACATTAAAGTCAGTTGCCCTAAACGCTATAGAAGAAAGTGAAAAAGACAATGCAAGTACGATTCTTGCAGAGTATATATTGCGCCAAAAAGCAAATGCAGATAATATGGTAGAATGTGAGTATTATAACAAATATGCTATAGAAAAGGTGGCAATATGCTATTTTGAAAATTATATTAGGTATTCAGAAATAATGAGTAATAACTTTGAAAATGATGAAGTGGCATATGCGTTTTATCTAAATTATGCTCTAAAACTTACAAACAGGATAATAGAATTGGGCCCTAAGAATAAGGTAGCGTACAATATGTATGAAAGTATATTAAAGACATATATTGATGCATTAACAAGGCAAAATAAGTACATACGAAGTACAACTATAGATTCTGTTGTATTAGACATGAAAAAAGCATTGGATGTGATATAATTGTACAATAAGGAAAGAGGAATAATATGAAGTTTTTAATAATTGGCGACGTTGTTGGACAAAGTGGAATTAACGTATTGAGAAAATATTTGCGTAATATAAAAGAAAAAGAAGATATAGATTTTTGTATAGTAAACGGTGAAAATGCTACTGGTGGTAGAGGCTTAAAAGAAAAAGAAATGAAAGAAATATATAGTTTTGGAGCCGATGTAATTACAATGGGAAACCATTTGTATTATCGCAAAGAGGCTGCTATACTTTATAAAAGAGAGCCAAGGCTCATAATTCCAGCTAATGTAACAAATCTAGAAGGAAAAGGCTATTGCATAGTTGAAAGATCAGGGAAAAAAATTGCTGTTGTAAATTTATTGGGAAAAGTATATTTGTATGAAATTAACGGAGATTTCATAGATGACCCATTTAAAGTTATAAAAAATGTAGTAGAAGAAATAAAACAAAAAGGTGTAGATTATATATTTTTAGACTTCCATGCTGAAGCTACTGCTGAAAAAAAGGCTATGGGACAATTCTTAAAAAATGATATAACGTGTTTGTTCGGTACTCATACTCACGTTCAAACTGCAGATGAAGAGATTTTAGATGGTAAAATGGCATATATTACAGACGTAGGAATGACAGGACCTAAAAATAGTGTAATAGGACTTAGAACAGACATTGCTCTTGAACGATTTATAACAGGAGAAAAAGTAAAATACGAGTGCAGTAATGAGGCAGGTATGCTAAATGGTATTGTTGTTGAAACTGATGATAAAACAAATACTCCAATTGGTATAAAGAGGATTTCTATATATTAAAAATATATAAAAGTACTTGTAAATATAAAATATTTGGTATAAAATGGATAGAAGTAAAGGAGAAAACAAAAGAAAATGAAACAGTTGGAAAATTATGTAAACGGGGGGGGGCAACAGCCTTCTAAATAGTTTTTTCAAGACCAAAATATATTGGCCTATGCTTTGCATGCGATAAAGTGCGTGTGTGAATCATAGGCCTTTTTACGTGCAAAATTTAAAACTGTTTTTGTCCATTTATTTTA
>USES01000021.1 GCA_900553785.1 uncultured Clostridium sp.
ATTTAATCAATTACTTGTTTCTATTTTTTCGCAAATGACCCATGTCATTGCTCCAGATAAAGTCTTACATTCGCAATGATTGTAGGGCTTTTATTATTTTTATTATATTTTGTAATTGGTGACTAAAGGTGCAAAAAAGTGGACAAAAATGCACCAAGTTGCATTATCATATTTAAATTAAAAAATTGTTGTTCTATAATTGAAATGGAATAATAATTCATATATAATATCTTCGTGAAGAGGAAAAAGTCATAATATAGGCTTACTCAAAATAAAAACATGCAGACATAGTTTAGTGGTAGAACTTAAGCTTCCCAAGCTTATAGTGTGGGTTCGATTCCCATTGTCTGCTCCATTTGGAGGCAACTTACTGGCTACACAATTTTGTAAGTTGCTAATCTTTTTTATAGAAAGTATAATAATTAGGTGGTAATATGAAACTAACAAGCGATATGGCATTAAAATTACTAGATGAAGCAAGAAATATAACTCCAAATACCAATTGGATAGAGCATTCAATATGTGTTGGAAGAGCGGCTTCAGTTATTGCTGATGCTTTAAATTTGGATGGAGAAAAAGCTAAAACATTAGGATATATACATGATATAGGAAAGAGAATAGGAGACTTTCATAATCACGCTATAAACGGCTATAATTATTTGAAAGAATTGGGCGTCGATGACGAGTATTGTAGAATATGTTTAACACATTCATATCTTAATAATGATGTGTATTGTACTGCTGGTGGAGTACCTCCAGTGACAGAGTTTTTACAGAATTTTTTGAAAGATTATGAGTATTCTATATATGATAAAATAATTAATTTATGTGACCTTATGTGCACAAGTAAGATTTTGACAGTAGACAAAAGACTTATAGATATTTTAATTAGAAGGGGGGCGTATCCTAATACTCAATACCATGTGATAGAAACGTATAAGCTAAAAGACTATATAGATGAACTTTTAGGACATTGTGTTTATGATTTATTTCCGGAGACAAAGGAAAATTTGTAGGAGGAATTTTATGGAAGAAACAACAAAATTTAGTATAAAAAAATTATTAAAAAATATTTCAGCAAGGAAAGTAAAGTATGTAGTAGGTACTGTAGTTTTGGCAGCAGTGGGAGTAACATTACCACAGTTATTTCACTTGTTTTTAGGAAGCACAGCAGGAGCAACATTTTTGCCAATGCATATAGCAGTACTTCTTGCGGCTTTAGTTTTTGGAGGCCCTAGTGCTATATTAGTAGCAAGTACATCTATAGTATTTAGCTATGCTGTTACTGGTATGCCTAATATTCAAAAGCTACCATTTATGTTAGTAGAATTATGTATATATGGCGTTTTATTAAGTCTTTTTAGAAAGAAATTCAATAGTTATGTATCTTTAATTATGACTATGATAAGTGGAAGACTTATTTATTCTGGTTTAGTACTACTATGTATAAAAATGTTTGGAGCTACAGTAAGTAAAGTATCTATTGTATCTCTTGTAAAGACAGGATGGCCAGGTTTGTTAATTCAACTTATGATAGTACCATTGCTGGCATCTGCTTTAAAGAAAGGTTTAGATTTAGATGAAAAATAATTATATAGTAGATAAATTATATGAAGATAACGCGAGCCTAGTTGTGCAGTATGCAGATGGAAAATGTGAAGAGTATTTTAGTCAAAGAATAATAGATATTGTAAACATCCTAAAGGAAAACAAAGATGCATTAAGAGGTGCTGAAGTTGCAGATAAAGTTATTGGAAAAGTAGCGGCAAGTATATTTGTTATGGCTGGAGTAATGACTATATATGCGGATACATTAAGTAAGATTGCATTACCAATTTTAGAAGAAAATGGTATTGAATATAGCTATAATAACTTAGTGGAGTATATACAAAATTCAGATAAAACTGGCATGTGTCCTATGGAGAATAGGTTTAAAGATGAAAATAATCTAAAAAATATTTATGAATACTTTGTAAAATAGAGTGTTAATTTATATGATATATGAAAATATTTTCGGAGGTAAAGTTTAAATATGAAAGTATTAATTCTGTCTTGTAGTACTGGTGGAGGGCATAATGCAGCTGCTTATGCTATGAAAGAACAGTTCGACAAAAGAAGTATTCCATGTGATGTAAAAGAATACTTGGATATTTTTAATCATAAAATAGCAGCTGTAGTAAATAAAGCATATGTTAAAACTACTAGTGATAACGGAAAGTATTTTAAAGGTGTGTACAGGTTAGGAGAGCTTTATGACAAGACACCACTTACGTCGCCTGTATATACTGTAAATAGTATGACTAAGAAAAAGCTATATCAGTATATTATAAATAATGAATATGATTATGTTATTGCTACTCATCTATTTCCAGCCCAAGCATTAACATCCTTAAATAAAAAACACAGCATTCATTTTGCGGTTATAGCAACGGATTATGAATGTATACCATTTTGGAAAGAGGTTGTTCCAGATTGTTTTATAATTCCACATAAAGATTTGAAAATAGACTTTTTAACAAAAGGTGTAAATAAAACGAAACTCTTACCTATGGGAATACCTGTGTCAGATAATTATACAAGAAGTATAGAGAGGGCCGAACTAATAAATGATTTACATCTAGATCACAACAAGAAGTATATATTAGTTATGTCTGGAAGTATGGGATTTGGAAAAGTAGAGGATATAGTAGAGGGTTTGGATAAAAGTGTGAGTGATGAATATAGTATATTAGTAGCTTGTGGAAATAACGAGAATATAAAGGAAAATATAGAAAGTAAATATAATTGTGATAGAGTAAAACCATTTCTATTTACTAAAGAGGTGTATAAATATGTAAGAGTTAGCGACGTGGTGTTGTCTAAACCAGGAGGGCTTAGTACAACTGAGATATGCACGGCAAATATTCCTCTTATACATACTATGCCAATACCAGGATGTGAGACAAAAAATGCGACTTTTTTTCAAAATCACGGAATGAGCATATCTTGTGATAATGTAGAAGAAATAATTAAAGCAACAAAGCAGATTTTACAAAATGAAGATGTACGAAATGCAATGGTTTTGAATCAACAAAAAAATATAGATAGATATGCTGCAAGCCATATTTGTGATTATATAATTCAGGAGCAAAAAGCATAATTTTATATTAGTATTGTAAAAAGGTATGATGTGAATACAGACGTTTACATCATACCTCTAACTTGACACGTTATGTTAATTCGTAGTATAATACTCAAGGGTTTTATTGGTATTTCAATCATATAATTATGTTGGAGGTATGAGAAATTTATGATAAGTAGTTTAAAATGAGTTTTTAACATGGAGGAAAAGTATTATGGGCAATATATGGAATTATGTTATTCCGATTGGGTTAGGCGTTGTAGGTGTTATAGCAATTATAGTCTTTTTGATGTCAATATACAAAGTGGCCGATGTTGATAAGGCACTTATAATTACGGGTGGAAAAAAACCTATAATTAAGGTGTCTGGAGGAGCATTTGTAATTCCAATATTCCGGAAAGCAAGTTACTTTGATTTGTGCATGCTAACTGTTCCCGCAGATTCTGATGAAATTAAAACTTCTACAGCAGTTCCTGTTGTTTGTGACTGGACTGCTCAGATCAGGCCCTGTGCGTCAAACCTTGAAAAACTTAGAATAGCTATAATTTCATTTAAAGAAAGAGGAAATCAAGGTATTATTGATGATGTAAGGTTAACCCTTATGGGCGCGGTAAGAGACGTTGTGGCGGCTATGACTCCTGAACAGATATTAAGAGATAAGGAAGAATTCAAAAAGAGAATTCAGACCGGTGTAAGTGATGAACTTGATAATATGGGATTGGAGTTAATATCTCTAAATATTCAGGATATTACTGACAACAACGGTTATTTCGATAATATCGCTGCAATTGATGCGGCAGATAAACGTCAACAGGCAGATATTAAAAAGGCTGAGGTTGACAAAATCACACGTCAAAAGCAGGCAGAAGCAGCAAAAGATGCTGAAATTTCAGAAGCCGAGGCCAAACAAGAGGCGGAAATCGCTAGAATGAATGCTGAGCAAACCGAAAAAGAAAAGCGCAAAGAAACAGATATGAAACTTGCGCAATTCAAAACGGAAACAGATACGGCTAACGCCAATGCTGAAATTGCCAAGGAGCTTCAAGCTACTATTCGGCAAAAAGAAGTTGAAGAGCGCAAAGGTGCAGTAGAAATAACTCGTCAGGAGCAGGCAAATCTTGCGGCTCAAAAAGAACGAGAAGTTAAAATAACATGCGCAGAAGCTGAAAAAGAAACCATGAGGGTTAAAGCTGAGGCAGGAGCGAATGTTATGGCTATTGAGGCCGATGCTAAAATTCATGTCGCAGAAAAAGAAGCAGAAGCAGCACGTAAAGAAGCTCAGGGTAGAGCAGACGTAGCTACTACGGAAGCAGAAGCTCATGTTAAAGTTGCAACGAATGAGGCTGAAGCAGTGAAGAAAACAGCAGAGGCGGCAGCTTCCAAGAGTAGAGCCGAAGGTCAAGCAGAGGCTGATGTAATAAAGGCAAAGGCACTTGCTGAGGCAGACGGTATAAAAGCTAAGAAAATTGCTGAAGCCGAAGGTGAAAGAGCTATAGCTGAAGCTAGAGCTTCAAATGAAAAGGTTAACTTTGAAATTGAGAAGCTCAAGATTCAGATGGATGCTTCAATCAAAATTGCAACAGCACAGGCAGAAATCATGGCTAATATTGGTCAGAACGCTGAGTTCGTGAATATTGGCGGAGGAAGTTTGCCTGGAGCATCCGGAAGTGGAACAGGCAATGTACTAATTGATACATTGTCTCAAATACCTGCACTTATGAAGGTACTGAATGCTGAAAATACGGCTTTAAATGGTCGCAATGTTACCGATGAGGTAGCAGATATTTCTAAGTCTATAGGTGCAGGCCTGGAAGCTTTGAAGTCTGATAGCTCAAAGGAACAAAAGACGGCTAAAATTTCTAAAACCGATAAGGATACAAGTAAAACAGAATAGTTTTTAGTCCGCATAGACGATTGACAAAATAAAACCCTTTAAAACTACTTATTGTGAAGAGCTAGCCATCTTTAGACATTTCTAAGGATGGCTAGTTTGTGCCTAGTGCGATAATAATAGGTTGACAAATTTATTGGCAATTTTATTTAATAATAGTTGACAAACATATATTCATATTATATAATTTAGCAAACGTTAGTTTAGGAGGTAAATTTAGTGAAAAATACCGATACTTTGAATCAAAATGAGGTTAATATTCTTAATTTTATAAAAAAGCAAGTTAATGAAAATGGTTATCCACCTTCTGTAAGAGAAATATGTAAGGCAGTTGGACTAAAATCTACATCTTCTGTTCATATGTATTTAAATAGACTTGCCGAAAAAGGAGAGTTGGAAAAAACTAATTTAAAAACTAGAGCTTTAAAACTTACTAACATCTCGAGTGAGAAACCAGAAGATATAGACAGTGTATCTATTCCTTTAGTAGGAAACGTTGCTGCTGGAGCTCCAATTTTGGCTGAACAAAACATTGAAGATTATTTTAGAATATCTACTAGTTTGCTAAAAAAGACAAACCAATCTGAAGCTACATATATGCTTAAGGTAAAAGGAGACAGCATGATAAATGTGGGTATATATAACGGTGACTATGTTATAATATCTAAATGTCAAACGGCTGAAAATGGTCAAATAGTAGTAGCAATGATAGATAATGAAGCGACTGTTAAAACTTTTTATAAGGAAAAGGATCATGTAAGACTTCAACCCGAAAATGACACTATGGATCCAATAATTGTGAAGGATGTTCAAATTCTTGGCAAGGTTATAGGATTATTCAGAAAGTTTTAAGTATTTAGAACCTGTTAACTTAGTTCTACATATAATACATTAGGTGAGGAATGTTATGAATCAACTTAATGGAATCAATGTAGGACTTGGCGTAACAGGTTCTTTTTGTAACTTTAGTAAATTAGATGGAGTTACAAATGATATGAATGAAAATGGCGTAAATAAAATAATTCCAATAGTTTCGTTTACAGTTATTTCCGATGCAAATAGGTTTTCTACACCAAAAGAAATTAGAAAAAAGCTTAATGATTTAACAGGTAACGATATTATTGATACAATAGCTAAAGCTGAGCCGATAGGACCAAAAGCTTTAATAGATTTATTAGTTATTGTACCATGCACGGGAAATACTTTAGCAAAACTTGCAAATGGAATTACGGATACACCTGTACTTATGGCTGCTAAAAGTCATTTAAGGCAAAATAAACCTATTGTGGTAGCTTTGTCTACAAATGATGGATTGGGTGCAAATGCAGAGAATATAGGAAGACTTTTAAATACAAAAAATATTTATTTTGTACCTTTTGGTCAGGATGACGAAATTAAAAAGCCAAAATCTTTAGTTTGTGATTATTCAAAACTAATAGATACTATGAAATTGGCCATGGAGAGAAAACAAATACAACCGATACTTGTACAAAAGTGATAGCATATATATGAATTATACAACAGGAAGAAATGAAGCATGGAAAGCTAAAAATATATATGATTTAGCAGGAAATGTATGGGAATGGACAGTGGAGTGTAATTCTCTTGCTGAATTCCGTGTCCTCCGTGGAGGCAGCTATATATTCTCTGCAACCGACTGTTGTGTAAGTTGTCGCTTTGGTAACACTGGCCCTTCATATACGAATGTCGACTGTGGGTTCCGTGTCGCACTTTACATAAAATAAAAATATATTCTAGACTCTCTAGTAAGTTAGAGAGTCTTTTAGCATACTAGTGTAAATAGTAATCTATTTGACAAAAATGGCATAAAGTAGTATAATATATACTGTATGGCACAGTATTCTAGTCAGAATAATTACTTTAAGATGGGGCTAAAAATCCATTGTATAGCAAATAATGACATCTTGTATAGATGCTTTTTTCGCCCAGATTAGGGCGTTTGTACGAGAGTTGAAACTTAGGTAGTCTTGTAATGGCATACAAGAGTAAAATGCCTTTGTTTTAGTCGTCACTTGGTATAAAGTAGTGTAACCCTTCATGTAGAGAGTACTATATGATTGTAGCTGGTCGTGAGTGAAACTTTGGGATAAACTGTTAATCTTTGTTTTGAAACTAGTTTTGCAAAAGCGAATAAGAGTAATATTTCTTCTGCCAGGGAAAACCTCTAGACTGTCACAATACATGTGGATACATTAAGGATTGAAGTGTGGACTAAGTGGTAATCGAGTAACTAGATTGGCAACAACTAGATAGCTTTTTTAAAGGGAAACCGCTATGAGGTAACAAGTAGTGAAAGCTAGGGAAATCCGACTTGACCTAAGCCGCAAAATTTACTTAATTTGTATTGCCATAACATATATAGTAAAGGAATAAAATGAAATCAAATACGAAATGGATTATTTCCATGTTTATAATTACATTTACATTAGCATTAGCTTTGGGTGGCTTTTCAAATACTGTAATTGAAAAGATGAACTTGCCTTTTGCAATTATTATATTGATAGTTATAATAGCAATAGGTATTGCTTTTGATATAATAGGTATGGCTATAGCTACTTGTGATGAAGCTCCATTTCATGCAAAAGCAGCAAGAAAGTCTAAGGGAGCAAAACAGGCGATAAAACTGTTGAAATCCAAAGATAAGGCAACTAACTTTTGTAATGACTTGATGGGAGATATGTGTGGTATCGTATCAGGAAGTGCATCAGCGCTTATAGCGGTTAAGGTTAGCGCTCTTCTTAATGCCGATGTTATTATTGTTTCTCTTGTAATGAGTGCTGTTGTCGCCGCTGTGACAGTTGGTGGCAAGGCTATTGGCAAGGGAGTAGGAATAAACAAAGCTGAAATCATTATAAATGGTGTCGGAATTGCATTAAATGTATTTAGCTTAAATAAAAGTGTAAAAAAGAAAAGTAAAAAGAAAAAAGAATAAATATAACAAAATAGAGCTTGTGACCTATTCGGTCATAAGCTCTATTATTTTGCCATATATATCATTTGCATTTTCTTTCCAATGATTAGAAATCTTTTTGGCTTGATCTTTATCTCCAGCGTATATTGTTATATTGATTAACTCATCCGAACCATCTTTTATATAGCAACCTACTTTGTACTCATCAGCTTTTATTGGAATTATATTTGTGTCTATTTCATAATCTACTTTGTAATCTTCAATTTGTAATTTAAGCAGGTTTTTCATGTTAAGCAAATTTATGCCAGGAACCAGCTCTAATAATTCGGATAATATTTCAAACCCTGTACTAGTCAGGGAGTAATAGCTTTTATTATCTTGATATGTCTCAGAAATGTAACCGTTTCTTTGGAGCTCTTCAACATATGAACATATATCAAAGTAAGTAATATCTTCAAATTCAGAGCACATTTTTGCTATTTGGTCTATTGACAATGAATTTTTTGTCTCTTTTAAGATAAATAATACAATTAGTTTTTTGTCAAATATATAATTTTCACTATTCAAATAAATCACCTTAATCTTTACTTTGTGCTAGATATATGATATCATACTTGATGAAAAAAATAAAGAGAAATTCTTTAATTGGAGGTACATGTTATGTATAAAATTGCAATAGATGGTCCATGCGCTTCTGGTAAAACCGAAGTGGCAAAAGCTATAGGCAAGTCTCTTAAGATACTTGTAGTAGATACAGGGGCTATATATAGGGCTTTAACTCTATACTGTTTAGAACATAATGTGGATATATATGATGAATCTTCAGTAATTAGAAATACAAAAGATGTAGATGTACATCTAGATCATGATAATGTGTATTTGGAAGGAAAAAATGTTACAAATGAAATAAGAAGTGCTGAGGTAAGTAAAGCTACAGCAGTTGTCGCAAAAATACCTGATGTTAGAGAAAAGGTTACAACAATTCAAAGGAGTTTAGCATCAAAACAAAGTGTAGTTATGCAAGGAAGAGATATAACATCAATAGTTTTACCTGAAGCTGAAGTTAAAATATATCTTACTGCTACTCCTGAAGAGAGGGCACATCGTAGACAAAGAGATTTAATTGCTAAGGGTGAAAGTATATCATTTGAAGAAGTTTTAAAAAGTATAAACGAAAGAGATAGGGCAGATATGACAAGAGATGTTTCGCCTCTAATAAAAACAGAAGATTCAATTGAGATAGATTCAACTAATTTAACACTTAAAGAAGTTGTACAAGAAATAATAGATATAGCAAGAAAAAGAGGGTTAGAACTTTAGAATGTTAGTAGGAATAGTTAATTTTTTAAAAAAGTTTGTGAGTAATGTAGTACATAGAACTGAGTATATTGGTTTAGAAAACATAGATAAAGGAAAATTGTATGTCTTTGCTGCCAATCATGTTGGTGCGTTAGATCCCGCATACATTATGAACGTAATAGATAATCTTGCAATTATGGCTAAAGCAGAATTGTTTAAAAAACCTATTGTAAAAGAAGTTGTTACTGCGTGTGGAGCTTTTCCAATTGAAAGAGGTAAAAAGGATGTTAAGGCAGTATTACACGCCTCACGTGTAATAACGGAAGAAAAGAAAAATTTATTGATATTTCCTGAGGGAACAAGAAAAGCTAACAAAAAAGGCGTAAAGGCAAAAGATGGAGCTGTTTGTATTGCAGAAATAGCAGGTGTGGATATAATACCAGTCCATATTACGGAAAAACAGGGACTATTTAAAAAATATAAAGTTAAATTTGGAAAACCAATGAGTGTTGATGTGAAATGTAGTGAAGAAGAAAATAAAGTAGTAAGACGCAGACTCACAGAAGAACTGATGGAAAGAATTTATAGTATGAGGGATGACAATGAATAGTAGTGAATATACTAATAAAATGAGTGAAATTAAGCAATATGCTAAAGACAATTTTGTGCCTATTTTACAAGATAAATCATTGGAGCTAATAGAGACAATACTTGAAATAAAAAAACCAGAAAGCATTTTAGAAATAGGTACAGCAATAGGGTATTCAGCACTTAATTTTTCACGCCATTTAACAGAAAATGGAAAGATTTATACAGTTGAACTCAACCCAGATACTGCGCAAATTGCTAAAAATAACATTAAGAGTTTTAATATGGAAGACAAAATTCATGTAATAATAGGCGATGGTGAGCAGGAGATGGAAAAACTAGTTTGCGAAAATAAAGTGTTTGATGTGGTGTTTATAGATGCTGCTAAAGGTCAGTATGTAAAATACTTAAATTTAGCTTTGAAGTTATGTAAAAAAGGTTCTGTTATAATAGCGGATAACGTTTTATTTAAAGGAAGAGTTTTATCTGATTATAACGAACATAAACACAGAACTGCTGTAAATAGATTAAGAGAGTATTTAAAAGAGATAGAAGAAAGTGAAATACTTCAGACATCTGTATTAGATGTAGGAGATGGAGTAGCAATATCCGTTGTTAAAGGTTGAAATAATTAGAACTTATGTGATATAATTTCGCTGTAAGTAGTACTTATATATTAGGTGATAAAATGAAAATAAATATAGAAGATATGGCAAAGTACATAGACATGTCAAAAATTAGAATAAATGAGCCAATGAGCAAACATACCACTTTTAGGCTTGGTGGTGTAGCAGATGCTTTAGTTATGCCTGAAACTATTGATGAGCTTACAGCGTGCCTTAAATACGCTAAAGAAAATAAAATACCGGTAACTATTATTGGAAATGGAAGTAAGCTACTTGTTTTAGATGGCGGGATTAGAGGTATAGTTATAAAACTTGCTTCAAGGTTTGCAAATATTACTTTTGATGGCAATACAGTGCAGGCTTTAAGTGGAGTTACTTTACCATATTTGGCTGGTCTTGCAAAAAGAAATAGCCTTTCTGGTTTAGAGTTTGCATGCGGAATTCCTGCAACGCTCGGCGGTGCAATATTTCAAAATGCAGGCGCATACGATGGAGACATGTCAAAAGTTGTTGAAGAGGTTACGTATTTAGATGAGGAGTGCAATTTAAAAACTTTAACAAAAGATGAACTTCAATTTGGATATAGAAATAGCTTTTTTAAGGCTAATAAAGATAAGGGGTATGTAATTGTATCCGCTAAATTGCGTTTAGTCGAAGGTAATTTAGATCAAATAGAAAAGTTGATGAATGAAAATACTGAAAAAAGAAATTCAAAACAACCATTAGAATATCCTAGTGCAGGCAGTGTATTTAAAAGACCTGAAGGATATTTTGTTGGAAAGTTGATTGATGATGCAGGGCTTAAGGGAAAATGTATAGGTGATGCACAGATATCTACAAAACACTCAGGCTTTATTGTAAATAAGGGAAATGCAACTTCAAAAGATGTACTGGATTTAATAAATTTTATTAAAAAAGAAATCTTTCAAAAATTTGGAGTTAAACTTGAGGAAGAAATAATCATTATAGGAGATGAAAAATAAATGAAACAAATACTTGAATGGTTAAAGCCAGGAGCTAGAGTAAAAAGATATATATTGTTGCAACTAATATCTTTAGGAGCTCTGTCATATTCAATAATAACATTATGTACTAGAGAAATATTAGAACCAAAAGTTTTAATTGCATATATATCGCTAATAACAATATCGTTGTTTTTAACAATTTATTCGTTTTTACTAGCTCAAAGAAATATTTTAAAATTAACGCTAAAAAATATGGAACATAAGGATAAAAGTTTGGAAATTAGAAAACTACTTACTACTGAGTCTTCGCTTAAAAAAGGTGCAAAGATAGTAATGATAGGTGGTGGAAAAGGACTTTCTAACATATTAGGAGGATTAAAAGAATACACACACAATATTACATCTATTGTATCAACATTTGATGATGGCGGTTCAACAGGTAAAATAATGGAGCAGGTAGATACTTTGCCACCTGGAGATATTCGTAGAAGTTTAATAGCATTGTCTAACTCTAATTCTGAAATGGAAAAACTAATGAGTTATAGATTTAAAGATGGGAAAATAGATAACCATTCATTAGGAAATCTTATGATTGTAGCCATGACTGATGTTATGGGTGGATTTGCACCTGCGATAAAAGCAATGTCTAATATATTTAATGTTACGGGAAATATACTACCAGTAACTTTAGATAAAACCAAGCTCTGTGCAGGACTTGAAAATGGTGAGATAGTAGTAGGAGAAGATAATATCCGTCCTAGAGTATTGGAATCAAAGTCTAGAATTAAACAAATATTTTTAAAAGATGCAACTGCAGCTCCTGCCCCTGGAGTCTTAGAGGCTATAAAAGATGCAGATGTTATAGTAATAGGACCTGGAAGTTTGTATACTTCTGTTATATGTAACTTGCTTGTAGATGATATTGGTAAAGCAATAATTCAAAGTAAGGCAAAAAAAGTAATGATTGCGAACCTTATGAACGAACCTGGTGAAACACTAGGTTATACGTTAGCAAAACACGTAAATGAAGTAGAAAGATATATAGGAAAACATGTTTTAGACTATGTGATAGTAAATAATGGTGAAATTACAGAGGATATGATATTTGATTTTAACCAAGGAGAATCTACACCACTTCAAATAGATCTTGAAAATATACATAATAGAGCGCTTACTGTTATTCAAGAAGATCTTGTTATTACGGCGCCAAACTGTATTTATCATGACAGCATGAGAGTATCTGAGATATTGATAGATATTGCTAAAAGTAAAAAAATAGGAAATTTAAACTTATTAAAGCAGAAGAAAAAACATAAAGCTGCTTCAAACAAAATAACTAAACAAGCAACGTCTTCAACTCCAAGCGAGAAACAAAAAAGCTTGAAAAAACTTACAGATAAGTTAAAAAATATTAAACTTCCTAAAAGTGATAGGATAGTAAAAGATAAAAAGATAGAAGAAGAAAAAACGGAAACAAAAGTGTAATTTGGGGGAAAATACATGATATACAAAAGAGATGTAAATAAAATAGAAGAAATGAGACACATTGAATACGTTCTAAGTAACAACATTGGGTCATATATGAACACATCCGTGATAGGTAGCAATTTTGCGCCTTATCACGGCTTGTTTATAAAACAACAACCAAAAAATGATCAGATATTGTTATCTAAGTTGACTGAAAAGCTGGATTTTGGTTCTGGTGAAGAATATAGCATTATGGATTATAAAACTAGTGAGAATGTATATGGAGGTTCTGAATATTTAGTTTCTTTTGAAACAAATCCTTTTCCAAAATACAAATATGAGATAAATGGATGTTGTTTAGAAAAAAGGTACAAATTTGTAAAAAATGAAAATGTATTATGTATTGATTACGTGTTAGAAAATAATACTAATAAGTTTGTAAGATTTAGTGTAAGTCCTATGGTTACAAAACGTGGACTTTTTGATATTAAAAGAGAAGGAGATATGAAGTTTACAGTATCAAGTAGTCAAAACACGTTTAAAGTTAACTTGAGTATAAGTGAAAATATGAGTTTGTATATGAAGGCTCCATCTATGAAATTTAACAAATCACCTAAATTTGAAAAAGGCATTAATTTTGATTTAGAAGTAGAGCCTGGAAAAATAAGAACATATGTTGAGGATTTGTTTATCCCTGGAACATTTGAAGCTGTTGTAAAAGCAGGACACACGGCAACGCTTAATATGTATGTATCTTTGACAGATATTGAAGAAAGGAAATTTGATCCATATAAGATAGAGCAAGAATGTTTAGATAGTATAAATGATAAAATAAGTTATATAGATGATTCTTTTGTAGAGCTTAAGAGCATGGCTCAAGTGGCGTACCTTTTACATTATGTTGATTTTGAAAATAAAAAACTTGTTTTGCTCGAAAGTATACCAGTTGTTCCTGAAGGGGACGAATATATTAAAAATATAATATCTTCAATTGAGGGAAATTATTTGGCTTTAAATAGATATAAAGAGGCCGTCAAAATATTAGAGTGTATGATGTCAATGCTTAAATGTGATAGCTACAATTTAAATCCGGTGGACAAGTGTGAGGCAGAACTTTTATTTATTGAGGCTGTTAATAGGTATATACAAGAATCTGAATGTAGAAATTCAGAGGTAAAAGACTTTTATGAATATATTAAACAAACCTTATATAAGTATATAGAGGCAAGCGATGACAATTGTAAGATGGACAATGACTTTTTATTAAAAGTTAGTGGTAAAAAGTATATAAAAATCAATGCTTTGTGGTATAATGCACTTAGAATTTTGATATTTTTGCAAGATAAATATTATGAAGCATCGGAATATATCTACTCAATATCCGAAAATGTTAGAAACAATATTGTTGAGAAGTTTTGGGTATCTGATAAATCTGTTTTAAAGTATGAAATAAATGAGGAACCGTTTTCTAATTTCGATATGATGTATACTTTAAGTTTGTCTTACCCTGCGCTTCATGAAAAAGTTGCAATGAAGCTAATAGATACTACTTTTAAAGAACTATACACACCACTTGGAATGAGAAAGGCCTGTGTTGGAAGCAAGTTATATGACGGCTTTGTATATCCGCATCTTATGGTACATTTTTTAAAGGCTAATTTAAGACAGATGGGTGTTACTAGAGCTACTCAAAAGTTGGGGTATAATTTGGTAAAGGATATATTTGCTGAGATTAACAAAGAAGTTGTAGGAACTGTGAGATATAAGTATTGTGAAAAAAGTAAAAAAGCTTATGGTTTTCCAATAAATGCATTGACTAATGCAGAACTTATTCGTATGTTTGATATGTTAACGTGATTTTTTAAGGAGAATATTGTGGTAATATTAGGAATAGACCCCGGATTTGGAAGAATGGGGTATGGTATAATAGAATATAAGAATAATAAGTTTAGAGTTATTGAATATGGTTGTATAACTACACCTGCAAAAGAACAATTATCTAAAAGACTAAAAAAAATTGAGGATGACTTACAAAGTATAATAGATAGATATCATATAGATGCTTCTGCAATTGAAGAACTGTTTTTTAACACTAATATTACAACTGCCATTCACGTTGCAGAGGCCAGAGGTGTTATGCTTTGTGTATTAGAAAAAAATAATATTAAGATTGCAGAATATACTCCGCTTCAAGTAAAACAGGCTCTTGTTGGTTATGGAAGAGCTGAAAAAAATCAGATAAAACAAATGGTAAAAGAAATGTTGAAGTTGGAGAATATGCCAAAGTTAGATGATACAACTGATGCACTAGCTATAGCCATATGCTATGCAAATAGTTTTAAATATGAGATGTTGGAAAAAAAGGAGAGTAAAAGAGTATGAAAGATGTGTTAGTTAAACGTAATAGTAGAAAACGTGGTATTACAGTATCAATGGCTGTCACTATGATTTTAATTATTAGTCTTATTACTACAACAATTACTATATCTGTTGTGCATACGGTAAAGAACTCTAAACTTAGAGGGTTTGCAACAGAACTTTCACTAGTACAAGATACAATAAAAGAATTGTCTTTTACAGAAAGTGTAAATGAATATATAACTCGTGACGTTACGTTGACTTTAAATAACATTGAACAATTTCAGGGAGAAGATGTAGTAGATAATTCAGTGTTACTTCATGTGTTAGATTTATCTAAAATGGGAATTACTAGTAGTATGTATGGAACTGGCAAAAATGACAGTGAAAAAGACTATTATGCTTTGTCTACAGATACTATGAAAGTATATTATATTGCAGGGTATGATGCTGGAGACAAAGTGTACTACACTATGACTCAAGAGCTTTATAACATGTTAAATGGAATTACAAAAAGCAATGTGACTTCAAATAATATAGTTTTTGTTGCCAATCATATAGATTGGACTAATAAACCTATAAAGGTAACTGTTAGAGTACCTAAAGCAATAGATACTTCAAGTGTAACTGTAACTACAGATAATACTAATATATTAAAAGCTAGTGCTTTTACTTTGAATGGAGAATATAATGAGCTTGAAGTTAATATAAGTGATGTGGAAAGTAATTATACAGTTACAGTTACATATTCAGTGGATGGAGCACAGAAAACGCAAACATATGCAGTAACTAATTTTGATAATGAATCTCCTACAGCAATTATGGGAAAGCTTGAAATGGATAGTACGGGTTATTACGTAAGTCGAGTATGTTTTGCAGATAATGGTAGGGTTAAGACTTTAAAGTACGTTGACTTGCCGGTTGAAGAAAGTGTGGCAAAAGAATTTTTCAAAACAAATGGATATGTTATTAAAGACTCTAAGATTAAATCAAGTTCAAAAGATACGAAGTTTACTATATACGTAGAAGATTATGCTGGTAATTTTGTAGTAAGCTCAGACGTGGTAACAGTGCCAAATGAGTTTTATTACGTTGGTGGAACAAAAGATACAGGAGTCGTAATTTCAGATAATGCAGCAGATGAAAACAAAGGTGTGGACTATACATGTGTAGGTAACCAATTTGTATGGATACCAGTAGAAGATTATTCAAAGTTTG
>USES01000022.1 GCA_900553785.1 uncultured Clostridium sp.
TATAGCATCATAACCTTTCATCATAGTTTCGACATCAAAATCAGTCGCTTTACATGATAACCAAGATGAATAAAAATATACTGGTTTATGAACTTTAATCCAAGCAATTCTAAAAGCACTTACTACATATGCCGCAGCATGAGCCTTAGGGAACATATATTTAATCTTATTACATGAATCAATAAACCACTCAGGAATATTAGCATCTTGCATTATCTTTTTAAAGTTTTCCCAATTTTCTTTTTCCTTTGGTTTACTTGCTTTACCTTTACGTACAAATTCCATAATTTTAAATGCTTTAATAGGTTCAACACCATGATACATTAAATAAATCATAATATCATCACGACAACCAATAACTTCACTAAATGGAACAACATTATTAATAATTAAGTCTCTCGCATTACCTAGCCATACATCAGTACCATGGGATAGACCTGCAATCTGCATAAGATCGGCAAAGCAAGTTGGTTTTGCATCAATCATCATCTGTCTTGTAAAGTTAGTACCACATTCAGGTAAGCTAAGAGTACCTGTTTGACAATCAATATCTTCAGGTGTAACGCCTAGTGCTTTTGGTGAAGTAAACAATGAATAAACATCAGGATCTGACATTGATACTTCCATAACAGGAATACCTGTAAATTCTTCTAAGTAATGATAAACTGTAGGAGAATCATGACCAAGTTCATCAAGTTTACAAATTGTATCATGGATAGAATGGAAGTCGAAGTGAGTAGTAACATTATCAGACTTCATATCATTTGCAGGATGTTGTACCGGTGTAAATTCGTATATTTCTCTTCCCTTTGGTACAACTATAATTCCACCTGGATGCTGGCCAGATGTCCTTTTAATACCAGTACATCCCCTTGCAATTCTATTTATTTCAGGAGTAAGCATTTTTTTATTACGTTCTTCAAGATACTTTAATACAAACCCATATGCAGTTTTATCTGCAACTGTACCTATTGTCCCTGCCTTATATGTAGTTCCTTTACCAAATATTACTTCCGTATATTTATGTGCTTTAGCTTGGTAATCTCCCGAAAAGTTAAGGTCTATATCCGGCTCTTTATCTCCGTTAAACCCTAGGAAAGTTTCAAATGGTATATCCATTCCGTCTTTTTCAAGTTTTTCTCCACATACTGGGCAGTTTTTATCTGGAAGATCAAATCCATTTTTAACACCATAATCTGAAAAATCTGAATATTTACATTTTTTACATCTATAATGTGCTTTAAGCGAGTTTACTTCAGTTATACCCGTCATATTAGCAACGAATGATGAACCAACAGAACCTCTTGAGCCAACAAGATAGCCGTCTTCATTAGATTTCCAAACTAGCTTTTGTGCTATAATATACATAACGGAAAATCCATTTTTAATTATTGAGTCTAGTTCTTTTTCAAGTCTTTCATGAACAATATCTGGCAAAGGGTCGCCATAAAGTTCATGGGCCTTACTTTCGGCAATATTTCGTATTGTTTCTTCACAACCATCAATATGTGGCGGGCATTTTTCATCAGATATTGGAGTTATTCTGTCGCACATATCTGCGACTAAATTTGTGTTTGTTACAACTATTTCATAAGCTTTTTCAGGTGGCAGATAATCAAACTCTTTTAGCATTTCTTCAGTTGTTCTAAAGTATAGAGGCGCTTGTTCATCTGCATCATCAAAGCCCATACCCGCCATTATTATTCGTCTATAAATTTCATCTTCTGGGTTTAAGAAGTGGACATCACATGTTGCAACTACTGGCTTATTTAACTTATCTCCCAAGTTTACTATATCTATATTTATTTGTTTTAATTCTTCTTCTGTAAGCTTTACAAGCTCCCCATTTTTATTTTCTCTGCCACTTCTTGTGTAAAATTTATTATTTCCAAGTGGTTGCACTTCAAGATAGTCATAAAAATTTGCAATTTTTTCTATATCCTCTTGGCTTTCCTTTTCAAACATTGCCTGGTAAAGTTCTCCGCTTTCGCAAGCGCTACCAATAAGAAGTCCCTCTTTGTACCTATTTAACATTGACCTTGAAATTCTAGGACGTTTATTAAAATATGTAACGTGAGAATACGAAATTAATCTATATAAGTTTTTAAGTCCAACATAGTTTTTAGCAAATATTATAATATGGTAATATGGAAGTTTTCTTACATCTTCAACTTCACTAGAATACACATATCCTGTTATGTCTATACCGCGAGATACGGCATCTTCTAACATTTTTAGCATTACATATACTGTAGCTCTTGTGTCATTTATTGCTCTATGTGCTCCCTCTAACGTTACACCCAAGTTTTCAGCAAGAGTACCTAATTTGTGATTTTCAAATGTAGGATAAAGCTCACGTGCTATAACCAAAGTATCCATTACATATGGAGTCATCTTATCCCATATCTTCTGTTCATTTGCAAAATGCCTAATAAAGCCCACATCAAATTTGGCATTATGTGCAACAAGTACGCTTCCAGATATAAAATCTAAAAACTTTGGAAGTATCTCTTCTATCGTCGGAGCATCTTTTACCATATCTGGCGTTATATGAGTTAACTCTTGTACTTCTTTAGGAATTATACACTCTGGGTTTACAAATGTGGAGAATTCATCCACTATTTCCCCATTTTTAACTTTACATGCTGCTATTTCTGTTATTTTACATGTTCTAGCATCAAGCCCTGTTGTTTCAATATCAAAAACAACATAGGTCTCTGGCATATAAAAATCAGGTTCAATGTCTTGAACAAGATATCCCTCTACACCATATAATACTTTTATTGGCGCAGCATCTAGCACTTCTTGTGTTGTAGGGTAACCAGCTTCTTTTTTAACTAAAGACGTAAAATTATCCATTATGACATGGTGTGCTTCAGGAAATGCTTGTACTACTCCATGATCTGTTATGGCAACAGCTTTATGACCCCACTTAATAGCATTCTTTATTATACTAGTACATGAACTTACCCCGTCCATTGCGCTCATTTGAGTATGCATGTGAAGCTCTACACGTTTAGTTTCTGCCGTGTCCATTCTTCCCTTCGGCTTTTCCCACTCTATAACGTTATTTGCAAGTATTGTAAGCTCTTTTGCATAAGGATCGTATTGTGCCTTACCAGAGGCTTTAACATAAGTTCCTTCTTTAACTTTTGCTTTAACAGCAGCAAGCTTTTTATCGTCTAAAAACATTTTAGTAGCAATAGTACTTGTCCTATCGCTAATGTCTAATGTAAGAAGTTTTTTGCCAGACTTAAGTTCACGTATATCCATTAATTCAACTTTTCCTGCAATGCATGCCTTATCATAGTCTGTATTTAAATCTTCTATATTATCTATTTTTTCTTTAGTAATATCTCTTCCAAGTATAACAATAGAGTTTTCCTCTTCCGTTTGTTCTTTTGGGTTTTCTTTATTATCTTGAATCTGAGGTACGACTTGCTTCATAATATTTGGACTTGGTTCTTTTTTTGTTTCATTTGGAATCTGCTGCATTATATCTTCTCTCTTTACAACGAATTCAATTGGTTTTTCTTCCATAAAATTAGGGCTATTCTGAATATTTACCTCTTTTTCTACTCCATAAAAACCTTTTATGCAACTAGATATAAGTTCATCAACTTTTTTTAATCTTAAAAATCCACTTTGATTATTTTTTAATTCTATAGTAACTACATCTTCCCCTATGTCTATGTTACCGTTATCAAACACCTGCGAAAGATAAGGCCTAGAAAATTTTAAATATTCAATTATATTAAATACATCTTGCTCTTCTATATCAAGTGGTGACACACAATTAAACTTTAACTTGAAGTCATTTAAACTAAAACAATCTTTTGCTTTCTTAGTAAAATCCGAAACATCAACGGGATTAATTTTTCTATCTATGTTAATATACATTATAGCCGTACTTGTTTTTTGAGAAAATTTAATCTCTTGAAGTTCAAGTTCAGATAATGTACTAGTGTCGCTAAGTGCTTTACTAAATAGCTCTTTTATCTTCCTCATATTTACCCCCACATAGAAATTAAAAACCCAAAACACAACATTAATATGTATATTTTGGATTTTTAATTTTTTCTTATGTTCAATTTTATATTATCCTAATTATGTCTTTAATTGTAACAAATATTGTAAGCAATATCAAAAGTGAAAAGCCGATTCCGCTTAAGGTTAATTCAACCTTTTGAGGAACTTTTTTTCTGGTTATTCCCTCTATCAACACAAGTACTACTTTTCCTCCATCAAGAGGTGGAAAAGGCATAATGTTTGCCATACCTATTGCAAGAGATATTGTTGCTACCAAAGTCAACAGTTCAACAATTCCTCGAGCCTTTGATACCATTTCACCGACACCAACTATTCCAGACATTTGTGAAAGTTTAACTTTACCTTTAAATAGGTCTACATACGAGTCAACCACTCTTATTACTGTGTTAACAGATTTATACCAAGAATACCCCAAAGTTGTTGGTACTATTTCTACACCTGTTATCCCAAAATTTACAAATTCAGTTTTGGCTGGAGTTATTTTTAATTCTTTAGTGTTACCGCCTCTTAAAACTGTAATGCTAATCTCCTTATCTACATAACTTGTAACAGCTCTAATCACGTCAGTTGAACTATTTACACTCACGTTTTCTACAGAAATTATCTCATCACCAGATTTTATTCCTGCTTGCTCTGCTCTTGAACCTGGCTCTACAATATTAACTATTGCCTTTAACGTTCCATCCTCATTTACGTTATTTGAATCAAAATATACACCAATATATCCTTTTACGCTTACGATATTTTTTAAAGTAGTTGCCTTTTCCTCACCACCAGATAAAAATCTTACCTCTACTTCATTTTTATTTGTATCATCATACAATGCAATATCTTGATATATGTGAGTTCTTACACCACCAATACTTGTTATGCTATCTCCGTCACGAAGACCGGCTTCATATAATACACTGCTTTCTGGTAAATCTTTTAAAGTAGTTGTATATGTATCTGATGTAAAATTTATCCCAAGCATTATACATATTCCAAGAATAAAGTTAAATGTAACTCCTGCAACTAAAACAAGTATTCTTTGCCAACATGGTTTATTGCAAAACGCATTTTCACTTTCTTTACTACCATCTTCTCCTTCAATATCTACATAGCCACCAAGCAATATAAGTCTAAAAGAGTATGTAGTACCTTTATATTTTTTTTGCCAAATTGCTTTTCCAAAGCCAATACTAAACTCATTTACCGTCATTTTAAAAGCTTTTGCTACTATAAAATGTCCAAATTCATGAACTATAGCAACAACAGATAACACAAGTATTAGTTCTATTATTGTAATTATAATACTCAAAATATACCTCGACCTTTCCTAGTCCTTATTTATTATATGTATAATTTTATAAATATATATACAATTGGAGCAACGAACATTAGACTGTCGAATCTATCTAATATTCCACCGTGTCCTGGCATTATATTTCCAAAATCTTTTATCTTGCAATATCTTTTAATTGCAGATGCAGTAAGATCACCAAACTGTCCTGCAACAGATGCCACAAGTGCAACAAACACCCAATATATGATATTTACATTTATACTTAAAGCGTATTTACCAATAAGTGCTAATATAATAAATGCAATTAATACTCCTATTATTCCACCTATAGAGCCTTCAACTGTTTTATTAGGGCTGATATCTGGCGCGAGTTTTGTTTTACCTATTCTAGAGCCCACTAAAAATGCAAATGTATCACTTACAAAAGCGCCACAAAATACGAATAAAATATAAAATCTACCATATGGTAATGCTAATATAAGCTTAATAAACGCTAAAGTAAACGGTATATATAATACTCCTAAAATTGTTATAGCTATATCTTTCATCGTTCTTTTTACATTTGACAACATGATATATGCAAAAGAGCCAATTAGTGCCATAGGAAGTAATATTTTAATAAGCATAATTCTGTATTCCTCTGGAATTAGTCCACCAGTAAAAACAATGCATAGACAACCAAGATATGCAATCCAAGATATAGGTTTATAGCCTATACCTTTAAAAGCTCTCAAATACTCGAATGTTGCAATAACTGAAATTATAACTACAGCAACTGTGTCAAACCATCTATTATCTATAACAAGTATAGCAATCCATAAAAGCACAAATACTATTGCTGATATTATCCTTTTTTTCATAATTTATACTTCCATTATTTCTTTTTCTTTTTCTGATACCTTATTTGAAACTAAATCAACATATTTATCTGTTAATTTTTGTATTTTTTCTTCTTCTGTATGCAATTCGTCTTCGCTTATATCTCCATCTTTTTCAAGTTTTTTTGCAGCAGTAAGCGCATCCCTTCTTATATTTCTTATTGTAACTTTAATATTTTCTCCAAGTTCTCTTATTTCTTTTGCTAATTCTTTACGTCTTGCTTCATTAAGTTCTGGGAACAAAAGTCTAATTCCTGATGCATCTTGCAAAGGGTTAATTCCTATATCTGCTTTAGTAATTGCTTTAGCAATTTCTGGTATAAGATTTCTGTCCCATGGAGTAATTAAAATTTGTCTTGGTTCAGGCACAGATACAGATGCCAATTGGTTTATTGGAGTAACTGCTCCATAATACTCTACCTTAACTTTATTCAAAATCTGAGGGTTTGCACGTCCAGCACGTATATTACCTAGTTCTTCCTCAAGATAATCAATCTTTTCTTTCATTTTACTTTCAAAGTCTGTTAAATCCATATATATATTCTCCTCCTAAATACTTAATAATTATACTATATTTACAAAAAAAAGCAAGCAAAAGAATAAAAGTTATCCTTTTGCTTGAGTTTGCGTTTTACTAATAATCTGGACAATTTAACTCAGTTACCAACCCTGCAATATAGTTAGTAAGTATCTGAACGTCTTGTGAATCTACTTTACCATCTAAATTCAAATCCGCGGCTTTTAAATTTATCTCTACATTTCCACCATTTACATATCCGTTCATTGTAACTTTATCTAAGGAATCTATTTTACCATCTCCGTCTACATCGCCACAAAGAAAATGTTCAGGTCTAGTAGTGTATACGTCAAGTGCAAAATACAATTTTTCATCTATCTTAACACCAGTTATATAATACACACACGTTCCCATATCATTTATATATAAAACATCTGAGTCTTCAGTTATATTATATACAGTTTCTTCAACGTTAATTTTCTTAATATCTAAAGCATAAAACTTGCCCTCGTCATCCCCATTTGAACTTATTTTGTTTGAAAGTTCTTCTTTAACACTGACATCTACTTTATCCAATAATTGCTCTTTAGTCAAAGCTGCTACATTCGATTTTACAGGTAGAATTCCTGTTGTAGCATAATATGCCGTAACAGCATCTTGCAGTTTTGACATATTTGTGAAAAAATTAGCTCTCTTTGACATGTTAATACTATCTCTCGAAGAATATACAGTTACCCCAGCTATTACTGACAATACTACTATTATTACAGCCATAATAATAAGTGATACACCTTTTTTCATTAGTTTCTCCTCCAAACATCAGCATAATTATACTAAAATAAAAGTTCACATGCAACTAATGCACGTGAACTTTTAAAATTATCCATTAACTTGTTTCATTACTTCTTCTGCAAAGTTTTCGTTTTTCTTTTCTAGTCCTTCGCCTCTTTCAAATCTTACGAATCTTCTTATTACAAGATTCTCACCGATTGTAGCTATCTTTTCATTCAACAAATCTTTAACTTTTTTATCTGGATCTTTAACAAATGGTTGCTCAAGTAAACAAATCTCCTCGAAAAATTTATTTAATCTTCCTTCTACCATTTTCTCTACAACTGCTTCAGGTTTACCTTCATTTAAAGCTTGTGCTTTAAGTGTTGCTTTTTCTGCCTCTACAACATCAGCTGGCACTTCTTCTCTTGAAACGTACTTTGGTGCAACTGCTGCTATATGCATAGCAATATCTTTTACAAAAGTCTTGAACTCTTCGTTTTTAGCAACGAAATCTGTTTCAGAGTTAACTTCAACCATAGCACCATATTTACCATTATGTATATATGCTTCTACAAGTCCCTCAGATGCAATTCTTCCAGCTTTTTTAGCTGCTTTTGCAAGACCTTTTTCTCTTAATAATTCAATCGCCTTGTCTATATTTCCATCTGTTTCTACTAAAACTTTTTTGCAGTCCATAACTCCTGCACCAGTTCTTTCTCTTAATTCTTTTACTTGTTCAGCTGTTACCATAATTATTCCTCCTTTGCAGTTTCTGCGTTTTCTTCTACTTTTTCATTATCATTTTTCTTAAAGTTTCTTCTATCTTGAGGTCTATTTTGTTTTCTTTCTATTTTATCTTCACCCATAACTTTTACTAGTTCTGCCATAGATTCTACATCTTCAGCTACTTCTAGTTCGCTTACAGGTTCACCATTTTTGCCATGTAAAACAGCGTCTGCCATTTTTGCAGTTATCAATTTTACGGCTCTTACTGCATCGTCATTACCTGGAATTGGTAAATCTACATCATTAGGGTTGCAATTTGAATCAATTAGACCAATCGTAGGAATTCCTAATTTTCTTGCTTCTCTAGTGCAGATTAACTCTTTTTTAGAATCTACTAAGAAAATTAATGAAGGAAGTTTTTCCATTTCCTTAATTCCACCTAAATTTTGGTTCAATTTTTCTTTCTCAGCTCTTAATTTGATAACTTCTTTCTTAGGAAGTACTTCAAATGTTCCATCGTTTTCCATATTTTCAAGTTCAACAAGTCTTGCTATTCTTGATTTTATAGTTTTGAAGTTTGTTAAAGTTCCTCCTAGCCATCTGCTGTTGATGTAGTACATTCCACATCTTGTAGCTTCTTCAGCTATTGTATCAGCAATTTGCTTTTTAGTACCAACAAATAGTACTGTTCCACCAGCTTCAACTGTTGCTCTTACTTTTTCGTAAGCTTCAGTTACTTGCTCTAGTGTTTTTTGTAAGTCTAAGATATATATTCCATTTCTTGCAGTGAATATATATGGAGCCATTCTTGGGTCCCATCTCTTAGTTTGGTGTCCAAAATGTACACCTGCTTCTAGCAATGATCTCATAGGTATAATTGCCATTTTATTCATCCTCCCTTTAAAATCCTCCACAAATACTTATTGCTTTGTTTCACCTCTTTCGAGGAAAGGCCAACAAAACATATCTGTGTGTGTATTCGTTGTCATAAAAGACAACATAGTTATTTTAACATATATATTACGTAAATTCAAGTGTAATAGAACTATTTTAATAACTTTATCTTGCTATTATTTTGTTATTAACTTATTTTTGCATATTAACCCATTCCCGTCATCTAGCAAAACTAAATTATCTAAAGCTTTTCCTGTACCTAGTACCACACATTCTATAGGATTATCTGGGATTTTAACCTCAATACCAAACGCTTCATATATGAGTTTGTCCATTCCACTTATTAAAGCTCCTCCTCCTGTTATGCATATACCATTTTCTTTAATATCTGAAGATAATTCTGGTGACAACTGTTCCAAAACATCTTTTATTGCATCAATTATCTTTGAAGCTGATGAATACAAAGGCTCATACAGCTCATCTGATGTCAACTCAATTTCTTTTGGATACCCTGTAACAGTACATTTTCCTTTTACTATCATTTTCTGTATTGCTGTTTTACGGTATACTGCGCCTATTCCAATTTTAATTTTTTCCGCTGTCTTTTCACCAATTATTAAATTATATGTATCCTTCATATATCTTTTTATCTGATCATTAAAAGTATTACCTGCAACTTTTATAGATTCGGATTTTACTATGCCTCCAAATGAAATAGCTGCTATATCTGTGGTTCCACCTCCAATATCAACAACAAGAACGCCATTTGGCTTTGTCACATCTATACCTGCCCCTATAGCCGCCGCAAGTGGTTCTTGAATTATATTAACCCTTCTAGCACCAGATTTTATTGCCGCATCAATTACGGCTTTTTTTTCTAACTTTGTAACTCCGGATGGAACACATATTACCATGCTTGGATTTATCAACTTTTGATCAGATACCGCAGAAATACAGTGATTTAACATTTTTTCAGTTATTGTGTAATCTGAAATAACACCATCTTTTAACGGATATATAGTTTCTACATTTTTAGGAGATCTTCCTATCAATTTAAAAGCATCTTTTCCATATGCTATGACTTCTCCACTAGTTTTATCCACCGCTACAACTGATGGTTCTACAAGTACTATTCCCTTACTTTTAATATATACTAATATTGTAGTGGTCCCCAAATCCACGCCAATTTCTTGTGAAAGTTTCATTTTGATCAATTCCTTTATGTTACAATTATATTACGGTATTGTAACAGTGTCAATATTTAAATCACAGCAAAAAACGCAGTTTATTTTAAATTTAAACTACGTTTTTTACTTACATACTATACTTTAACTATTTACTTTTTCTTAGCCTCGTATTTTAGCTTTGTTGCCATGCCACCTCTTATGTGTCTTTCCTCCTTATTTTTTTCCAATACCTTTTTTGCTTCAATGGCAAGAGATGGGTTTATTTCCTCTAGTCTTTGTGAAATATCCTTATGTATGGTACTCTTTGATATGTTAAATATCTTTGCAGTCTGTCTTACAGTACTACCTGTTTCTATTATGTATGTTGCTACCTTTTTTACTCTTTCTTCAATATCGTTATACATGAATATGCTCCCTTCTATTATTAAATAATTTTGTCTATCTTTCTATACTATATACTTATTCAGTAATTCCAAGTTTATGAATTATTTAATACCTAAAACCTCAGGATTAACATATTCTCCATTTTTCATAACTTCAAAATGCAAGTGATATCCAAGCTCCTTTTCAGCTCCACATTCTCCCACATACCCTACTTTTTCTCCTACCTTAACTGTTTTTCCAATAGTAAGTTCTATATCACTTGAAAGTGAACTGTATATACACTTATATTCATCACTTTCTATTACGACACTATAACCATAAACTCCGTCGTTATATATTCCCACTACTTTACCATTCAAAACCGCAACTACACTACTATTTTCGCCGCAAACTATATCAACTCCGCTATGCGTTTTCCAAACTTCCAAGCTTTCATAATATATTACTTTATCCATAGAATACTCTCTTTTTATAACTCCATCGGCAGGAAATTTATATTTAGTACTATCATTTTTGGGCACATAGCTTATGCTACTCACGTCAGTTATGTAATGTGGAGAAGATACAGCTACTGTTTCTTCTTCTGTCTTCTGACCGTTAGTTGTAACCTCATTTTCTTCCTTTTTAACTTCTGTATTTTCTTTATCCCTAGTGTAAGTTTTATAATTTTCCTTTACTGTTTCTTTATATGTTTTTATATTCGCATATGTAGAAATAAATGCAACTATTAACATTACAATAAGCAACGAATAATATTTGATACCTTGCTTACCCAATTTCTTTAATCCACCACTTTTTACATTCTCTTTAATCTTTGTTTTTACTTTACCATATGCAACTTTAATCTTTTCTAAATTTTCTTTCAAATTAAACTTAAATTTCACTTTTGTTTCCTTCATTTTTATCTCTCCTATTCTTTTGTTTTTAAATATGCCAGTTCTACCCCTGTATAGTAATGTTTTATTATTCCTTCAGCATCCATTCCACTTTTAGCATAAAAATTTGCGCCCGTTTGACTCATTCCAATACCATGTCCATATCCCGTTACGTTAAATTTAATTTTTCCTTCCTCATATTTCACAGTAAAGTTAGTTGATTTTAGACCTAATGCTGTTCTTAACTCATTTGCCGTATATATATTTCCTGCTATATCCACCAGATCTACTCTTCCGCTTTTAGTGTAAGACAAAACTTTCACAAGATTATCTGTCAAACTTCCTGCTCTGCACGGTTTGCTAGTTTTAGCTGTTAATTTTTCCTCTAATTGTGAAATAGTCAAATCTACTTCCGACTTATAAAACTGATGTGCTTCTTCTCCTTTACTCTCAACTGCTACCAAATAAGGTATATTTTGTTTTCCCCATATAGCAGATACGTCTTCCGTTTTTCCTCCACTATTAGCATGAAAATATGCCTTTATTAAGTTTCCACTATATGTCACTACTATGTTTTCTGTAGAATATACAGCGTTTTTTACCTTTTCTAGATACTCTGCTCTAAGCTCATCGCTAAATCCTCTATTCTTCCAAACCTGTATTATTCTATCTATATCATAATATGCCTGACAGTGACTAGCATTATCACATATATCACAATCAGAATGAGGATTCCTACTCATTTTTTCATACGCATATGTTCTTGCAACTATTGCCTGGGCTTTTAACGCCTCTATTTCATGAGATGGTGGCATTTCTGATGGAACAACACCAATTAAGTAATCATTAATATCCATTTCCCTAATTTCACCTGTACTGGTTATCTTTACCCTTATTTTTTTTACAGGTAATTTTGTAATATATTCTTTTGTCTTTTCTATTTCTTCCTCCTTTTTATTTGTCTCATTGTATATTTCTACATTCTTGTCCAATTTATTTAAAAAAAATAATGAAACAACTAATGCCAAGCAACACAAAACAGTATAAAAAAACACAAGCTTATATTTCAACATATATCACCTAATAATATATGTATTCATAAACTTGTATTTTAGAACTATTTTTATTATTTTTAGTATGGTAATGTAAATTTTTCTGTTTTCCATACTCCCCAATGCTTTTCAATTACATATTCAAAAGACATTGTATATGTCTCTTTTGTATTTAGATCTATATAATAATTGCAAATAACCTCTGCCTGTATTTTGTGCGACGTTATGTTTTTGACTTTAATTTCTTTTAGACCAGCATAAAAAACATCTTTTCCTCTATTTGCATCCAATATATACAAATCTCCATCTATATTTTTATACATGATCTCTTGTTTTAAAAGCAACTCTTTTGTGTAATCTTTTGTACACACACTTTCTATATACTTTTCTAAATCAGTATATGTTTTCATATTATCTTCCATAGATTTGCAAAACTTGTATCCTTCCTGTTCCACACACTCTTCGCCTATGTCTATCCACTCCGTTCCCGTTGTAACTTTTCCAACAATATCAAGAGTTTTGTTATATTGTTCCTCTACAATCATTTGTGCTTTTTCTGAAGATAATGTTCTCGTAGCAATAAGAATTATTATAACACTAATTACTATAATTAAAACTATCCCTATTTCAATCCTTTTTATTCCCTTTTTATTTAATTTTACTTTACCCAATTTATTCATACTGTCTACCAAGAATGTTGTTTGTATTTTTTACAATAATTAACTCCACGCAAAAACAACCATTTTCTACGTTTGAAATTCATGTCTTTGTTAAATTTTAACGGATTGATTAGATTTTTCTTATGTTTTAACTCTATTACTTTGGCTTTCAAATCTTTATTTGAAATATATTTTTTGATTACTCTCATTGGTACAAAGCTTAATGCAACTTCTTTTGTGGCCAATTTAAATTTTTTCTTTTTTGAATAAATCAAATCGTCTATTAAATACTCAGCAATATTAAAACCACAAGAAGTAGCATAATAACTGCTTCTACCTTGTCTTGGATTAATTTCTAATACCTTAAACTTTTTATCTCTTATATCATATTTTAAGTCAAATTCTCCAGCACCTTTATACCCTATTTTTTCAGCAAATTCTTTTAATTTTTTGCATATTTTTTCTGTCCCGCCAAACTCATTATATCCATTAACAAGAACAGTACAATTTCCTATTCCAGTAGGAGTTCTTTCTTGAAGTCCTATTTGTGCAAAAGTTAAAAATTCTGCTTTTGAAGATGTATTACAGTATATAACCGCATCAAATAATCTACTATCGTCTCCAGGTATAAACTCTTGTAAAATTAAGTTATTTTTATATCCTGATGCAAGTATCTTATCTAGTACTTCATGTACTTCCTCTTTTGTATTCAATTTGTATACCTTGGCTTGACCCGGAAATTCATGCTTAAAATAATTAACGTTATGTCCTGGCTTTATTATAACGGGATATAATAGTTTGTCTAATTTATTATCGTCAAATTCTTCCGTACCGTCACAGTTAAATACGTACGTTTTTGGAAAGTCTATATCATATGTTGCATACTTTGTGTAAAACACATCTTTTAATGCTAAATCATTAAATAGCTCTTCAGAAACATAATTAAATAAATAGTATTTAGATAGCTCTTCTCTATTTTCTATTATATTTCTTACATAAAAATCATTGGTACCAATTAAGATAAGTTTTTTTCCTAAATGAGCCTCAGCATAATCTATTAAAACCTTTAAAAATTTTTCTTTGTCCCATAAATCTTCAACATATTCTATTGTTCCAAGACTACTTAAGGCTGTGGCAGGCATTGAAACCTTTCCTATCCAATGTACTTTTTTGCCATATGCCTCATACACATTTCTTGCCATATAGTACGCATTTATATCGCTTCCAACTATAACGACATCAAAATCTTCATTCTTGTTCAAACTACTCATCCTCACTTTTTTTAATATATACTCTAGGTATATTACTTGCTACTGTAGTTACAACTATATATCTATTTACTCCTAAATAGTCCGCAACATATTTAGCATCTGCCATGCCACCAATTATTGTTACAGTGTCGCCTACCTTTACAGTGTTATCTACTGCTACACTCAACATACACATATTAACTGTTCCTACTATTTTATATAGCTTTCCATTTATATCCACACATCTGCCGGTATTTTTAACACTTACTCCATCAGCGTATCCTACAGGAATTGTTGCAACCAGAATATCTGAAGGTGCTCTATATCCATCACCATATCCAACTATTTCGCCCTTTTTAACTTCTTTAATTTGTAACACTTCACTTTTTAGTGAAAATGCTGGTGTTACTTTAGGCACATCATCAAATATGCAATAAGATAAACCTAATTTTTTCCTTTCTCTAGCAAGTAAATATTGTCTTATTTTTCCTTTTAAAGAACTTGCCTTGGCAGAAAAATTATTTACATATCCATACATAGAAATACCAAGTCTTATTCCATTAGTCTCTGGTATTTTTTTATGATTTATAACATTTTGTCCCCTTGCAAAATGTACTATTTTAATCTTGCTTAAGTCTATATTTTTAGTTAATTCACGAAAACGTTTTAATTGTGTATCCCATTCTTTATCATAAACACCCAAAGTGCCAAAATGAGAATATATCCCCTCTAACTCTATATTTTCTTTGGCAAGTAGAAAATTGTATGCCTGGGTTACGTGCGCCTCTTCCTTAAGACCTAACCTATTCATCCCAGTATCCAGCTTTATATGAACTTTAAGTTTTTTATCCAAATCCATTTCTAATAACTTTTGTATATACTCATATGAATGCAGTGTAACACTAACATTATTTGCTTGTGCAACACTTAAGTCACAAAAATCTATTGGCTCTAGGCAAAGTATTGGTGTAGAACTATCATATTTTCTTACCTCTAAAGCTTCTTCTAGTGAAGAAACAGCAAGATAGTTTATACCAGCTTCAACAATATACTTTACCACTTCCATGCCATGTCCATAAGCATTTCCCTTTACAACCCCTATATAGTATTCATACTCGTTATATTTTTCAATGATGTTTTTAACGTTACTTTTTAGGGCATCAACATCTACTTCAACATATGTTTTTCTATACATAATATATCCTCACAATTTTAGAAATATTTTATCATAGGAATGAAAAATAGTCAATTTCAAGATAAAGATATATGCAATTCATACATCTATTTACACCAACACAAATATTTTTGCCACAGACTGTCGATGACTTGTTTCATAAATATCTTAAAATATGTTGACAGCTAAAAACATAAATTATACAATAATTAAAGTTTTAATCTAAAATTTGATTTCAAATACATTTATTTTATATATTTTTTTATTCCATATCTTTATTCAAAGATTATTTTAATTCAAATTAACTTTCAGGAGGTAAATTTTAAATG
>USES01000023.1 GCA_900553785.1 uncultured Clostridium sp.
CTGATTGATTTAATCATTAACATCGCTTTGGTGCGACGATTTTTGCTTCTGGAGCTGGTGGGCGGAGTCGAACCGCCGACCTACAGGTTACGAATCTGTTGCTCTGCCAACTGAGCTACACCAGCAAATTTAGTGCATTGCACTATTTAACATTAAACAAATCTTTAATCTTTGTTTCTTTATTTTGCATATATATTTCATACACAAACAAAAACGAATGTATGAGCATAGCAACTGGAATTACAAAATTTAAGAAAACCAATGTACTAGTAGCTTCTGAAATTACCATGTTAATAACGACATTTAAAATAAGTGCAAGAGCTATTATAAACTCAAATATAACACCTTTGCTGCCTTTTTTACAATAAATACAATATGTCGTCACCATAAATATAACTACACATACTTGGAACCATATAAGTGAAAAAACCGTGCCAATACCAATGTCTGTTGTTGAACTGTTTTTTATATCATTAACTGCTGAAATACAAGCAAGTACTGTAAGTACTGCATATATTGCACCAATAATTAAAATAAATTTTTTAGCTCTTCCTAACGTTTTTTCCTTATTCATATGTACTACCTCGCAAGACAAAGTATACAACAAAAAACTGGACTTGTCCAGTTTTTTATCACCTTTTAATTTTAAATTACACTTTTTCTACTTCTTTAGTTTCTGAGCTCTCAGTTAATCCAAATGAGAATGAAACTCTATCTTCTACTTCTTTATCTACTATTGTGTGATCCAATCCTTGTGCTAATGAAAGTTCACTTATTAAAATTTCTTTAGCAGATGCAAGCATTTTCTTTTCTGCTGTAGAAAGTCCTCTTTCCATATGTCTATGTGACAAATCTCTCACTACATCTGCGACTTCTAATATATCTCCTGATTTTATTTTTTCAACGTTATTTCTATATCTTTTGCTCCAATTATTCTCATACGTGTCTTGTGTTCTTGGCTTTTCCAAAACAGATAAGACTTCTGGTGCAATACTTGCTGAAGACACCTCACGCACACCAATCTCTTCTGCAGAATCTGTTGGAACCATAAGTTTCATATCGCCAATAGGCATCTTTATTATATAATACTCTGCTGATTTACCAAACATTTCCTTCTCTTCTATTGATTCTACCGTACCAGCACCATGCATTGGATAAACAATCTTATCTCCTATACTAAACATGCTCGTCCCTCCTTGCTCGTAATCTCCTCAACTACACTAATATTATACCACAAACTTTCAAAATTGTAAAGAAATATGTAGTCTAAAAATCTTTAAAAACTCTCCCCTGGCTGTATAACTTCTAAAATACTTTTTATACCGACAACCTTAATATCCTTAAAGTCACAATTCAATTTTTCGGCTTGAGACTTTGGAACCAATACCTTCTTAAATCCTAACTTTCTAATTTCACTTATTCTTTTTTCTAATCCACTTACACAACGTATTTCTCCAGTTAGAGATAATTCACCAATATATACAGTTCCTTTTGGAAGTATAACATTTTTATAACTTGAAATTATAGCCATAGCAACTGCCAAATCTGAAGAAGTGTCATTAAGCTTGATTCCGCCAGTAACATTTACATATATATCTTTATTTCCAACTTGGACATTACATATCTTTTCAATAACTGCAAGTATCATATTAAGCCTATTAAAATCTACTCCTGTTGCTACTCTTCTTGGCATATTGTAATATGAAGTAGCACTCAAAGCTTGAATTTCTAACAAAATTGTACTAGTTCCTTCTTGTATAGCACACGTTGCCACACCTGGCGCCATTTCTTCTTTAGATAAAAATAGTTCCGACATGTTTTTAACTTCGCACATTCCCTCTTGACGCATTTCAAACACACCAATCTCATTAGTGGAGCCAAATCTATTTTTTACACCTCTAACAATCCTGTGAGAAAAGAATCTTTCCCCTTCAATATATAAAACTACATCAACCATGTGTTCTAAAAGTCTTGGGCCAGCTATGTTGCCATCTTTTGTAACATGACCTATAACAATAGTAATTATTCCTAGTCTTTTAGATATGTTCATAAGTCTAGCTGTTACCTCTCTTACTTGAGATACACTACCAGGAACAGAAGATATTTCTTCATCATACATCGTTTGTATTGAATCTATTATACATACTTTAGGAGATTTTTTAGATATTACCTCTTCTATCTCAGAGATATTCGTTTCTCCCAAAAAGTATATATTTGGTCTGTCAATTTTAAGTCTATCTGCTCTAAGTTTTACTTGTAATGCTGACTCTTCACCTGAAACATACAATACATCTAACTTTTCAGCTAAATTGTTACAAATTTGTAGTATCAATGTAGATTTACCAATTCCAGGTTCTCCACCAAGTAAAATCAATGACCCGTCAACAATTCCACCACCTAATACTCTGTTTAACTCGTCATAACCAGTATCAAATCTTGCCCTGTCCTTAACCTCTATTTCACTTAATTTCTGAACTTCTGATTTTACCACTTGATTTCTAATAGTACTATCTTTTTTTTCTATTACCTTTTCCTCAGTAAAAGAATTCCATGCTTCACATCCTGGACAACGACCAAGCCACTTTGGACTTTCATAACCACACTCTTTACAAAAAAATACTACCTTTGTTTTTGCCAATTACTTAATATCCTCCTTAACAGCCTTACTAGGTACCTCTAGTAATTCAGGATTTAAAATATATCTTCTAAATGCAGAAAACGATCTTGCGTAATATAACCCGTCACATATTCTCTCATCACATACAAATTTGAAACTTATATATTTTTTATTTCTACCCAAATCGTGATCATATTCTTCTCTTTTCATTCCCATTGCCAAAAATACACTTGTTGTTCCAAAATTATATATGTGGTGATATATTGAATCTATTCCTAATGAACCCATATTAGTAACAAATATACTAGTATGAAAAGGGGATGCATCTATTACAGCTTTAGGCAACATATTGTGTTTGTCCATCCACATTATAAAATTAACAGCACCTGCTATTAAAAAGTTAGGTAGGCTCATTATTTTAGCAGCTAATTTATCTGTGCTATTAGCTCTTGTAATTTGTTTATTTTCATAAACTGTCTCTTGAATCTGTTTAGCTGTATCTAATATAGTGTCTGTTGGTTTTATTTTAAATTTTACAGTTGTTTCAATTCCGTCGTCCTCAAGCCTTTTCTTAAGTGCCAAGGAAACTGTAAGATACTTTCTTGCGTATAACCTATTATTCATTACAAATCTGTTTATTCCAGGACGTTCTAATGCTACTCTAGATATTGCAGATGTTACAACATCTAAATGAGATATTTTAATTCCTTCATCTCTTTTTTTCTTTATATACTCTTCTAATTTTTCTATTTCAATTTTATCCTCATAATATACTTGCGAATCATTCCTCGTTTTCATTAAATACGGTATTATTTTATACAATGGATATGTAGACTTAATTAGTCTCCCATCTTGTCTTTTATTAAACATTATTATTTTCCCCCACTAAATTCCTATATTCATTAAGAAGTTTTAACGCAGTTTCAGGACTATCTTCTCCCTCACTATTTTTAACAGGTGCAAACTCTGCTTCCCTTTTTGTTTCTAACAACAATATATCTTCTGCCATACCAAATGCATCAAATATAAACGACTCAAATTTATATGCATTAGGCTTATCTGGCACACATTCATTTCCCTTTTCATCAATATAATTTGTTTTTTTATGTGCTACGTGATAAGGTAATGGACTATCCTTCATTCTATCTAAAAGTTCAATATTAAACATATTACATAATATATGAGATTGTCCATAAACAAGATTTTTCTTCTCATCCCTCAGATTTGCCATATCCTCGCTTATTTCGGAATATTCAATAACATAGGGTCTTCCATTACTCTTACAAAATACTCCAACTTTTTCCTCGGGATTTCTTTTTGTTATAGTTTTTGATGCTAAAAGATAATTTCCGTTTTCACACAGACCAATAAGCAATGGATCTACCATCTTAAGCAAGCAATTATCCACTCCTCCAATAAAAATCCACTTAACTTCTCTTCTTTTCATATCTTGCAATGCTTTACTTTTACCTAGCGCTTTAAAAACTCCACCATGTCCATCTGATGCTTCCTTAATCTTACCACAAGTTTCTAAAACGCATCTTCCGTTTTCCAAAAGCATTGGCATTTCTCCTTGAACAAAAAAGAAAATATTCTCTTTGCCGTAATCAAAAAAATCATTATCCTTAAAAAAATCCATTGTTTGCTTGTTATTTTCTCTACTTGTCATTATGTACCATGGAATTGTTACATTATATTTTTTTCTAGCATCTTTTAAGGTGTCGCATAAAAGCTCAAATAATGATTTGTTATTCTTTACATCCAATATATATGCTCCCTTTGGACCATTAAAGCCAAGCCTTGTTCCCTGTCCTCCTGCCATGGTAACAAAAGCAAGTTTACCTTCCTTTATACTTTTCTCACCAACACAAGTTAGATATTCTACGTTTTCTAATTCATCTTTTTTAATTGCACTAAGAGGCGATATATTGTCTAATTTCTTATCATTATTTGAAGTTGCCAGCTTGTACAATTCATCCAACAAATTAAAGTCTATATTTTCAACTTGTTCCAATAACGAATTTTTTTCATTTTCTTCTAATTTATTCCAAAAACTCAATATATGCTCTTGGTTATGTTTTTTTAATATTTCTTCTGCCTGACTTAAATTCATACGTTTCCCCCTTTTATTTTCAAAAATAGCAACGGTAATCTATTATATACTTTACAAACTTTTCCTATATACTTAGTAAATCCTTCCTTTGTGGCAAATCCTTCTTTAAATCTATTATCTTTTTCATCAGCTTTTCCCATATCATAAAACGAAGCTCCACTGTTTATTCCCCATTTAATTATCTCATAATGCATTTTTGCTCTACAAAATATACTAGAGGAATCAGACACGCAAACCTCTTCCAAACACTTGACAGTTTCCTTGTATTTACAGACTATTGCTGCTGCAAGAGGAGTACTATCTACACTAGCTATATAGACTCTAATAATATCATCATCAAATTCCTTAAGTAAGTTCTTATACGTTTGAAATCTCTTTATGTCTTCAAATCCAGGCAAGCTCTCTTTTTCATACATTTTTATAAACTTATTTAACTCTCTTTGCGTTGTAGACACCTTAATATGCACATTTCTTTTTTCTGCAGTTTCTACATAATATCTAATTTTATCTTGTAAGCTATCTAATATATTTTTTTCATCAATTTCTCTTAAATTCAACTTCATGCAGTTACTTGGAGAATTTTCCAAAGCTTTAATAGACAATTTAGAGTACACTTTGAAACCTTTTCTTTTGTAAAGTTTTATAAGCTTTTCATCATACTCTATCTCAGGATCCATAACAAACATTATTGCGTTATATTTATTAACTAACACATTTGCTTCTTCGACAAGTTCATTTACCTCTTTTAAGTTATATACATCACATACTGGATTTTTGCAGCAATACAATATGCTATATTTTTTACCTACACAGATTATACTAAGTGCCATGGAAGCAATAAAGTGTCCGTTTTTCTCTAAGTAGACTATCTCAAAGTTATTATTCTTATCTGAAGATAGAAAGTCAAAATTTTGAGTTATTGATATGTTCTCCTTGCCTTGCAAAAATTCTAAATATTTTGCCACTTGTACCTTATTTGACTTATCAAGTATCGGCATAAAAACACCCCTTTATATCTTCTCTATCTTTTGTCCTTCTTTTGAGTCAATTACTTTATAACCTTTTGATGCTAACACATCACGTATTCTGTCTGATTCTCCAAAATTTTTATTTTGTCTAGCAAGTTTTCTTTGTTCTACTAATTCAGTTATTTCTTCAGGTAAATTTTCTTCTTTTCTTATAACAGGCTCATCTATTTTCACGCCTAAAACTCTATCAAAATCTAATAGCAAATCTGCCAATTTACTAGACTTTTCTGTACGCTTAATAATCTCCCATACTACACTCATAGCTACAGGTATATTTAAATCATCATTTATTGCATTTAAAAACTTTTCTTTGTATTCATCTATTAAATTTTGAGGTATTTCATCATGTCCTTCTCTATGTTTTGCATATCCTTCTCTTAACTTAAATAGTGAATTTTGAGCACTACTTAATCCTTCCCATGTAAAGTTCAATTTATTTCTATAATGAGAAGTAAAGCAAAGCATTTTATAACTTAATGGATCGTAGCCTCTATCTATTAAATCTTGTACTAAATATGCATTTCCAAGACTTTTAGACATTTTTCCTCCATCAATAAGTAAAAACTCGCAATGCATCCAATATCTTGCTGGAATCTTTCCTGTGCAACCCTTACTTTGTGCAATCTCATTTTCATGATGAGTAGGCACTAAATCTATTCCACCAGTATGTATATCAAACTGCTCGCCTAGATATTTATTACTCATTGCTGAGCACTCTATATGCCATCCTGGATAACATAATCCCCATGGGCTTTCCCATTTCATTATATGATTTTCAGGTGCTTTAATCCAAAGTGCAAAATCATATGGATTCTTCTTTTCTTCATCTATTTCTACTCTTGCTCCTGCCTTTTGACATCTTAAATCAATACCAGATAAAATTCCATATTGATCAAGTTTAGAAACATCAAAATAAATAGCAGTTGACGTCTCATAAGCATATCCATTTTCTATTAGTTTTTCAACAAACTTCATCATGTCTTGAATATGGTCAGTTGCTTTGCATATTATTTCTGGTTTATCTATATTTAGCCTATCTAAATCGTCAAAAAATCTATTAGTATAAAGTTCTGCTATTTGTAAAGGCGTTTTCTTTTCTTCTCTTGCAGATTTCAACATCTTGTCTTCGCCTTCATCACCATCAGATACCAAATGTCCAACATCAGTTATATTCATCGCATGAAGCAGTTTATATCCATTATACTTTAACGTTCTTCTCAAAGTATCCATAAATATAAACGACTTCATATTCCCTATAGTTGCATCTTTATATACTGTTGGACCACAAGTATAAATTTTAACTAACCCCTCTTCTAGTGGCACAAACTCATCCTTTTTTCTTGTTAATGTATTGTAGAATTTTAACATAATTTTACCTCTTTTATTACAATATTATATTTTCAAATACATTATATATTACAATTATATAATTTTCAAGCAAAATAGCAAAAGAAAACCGCCAGTAATAACTGGCGGAAAGAGGAAAAGAGGAAAACGAGAAAGGTTAGGAGGTTGGTTATCTCGTGCAATTGGTGATGGAGCAACATAGACGTTTTACGTGTAAACAACATGATGTTTACCGTATAAAGAATACCGGTTTGTTAAATACTAACTCACAATTAGTATTTTTCGAAGTGAACAACTATTTGATTCGTATACAGAACTTATTCCTCTCATCTGTTGCCGCTAAAGCAACTCCTCTTTTTAAATTTATTTCAAAGCCTCAAAGAGACTTTAAAACCAAAATAAAACCAAACAACAATAATCATGTCATAATACAAAATAACGAATACATTATTATTTTAACTCGCAAGCCGACATTTGTCAACATTTTTTCCGCAAATAATAAAATTTAGTTAATTTTTACCATATGTTAAAAAAAGAGGCATTGCGCCTCTTATATAATTTAATTAAACAACTTTCCACCATTATCAACAGTAGCTGTTCCGCGATTTTCATTTGAACCACTTTCTGCTCCAGACTTAACCTTTGTTATAAAAGCATCAGTTGCACTATCATCAACAGCAAATATGGCTCCTGCTGTAGTCGTTCCGTGAATAGTTCCATAATTATAACTTTTAGATATTATCCCTCCATATTGTGGGTCATATGAATTAAACGTTATAGAAACAATTCCTGCTGCATATTTACCAGTTACATTTCCTTTATTCTGACAATTTTCGAAAAATGTATTTTCAGTATCACAGCTAATACCAGCTGCATAGCCTGATACACAAGTAACAGTTCCTGTATTTGAACATCCACTTGGTGCTACATATCTAGTAATGCCTACTACTCCTCCTGCATATTTAGTACCGGTTACGCTAACTCCAATATTACTTAAATTCGCAACATCAATATAATTCAATGAACCAGCACTAGCCTTACCCGCCACAGCACCTGCATTTTGTCCTGCAACAGTTCCACCTGACACAATTACATTTTTTATACCCGCAGTAGGAACTGCTCCATCACTTCCGCCACTCTCCACTTAGATTTACACAACCAAATAAACCAGCATATTCTCTCGTACCAGTAACATTTAAGTTATATACTGTATAACCATTACCATCAAAAAAGCTATCAAATCTACTAACACCTATAGGAGTCCATTCTCTGTTAGCCAAATCTATATCAGATACTAAAATATATTTAACTCCATTTTTGGATTTTCCTGCATTAGCTATACTTGCAAGGTAAGCAAGTTCTGCTCCTGTAGATATCTGGTATGGATCATCTTCTGTACCACTTCCTACTGCAAAAGATGTGGCTACTGTACCATCCCAAACATTTAATTTGCTGATTTTTACTACTCCACTTACTACTGAAACATTATAACCATCAGGCACATCACTACTTGAAAAACCATATGGTTCTAAATCCGCAATATTGGTTAATTCATCTGAACTATGTTCAAGTTTCCAATTAGCGTACGCCACACTAGCTTTCTCCTCCGCAGATTTCAAGTTATTTTTTTCAACAGCATCATTTGCCTTATTTATTATATTTGTATTAGACAATGTTATGATTACTGTTGCTGCTAGTATTGCCATAACTATTATTGTTATTACAAGTACAATAAGCGATATCGCATTTTTCTTTCTCATTTTTAATATTCCTCCTATTCTTTTGTTTTTAAAATACAGTTGTAAAACAAATGCTCACAAAAAGACCTATGACTTACACGCACTTTTTAACGTATCAAAACATAAGCCAATCTTATTTGGTCTTGAAAATAACTATTTAGACTTTTTTGTCCTCTCCCAGTTATATTATTTTCCATTAGCTTCATTTATTTTCTCCTCTATTTCATAAATATTCTATACTAAAACTTTACTGTTTGCAATAGTATAGTTTTAAAAGTTGCATTTGTTGCAATGTTGCAAAACGTAAAAAAGAAAAAGAGGCATTACGCCTCTTATAAATATTGTTTTAGTTCAATTAAACTTTGTAGTTCTTTATCCGGCATGGCCAACTTCTTTGATTCATCTTTTAAATGTATACCAAATGTATAAATTCCTATTTCTTTAGCTGGAATAATATCATGTAATATATTATTACCTATCATTACGTTTTCTTCTGGCTGAGTATTTGCCAAAGCCCTATAAAAAGCTCTTTTATCTGGCTTGGCATAATAATCATCCCACGTGTAAACTCTTTCAAAATAATCTGAAAGTCCTTGTAACTTAAGACTATTTGCTTGTTCTGCTTGAAATCCATTGGTAAGTATACACAAATAGTATCCTCTTTGTTTTAAGTATTCTAAAACTTCCTCTGTACCTTCTATTACCAAGTTAAGTTTTTCTTCTTTATATTTTTCAGCTTCAAAGAACTCAACAAGCCCCATTCCATTTTGCCAAATAAGTGGTATAGAGTTAAAAATGCACGATTCAATTTTTCTTCTAGTGATTTTTCCTCTTGGTAACCATTTTCCCATTTCTGTATAAAATGAAGAAAATTGTCTATGAAATTCGTCATTGTAGCTCAATCCCAAATACTCTGCCATATACATAAGTTCTTTTTTAGTGTCATGCCGTATTAAAGTATCATCATAATCAAAAATGATTCTCCATTTTTTGTCTTTCATATTAAAATCCCCCATTATAAATTTTTATAAGAGTTTCAATGTTTTGGTATATTATACTATTATTTATGCGAATTTTCAATATATTATTACGCCTAGCTAAATGCGCTTATAATTGCATTCCAAAGTACTTTAAGCAAATTGAATCCTGTTGATTTATATATTCCAACACTTGCAGCAATCACTATACATATAGTCATCACAATTTTAACTAATCTTTCTTTTCCAAGCAACTTTGTTATATATTTAGCGTTATTCATATAAGTAGTCTGTTCATCAGGCACATATTCTCTAGAATAATGTATATCTTCACACTCATCTTCGTATTCTTCTGTTACTTTATTGTTCTTCAAGGTACTTTTTAAAATATTATTTTCCTCTTTAAGGAATGAGATTTCATCTTTTTCTTCTTGTTCTAATAACTCATCATATTTTTTTCTCTTAACGTCGTTATTTAAAACTTCATATGCTTCATTAATCTCTTTTAGTCTCTCCTCCGCCAACTCTTTTTCGGGTCCTTGAAATAAATCCGGATGATTTTCTTTAATATGTAATTTATATACTCCTTTTATAATTTTGTTAGAAGCCTTCTTATCCACCTCAAGTATCTTGTAATAATTTTTCATAAAACACGTTTCTCCCTTAGATTTAGTAATATATTACCACAAAAAGTACAAAAAACAAACCCAATACCTTGAGTTTGTTTGAAATATGTATTAAATTTTGAACATCTTTTTTAAAACAAATCTAATGAATCCCTTTGGTTTTAAAACAACTATTCTCATCAAAATTCCCCCTAACAAAATAGCCAGATAAATCCAAATATCATCATTACCCCGGCTACTATTATTACCCAAAGCCATAAGGGTAAAAATAACGCAACTACGGCTCCTATACCAAATGCTATTAAAAATAGTCCTATAGTCTTTCTGAAAGCTCCGTATAAACATATCTCTCCCCCTAGACTTATTTTACAGTTTATTGTACAATATATCTTGTAAACTTAATATATACTATGTTTAAATAATAGTTTTGTTACAGATAAGGAGATAATGTGTATGAGGAGTAAATTATTAAGTTCTGATGATATAACTATTGTGTTAGATACACTAAACAAAATGTACCCTACACCTCAATGTGGTCTTAACTACTCAACTCCATTCGAACTTATGCTGTCACTAATTCTTGCAGCACAATGTACTGATGAACGAGTAAACGTTATAAGGCCAAAATTAACCGAAAAATACCCTACACCTCAAGCTATTGTACAAGCTGGCGTAGGAAATGTATATGAAATAATTAGATCTTGTAGTTTTCCAAATAATAAAGCACGCCACATAGTGGATGCTTGCCAAGTCTTAATTACAAACTTTAATAGTGAAGTTCCCCATTCAATGCAAGAGTTAACTACGATACCAGGAATAGGCAGAAAAAGTGCTAACATTATATTAAACGAATGTTTTAAAATAACAGAAGGTATTGCTGTAGACACTCATGTAACTAGACTTTCTAAAAAAATCGGATTTACTAACAGTGATGACGTCAAGATTATTGAAAAAGACTTAATGAGAAAAATTCCTAAAAGTATGTGGAAAGATATAAATCATATACTTGTAATGCATGGAAAAACTATATGTGTTGCAAGGAATCCAAAATGTGATATATGCGAACTTAATACTATGTGCAGAGCAAAGAAAGCAAAGGGTTAAAATTCCCTTTGCTTTCTTTCATTATTCTTCATTGTTATTGTCTTTAATGTCACTATTTTCTTCTTGCATTTCTTTATTTTTTCCTCTTCTTTTCTCAGCCCTGTCATCTTTAACATCTGGCTCTACAAAATCTAAAGAATCATTCTCTTTATTTTTGTCTCTTAATTGGAAAAATAAATATAATATTTCAAAAAACTCAACTACTGCAAGAATATATACTAATATTAACAATTGAGTTTCAGAATCTTCTTTTATTTTACCTGAAATATATTCACCATTTGTAGTTGCTAAATTATTTTGGTCTTCAACTTTATCAGGTTCGCTATCATCTTTTTTAGTCTCCAACTTATTTACACTTAATGTATATTCTTTTGTTGTCTTTTTATCTTCAGCAGTAACTAGTATTTTAATTTCATTTAAACCGACTTTTAAGTTTTCGTTTCCTTTAATTTCAAACGTAGCATTTTGGTTTTCAGGGAAAACGGATATATCTAAGCTATTTATATCACCTTCAATGTCCTCTAATTCATATGTCATTGTTTCTCTAGAAAACTCTGTTTTAAATTTAACATTACCAACTATTATATTTTTAAGATATGCATTTGCTTTCTCAGGATTATCTGCCTTTGTAACTATAATTTTATATGTTCTAGTAGTTCCATTTTCAGCGGTTACAGTAACATATATATTGTTATCTCCATTTTTTAAATTTGTATTACCACTTACACTATATTTAGCTTTGCTGTGATTAGTAGATGCTGTCACTCTAATGCTATCTATATTATTTCCAACAGATAACGTGTATGTATATGTATATCTGCTAAAAGAAGGAGATAAACCTTCTATATCTAGCTTCAACGCTTTAAGCGTAGCATCACCAGATTTAACATATGTTTGATTTCCACCACTATTGCTACCATTATTGTTTCCACCAGATGTATTATTTTGCTCTTTAGCTTTCACTGTTATAGTTGTACTACCGCTTACTGATGTGTTTGCATCAGTAACCCCATCTGTTATATCTCCAGATATTTTAACCGTATAGGTTCCGGCTTTTGAAGTATCTATTGTGTATTGCTTAGTTGTTGTTTGATTTTCTCCATCACTGTTAAATCCAACTATTTTGTCGTTAGCAGCGCCTGAAACTGAAACGTTCCAAGCAGCTGCATTTACTGTAACCGTAACTGTTACAGTATCTCCAACTGTAGCCGACGTTTTACTTGAAGATATACTAGCATTTGCGGCATAAACTCCAGTAAAACAAAATACCATCAATAAAACTGTAAATATACTAAATATATATTTTTTCATATTTCACCTCTATATAAAATCTATTTCTCCCGTACCCTTTAAATACTTAACTATTTTTAAAAGATCTGCTGAATTTATATCATTGTCTTTATTTACATCTGCTGCGTTTTTATTTATTTCTCCACCATTTTTTAAGTATTTAACTATTTTTAAAAGATCTGCTGAGTTAATTAAACCATCTCCATTTGTATCCCCACAAACTACAATTACATATTCAGATTTTTTACCACTTAGCTCAACTACTATTTTTGTATCAGTTCCAACTATTCCATCTGTTACTTCTTTTCCATCACTATTATATACCTTCACAGAACCATTGGTCTTTATGCATTTAAGCAAGTCTTCAACTTTAGTTTCTGGTTTAATTCCCGTTAGCGTTCCTTCTGTATTTTTTAAGCTTTTATCAAACTCAACTGTAAGTTCTTCTTCGTTTATCTTTTCTACTACTTCAAGTTCTACTGTTTTAGATAACTCTTCTACATCAGCTACACTAATTTGTGCCTTTGTATTTCCTATAGCTAACCCAATTATTTTACCGTTTTCATATTTTGCTATATTTTCGTCTTCAATTTTAACTTGTATATTAGCATTTTCTATTCCCTTAACTTCTAGCTTTATATCTATACTATCATCTAATTTAACTATATATTTTTCCTTATCTGAAACTAAAACTGGCTTAACTATAATTTTACATGTAGCAGTCTTCAACTGGTCATTTGTCTTAACAGTTACAGTTGCTTCACCTGCTTTAATAGGCGTAACCACACCATTTTCATCTACTTTTATAATACTATCATCACTTGATTTAAATGTAACTCCTTTGTACTTTGCATTAGTTGGAGCTATATTTACCACAAGAGATACAGTCGTGCCCATATTTAACTCATATGTCTCTTTTTCAAATGAAACTCCTTCTACTTTAACATATGACACTTCCTTTAAGTATACATCTGCTCCATCTTTATATACCCTACAAACATATCCAGTTTTTCCACTATCTGTTACTACTTTATCCCATATACCAGTACTATTGACAGCACTGTTTTTTTCTATTCTTGTAACTATATCTCCTGTATAAAGTAAACATACTTGAGATGATGATGTATTTGGTGCTGATCTTAATCTTACCCATGGAGATGCAATTACTTGCATTTTCGTGTTATCTTCAGTTTTTGTTAAATCATAATTAGTGTAGAAAACAAATCCATACATGTCTGCTCCATCTACAGTATATTTTACTCTATCATAAGACGAAGCCATACCACTAGCAAACTTAGTAAGCTTGGTGCCTGCTAGCACCTGACACATCTCAATTCTTTGTATTCCACCAGAAGTTGGTACAAGTGAGTATATTGACGTTGCCTTATTCGTAGTAACTGTATCTACATCTTTTTCAAAATAGTCTTCATAATCCAAATACACGTGATAAGGCTCATTTGGCATATTATTATATACTGGGATTATAAACGTAAACTCATTGTTTAATATTTTTAGTGAACTATATGTATCATACATTCCAATTGCTTCTCTGTACACACAAGTTATATCTGTCATGTATTGATGTGAATATAACCCATTTTTAGTTTCTGTATTAACATTGTATTTTTGTAAATACGGTGTATTTTGTTTTGCTAAGATATATGATTCTCCCCAAAACTTAGCACCTTCTATCATTGCTTTAACTGGATTATCCCAACCATGTGCTTTTGCATAAAGCACTCCATTTTCCATAGGATTTGCTCCATATGCACCTATACTATAATAATTATAGTATCCTGCAGCCGCATTGTGTTTCCCGCTTATTTGGCCGTTTGATGATATTTTACATCCGGTTTCATTTTTCGTTCTAAGAGCCAAAGCATATGGACTTACACCGGATTTCTTAGCAGCTATCATATAAGCCTCTGCATAAGTTAATGTATCTGTTGTATCACCATCGCCATCAAGATCATTTACATCTATATACTTCACGTACTCAGTTGTAGTATTTCCTGCATTAACCATGTTATATGTTCCATCTTCATCAATTCTACATGCATATCCTTCAATGCCATTACTTAATCTAACTTTCGCCCACGTTCTCTTACCTTCAGTTGCTGCAGTATACTCTATTGTTGTAACTGTAGTTCCTTTACTTATGGTTGTAATGAAAGTACCTGAAACAGATGGAGATTTTCTTAAATTTAACGCTACAGTTGTTTTCAATACATTATTTGCAGATGTTGGCTTGTAGTACTCTATCTCTTTTATAACGTACTTAGTAACTCCATTTTCCGTAACAGTTTTAGACATCTCTGTTCCATATAATATTTGCTCAACACCTTTTAAAGTATGAATATCTTTATTATACGTAAGCTCCTCAAATTCGAATATAGTTTTCTCATTCAAAAAGTTTCTAGGATCCATTGTAAACTTAACAGCATTTGCAGAAGCAGTAACCCATCCTTGTTCAACTCTATTTGTTCCGCCATTGGATAATATGTAATGCCATGCCTTATCCCATGAAGACGGGGCTAAACTTACACTGAGTCTATTACTTCTACTAGACAAATGGCTTTCTTGTGTTGTTGCAGTATTCCAATCAAGTCCAGTGTACATTGCAGTAAACTTCCAATTAGGATGTTTTTCTTGCAAGGCATATAGATACGGTCTGTAACTTTCAGGGAAATTCTCTATCCCACTTTTATATTCCACACCAAAAACAATGCTTGAAAAGCAAAGAATTAGTACTAATAAACAAATTATTCTACTTAACTTCATAACATAACCCTCATTATACATTGAAATTATATCAAAAGAATGTAGAAAAGTATATCTTTTTGGCGAAAAAATCGAAAATAACATATTTTAACAAAGCTACTAACAATAAATTAGCCGAGTAGGATTTTTTACTCGACTAATTTGGTATAAGTTTTTAATTTACCATAGCTATTTACATTTGTTTTGTATTTCTTCTAATTTCTTTCTATCTAATCCAGTTAATTTTTCTAAAATTTCTATGGTAGCACCATTTTTAAACATATTAGATATCAAAGTCTCACTGCCCTTTTCGGTTGCATAGTCTAGTGCCGCTTTTTCATCAAGTATAGCTTTCTCTTTAAGCTCAGCTATCCTACGTAGTTTTTCATCTCCACTTACTT
>USES01000024.1 GCA_900553785.1 uncultured Clostridium sp.
TCTAATAAAATGGTATATGAATATGGCATGGTAGATTTCAGCTGTGGTAAATGCTAATATAAAAGGAAAAGAATAATAACAGATATTTTGAGTTATGAAAAAAGAATATTAAGACTAAAAAAAAGAGCTTAGGATATTGGATAAGACATATGAGTGTAAAGAAGAAATTAGCATATTTGATGTGTTGGGCGGTAACTTTTATGAAAAATAATTTTAATAATAACGTGTTATATATATTGCCGAAGTATGAAAAACATATGGAATATGTATTAATGTATTGTTTAGTGTTACTTTTAATAACAGAAAATTTAACATTTAAAATGAGTTTAAGTTTTGCATGTATGAAGGATTAAAGTGTATAGCTGCAATAAATAAAGTTATAGATAAGGAAAAAATGGATTATGTAAATAATTTAGATGTGTAATAGAAGAAAAAAGAGTTGAAGATATATTAGGGCTATATAACCTTTTAAAAGATTTTGCATATATTGTATGTGGTGCGTATTATTTAAGCGGTATGTATGTGTTATAAAATATAAACGGCTTTATTTTATATTCTAGTTTTCATTTACAATACTTTTTAATTATGTTAAAATATACATGTGAGGAGGTACAGTATTGTTAATGTTTTCGAAAAGTACAAAGATAGTTATTTGGAATATGTAAAGAGTAATAAAGATGTTTTTGCTGCGTATTTGTTTGGCTCGTATTCAGATAATACATATCATGAAAAAAGTGACATAGATTTAGGCGTTTTGTATTATAGCGAAGAAAAAGAACATATAGACAGTCATTTAATGGCTTCAGTTGACGTGGAAAGAATATTTGGAAATACTCGTGTAGATTATGTTGACTTAAGAAGTGCTAATATATTTTTTAGATATAACGTATTTAGAAATGGCAAACTTATATACTGTACTGATGAAGATAAACTTTATGAATACATTAGAAAATACCAAGACCAATATATAGAAATGTCATATTCAAGGAAAAAGTATATGGACTATATTTTTTAGAGAGGAAAAAGAAAAATGGATAAAATAAAACCAAGAACATTAGCTGGGTTTGTGGAACTTTTACCACAAGACCAAATTCAATTTAATAAAGTACAAGATAAAGTGCGTATGTCTTATGAACGCTTTGGTTTTGTACCGCTAGATACACCAATATTGGAGTATTCAGATGTATTGCTTGCAAAAGCTGGTGGAGAAACCGAAAAACAAATATATAGATTTACTAAGGGAGATACAGACCTTTCTATGAGGTTTGATTTAACTGTACCTCTTGCAAAGTATGTAGCGATGCATGCAGGAGAACTTGCATTTCCTTTTAGAAGATACCAAATAGGTAAAGTATTTAGAGGAGAAAGAGCTCAAAAAGGACGTTTTAGAGAGTTCTACCAAGCAGATATAGATATAATAGGAGATGAAGTATTAAGCCTTGTAGCAGATGCTGAACTTGTGTCTGTAATTAATACTACATTTAGAGAATTAGGTTTTTCTAATTTTACTGTGAGAATAAATAACAGAAAAATATTAAACGGTTTGTTTGAAGGACTTGGAATAAAGGACAAGGCAACTGAAGTTTTACGTATAATAGACAAGATAGAAAAGGTAGGAGAAGACACAGTAGTAGAACTTTTAGAAGAATGTGGTATAGAAAAAGAAAAAATTGCTATTATCCTTAAAGTATTGAAGTTTGAAGGAAACGTAAGTGAAAAATTAGATTTCTTAAATGAACTAAATATAGACTCGGATACATTTAAAGAGGGAATAGATGAGTTAAGAGAGGTATTAGATGCTGTTAAAAGCTTTGGGGTACCAGATGAAAATTACACAGTAGACTTTAGCATTGCACGTGGCCTAGATTATTATACAGGAACTGTATATGAAACTGTACTTAATGATTACACAGAACTTGGAAGTGTTTGCTCTGGCGGAAGATATGAAAATTTAGCAGAGTTTTATACAAATAAAAAGTTGCCAGGTGTAGGAATTTCTATTGGTCTTTCTCGTTTGTTTTATAAACTAGAAGAAATAGGCGTAATTAAGGCAAATGAGGCTACGTGTGCAAAGGTTATGGTTCTACCTATGGTAGATGATATGTCTTATGCGCTAGAAGTAGCTGGTGTGCTAAGGCAGAACAAGATAAATACAGAGGTTAACTATACTAAAAAAAGTGTTAAATCTATGCTAAATTATGCCAATAGAATTAAAGTTCCATATGTAATATTTGTTGGAGAAGATGAAATAAAGAATAAAAGATATACTATAAAAAATATGACAACAGGTGAACAAGAAATATTAAGTATAGATGAAATAATTCAAAAGTTAAAATAGTGTAAAGAGGCAAGAGTATGAAAACGGTTGTAATTACAGGAAGTGCCAGAGGTTTTGGCTATGAAATGTTAAAATTATTTAAAACATCAAATTTCAATGTGGTGTTATGTGATGTATCTGAAGAAAATTTAAATAAAGCAAAAGAAGAGTTAGAAAAGCTTGAAGGTACTGGTAAGGTTTTATCGTATAAAGCAGACATTACTTGTGAAGAAGATGTTAAAGGTTTAATAGATGGTGTGCTTAGTGAGACTCAAAGTATAGACATATGGATAAATAATGCAGGCGTTAATCAGCCGATGAGACCTATATGGGAATTGGATAAAAAGACTATAGATAGACTTATAGATATAGACATAAAAGGAACTGTTTTATGTTCAAAGTTAATAATGCCAGTTATGATAAAGCAAGGAACAGGCCAAATATACAATGTAGAAGGTCATGGCAGTAATGATGCAAAGATAATGGGACTTTCGTTGTATGGAATGAGCAAAAGAGCAGTAACATACTTTACAGAAGCGCTAGCATATGAGGCAGAACAAGCTCATACAGGTGTACTTGTAGGAAAAATTACTCCAGGAATTATGATTACAAACTTTATACATACAGCTTTAGGAGATGGAGAACACATTGAACTTGACGAAAAAACTAAAAAAATATACAACATTTTAGGAGATTATCCAGAAACTATCGCCGAGTTTATGGTACAAAAAATAATTAACAACACTAAAAATAACGTAAAGTTTGCGTGGCTTACAAATTCTAGAGCAGCGGTAAGATTTATGACTGCGGGTTTTAACAAAAGAGACTTTTTTAATGAATAAACGAAAAAATTAGATAAATAGTGTGATTTTCATACTTGACATTTTGTATATAATACTATATAATATCTTGGTAATATTGACATGACAAAATAGGTAACACTATTCTTAAGGAGGGAAATAAAATGGCACAACCAAAAAGAAGATGGTCTAAAGCTAGAACAGCACTTCGTCGTTCTACTTGGAAATTAGATGAAAAAGGATTTGCAACTTGTGAATCTTGTGGAGAAAAAATATTGCCACATAAAGCTTGCCCAGTTTGTGGAAAATATAACAAGAGACAAGTAGTAGAAATAAAAGAAAAAAAAGAAGAGAAATAACAACTTTTTGACCTCATAGCATATGCTGTGGGGCTTTTATTTTGTACTTTTTATATTACTTGACAGATGTTACTTATCAAGGTAAAATATATTTGTTAGGAGCGTGTTTATGCAGGTAATATATGAAGATAACCATGTAATAGTAGTAAATAAACCACAGGGAATACCTTCCCAGGCAGATAAAACAGGTGACATAGATATGCTAACCATGGTAAAAGAATATTTAAAAGAAAAATATAACAAACCAGGTAATGTATATTGTGGACTAGTTCACAGGTTAGATAGGTCAACAGCAGGTCTAATGATGTTTGCTAAAACTTCAAAAGCAGCCTCAAGGTTATCCGAGTATATTAGGAATGGCGATTTCAAAAAAGAATACCTTGCAGTTGTATGTAAAAAGTTACCTGTTGGAAAAACTGAAGTATTGGAAGATTATTTGCTAAAGGATGAAAGAAACAATATTAGCAAAGTTGTAAAAGAGAATACTAAAGGTGCAAAGAAAGCAAAACTTGAATATACTGTATTGAAAAACACTGAGGACTATAGTTTGGTACGTGTAAAATTATATACGGGACGTCATCATCAAATTAGGGTACAGATGTCAAATATAGGCTGCCCACTATATGGTGATATAAAATACGGAGGAAAAAAAGGAAATCTTGCTTTATTTGCATGTAAAATTAGTACTTTTCATCCAACACGTGACGAGGTATTAGAGTTTGAACTATTGCCAGAAAAAACAGGAATTTGGAAGGAATTATAACATGGATATAATAGATATAAAAAATACATTAGAAAATTCTAGAAAGTTGCTAGAAGAATTGAAAACCACGTTAAAGATAGAAGATAAAAAATCCAAAATAAGTGAATTAGAAAAACTTACTGGAGAACCTAATTTTTGGGATAATGTGGAAAGAAGTCAAACAGTTTTAAAAGAAATTAAAGATCTAAAGCAAAGCATGAGCTTATATAATAAAGTGTATGAATTCTACGAAGAACAGCAAACAATATATGAGCTATATATAGAAGAAAATGATGCTGAATTGTTAAAAGAACTTGAAAAAGGAATAGAGACTTTAGAAGAAGAGTGTGAAAAATTAAAAATCTCATCACTTTTATCTGGTGAATACGACAAGCTCAATGCTATTGTCACAATACATGCGGGAGCAGGAGGCACTGAGTCTCAAGATTGGGCTCAAATGTTACAAAGAATGTATCAAAAATGGACGGATAAATCTGGCTTTGAACTTGAAGTGTATGATGTTCAAGAAGGTGATGAAGCAGGAGTAAAAAGTGTTACGTTTGCAGTAAAAGGACTTAATGCTTATGGATATTTAAAATCTGAAAAAGGTGTGCATAGGTTAGTTAGAATTTCACCTTTTGATGCAAATAAAAGGCGTCATACATCATTTGCAGCAGTTGATGTTATGCCAGAAATTGATGACAGTATTTCTATAGATATTAGGCCTGAAGATTTGGAAGTAGGAACATATAGAGCTAGTGGTGCTGGTGGACAACATATAAATAAAACTGATTCTGCTGTTAGAATAAAGCATATTCCGACGGGTATAGTTGTCTCTTGTCAAACGGAGCGTTCACAGATACAAAACAAAGAAACATGTATGAGAATGTTAAAGTCTAAACTTTATCAATATGAAATGGAAAAAACACAGGAAAAACTAAAAGAAATAAAAGGTGAACTATCTGAAAATGGATGGGGAAGCCAAATAAGGTCATACGTATTTTGCCCATACACGCTTGTTAAAGACCACAGAACTAATGTTGAAGTTGGAAATGTGCAAGGCGTAATGGATGGCGATTTGGATAGTTTTATATTCGCTTATTTAAAAAAGGAAAGTAGTAAATAGGAATAAAGGGTTTACATAAATTTTAATGTGTGATATAATATATGCGTGCAAGAGAATTATTATTACAATAATTATACGTAATGGTCTAAGAGACTTATTGATTTATATTTCTTAATTTTATTTTGCTTTCAAGTTTTATCTAGATGAACCCCTGTGGTTAAATGGCATATATTTATATAATTTGTTGTTTAAAAAGTTTTGCTAAAATGTGTAGCTTTTAAAGTTTACCTAATATATTCGTTTCAAGTGTAGTCTCTAATTTTTTAAACAATATCTTTATACAGTTTTGCTAGTTTAAACTGGCACCGAACTTTAATAGCAAAGCTATTAAGGTTGGCGTTATAGATGTTTCAGAGGCTCGTCTATACTGTATACTTGTAGTAGTGTACCGCACAAAACTAGCGTAAGCATATAAAATACAGTAATGAACTAAAAAAATATAGAACTCCACAAAATGTGGAGCTCTTTTTTTATTCTTTAATATGTACGACTCTTACAGCTTTTGGTAAAACTTTAGCGTGTATTCTGTTTGTTAAAACTATTTCTCCATCAACAGAAACAGGAAATTTTTTAGTTGATACAACGGTAATGTTATCTGTTTCAAAATGACGCAATTGTTTTATTGATTCGTGTTTTCCTTTTTTATATTTAGGAAGTAACACAAGCTTCTGTAGTAAAGTTGAATTTTTGACCAATGTTATATTTAATATACCATCTGTTGTATTGGCATCTGGTGACGGGCAAATACCGCCTCCATAATATCTTCCATTTGCTATTGCTGCAAGTGTGTAACTTCCTTTTTCTACAAACTCGTTAATACGAACTTTTAATTTGTAGTTTTTGGCATGTGCAAGTGTATAGAATATACTTAAGTTATATTTCATACTTCCGGTGATAAATGGAATTTTCCTGAACTTATTCATATTTTCTGCTATTTTTGCATCAAGGCCTAAATTTAATATGTTTATGCAGTAGTATTTGTTATTAAATAGTATGACATCGGTAGGAATTGATTTCGCATTTATTGAAGCTAATGCAATTTTTCTCATACTTTTGTAACATGAAACAGATTTTACAAAATCGTTACCTGTACCTGCTGGAATAACAACTACTTCTGAATCAGTCCCTATTAACCCGGAGATAACTTCATTTAACGTACCATCTCCTCCTACAGAGTAAAACCTGGTTTGTTCTGCTTGTGCCAGCTCTTTTACAATGGTAGTTATTCTGTTAGGGCCGTCAGATACTACAATATCTGCCTGGATTCCATTTTTATTAAGCATTTTTTTTAAGTTAGTTCCTCGCTTTAAGTTATTTGCATTTCCTGCAACTGGGTTAACTATTATGATATTTTTCAACAAAAATCACCATATATATTTTATCACGTATAAGCATACATTGCAACTTATGGTAAATTGAATGAGTACTTGTAAAACTATAACATTTAATGTAAAATTGTCTCGAGGTAAATAATATGAAAGTAACATTGGCTAGTACATCAAAGTTTAAAAATAGTTTGTTAGATATTGTAAAATTTAATCATTACCATATTGACTGTGAATTTGAGGAAAAATCAGAGAATAGAGATAATGTATATAAATATGTAAAAGACTTAGCTTTAGGTAAAGCTCTTAGCGTAAAAAATTCTGTTGATAGAGGAGTCATTTTGGGAATTGATACTGTGGTTTGGGCAAGTGGGAATATTCTTGAAAAACCAAAAAATGCAGAAGAAGCAAGAAAATATATTGCTATGTGTGCAGGAAATAAAACATCTGTAATTACTGGAATAGCTCTAGTAGACAAAAATACAGGCAACATTATACAAGATACATGTGAGACCAAAATTACATTAAGAAAAATGAATAGTGCAGATATAGATTATTACATAGAAAATGAACCCGCTGCACTTAGAGTGTCTGGATTTGTTATAGAAACAGTAATGTCTAATTTTATAGAAAAAATAGAGGGTAGTTATTATAACATTTTAGGAGTTCCAGTGGAAACAATTTATAAACACATTCAAGAAATGGGGTATAGTTTGAAAGATTTAGAAAAAGAAGGAGAGAATTTGAAATGAAGTTAAGTTATATACTATCTCAGGTATTTGCTATATTTGCTACTATAACTTTATCTGCAAGTTACCTTGTAAAAGATAAAAAAAGTATATTATTTCTTTGTATAGTTACAGCTATATTTTTTGGAGTAGAATATTTTTTACTTGGTGCGTATACAGGAGTGGCAATGGATGTTGTTAGTATTGTGAGTAATATTTGGTTTTATCTAAACGAAAAAAATAACAAGAAAAATAAAATAGAAGTTTTAATTATACTTTTAGGATTGATGTTAATCTTAAGTATATTTACATACACAAATATATTTAGTTTTGTATCTATGATGGCTACTATGTTATTTACATATTCTGTATGGCAAGATAGTACGAAGTTATATAAAATACTAGCAATTCCAACATGTATTCTTTGGATAATGTATAATGCATATTATAAGTCAATTGTGGGAATTACGATACAAATTGTTTTATTGGTGTTTGCAATTATAGGAATTGTTAAATACCAGAAGAACGTAGAAAAGAAAATATGATTGTATATTAAAAATACATTCGCTTGTAATATTATGTGAATCGTGATATAATGTATCTGCTATTTGTCTAGCTTAATTTAATTCAAAACTAATTAGTTTTATGGAGGAAGAGCAATGAAAGACATGTTTAACGAAGCAAAAGAAATATTGTATGAGATTATACGTAAAATACCGGAGAATAAAAGACGGGGATTAGTCATATATATTTATGAATCTTTAGATGATGAGATTTTTTACGAATATGTGGGAGTGGTTTCAGAAATAAATAAAACATTTGGAAATTCATTGGCCTATTGTATAGATAGTGTGTCTTTTGAAGATATTAAAAGTGCGCTAGAACAGATAAGAGCTAATGATAAAAGCTTTGATACAAATTGTAGAGTTTTTTATGGAATACATGCAATTTACAAGACTCCATGCATTAAAATCAGGTGGAAATGCTAAAAATACGTATATTAAGAAAGTGGCCAATTTGGCCACTTTCTTATGTTTATATATGATTTAATTCAAATAAATGATACATGTCGAAAAATAGCGAAAAACAACTTGTAGACTAAATATAAATTATTGAAACATTATGACTACTATGGTATAATATTTTTGCTAAAAACTAATAATATACTAGAGGTGTGAATTATGAATTTAGAAGAAATTAAATATGAAAAAAAAGATGCAATTGAATTACTTAATAATGTTGAAAAAGACAATATGTATGTTTATGGTAATGAGTATATTAAGTTTTTAAATTATGCAAAAACTGAATATAAGTGCGTAGAATATGCTGTAAGGGAACTTGAAGAGGCTGGATTTAGAAATATACATGAAGTAGAAAAACTAGAGCCAGGTACAAGGGTATATTTTGTGAACAAGGATAGAGCGATATTTATTAGCATTGTTGGAAAGTCTAATATGCAGGAAGGATTAAATATTGTAGGAGCACACATAGATAGTCCAAGACTTGATACAAAGCCTATGCCACTTTTTGAGGCTCAAAATATGGCTATGATGAAAACCCAATATTACGGTGGAATAAAGAAGTATCAATGGCTTACAATTCCTCTTTGCATGTATGGAGTGATTTACACATCAAAAGGTGAAAAGCTGGATTTGGTAGTTGGCGAAGAAGACACTGATCCTGTGTTTACAATTTCTGATTTACTTCCACATTTAGGACGTGAAGAATCTCAAAAAAAAGCAGGCGAATTTATTGATCCTGAGAATTTAGCGGTTATTGTTGGAAGTTTAAAAGAAAAATCTGATGAGAAATCTCCTATAAAAGCTAATATCTTAAAAATATTAAATAAAAAATATGGAATAACAGAAATAGATTTTGCACGTAGTGATATAAGGTTTGTTCCTAAATTTAAAGCTTCTTACGTTGGCTTTGATAAAGGTATAATAGCTGGTTATGGTCAAGATGATAGAGTATGTGCTTATGCTACTTTAGCAGCTATTTTAAACATTGCAAAAGAAGATAACATACCAGAAAGAACCTTAATTGGTCTTTTAGTAGATAAAGAAGAAATTGGCAGCGAGGGAGCAACTTCTATGAGCTCTAGTGCTTTTGATTTGTTTTTACACATGTTATTTTATAAAACACATGGAGAAACTAGCGAATATAGCGTGCTTAAGGCACTTAATAACTCATACATGCTGTCTGCAGATGTTTCAGCTGCAGTTGATCCGCTCCATGAATCGTTAAGTGATGTACAAAATGGGAATATTTTAGGTTGTGGAATTTCTATTGAAAAGTATACTGGCTCAGGTGGAAAATATTCGGCAAATGATGCAAGTGCAAAATACATGAATCAGGTGATGTCTGTATTAGATAGAGCTCGCGTTGCTTACCAGATGGGAACACTAGGAAAGATTGAAAAAGGTGGTGGAGGAACTATTGCATATATTTTGGCAAACAAGGGAGTAGAAGTAGTAGATTGTGGAACAGCTATTTTATCTATGCACTCACCATTTGAAACTGCTAGTGTAGTGGATATATATATGACATATAGGGCATATAAGGCATTTTTCAAAGAGATGAAGTAATTTTTAAGGAGGATATTTTTTTGAGGGGACTTTTAAAAAACACAGACTATGTATTGATTGTACTTGCCGTTGTTTTAGTTGTTATTGGAATAGTAGGAATATATAGCGCCGGGTTTAACAGCACAGATAACACTGAATACCAAAAGCAAATGATATGGTTTGGAGTTGGCTTGATTGTTATGGGAATTACGTGGGTTATTGATTATAACTTGCTAGGGAAATTGTCATATGTGGGATATGGAATATTTGTAGCACTTCTTATAGCGGTGTTATTTACCACTCCAATCAATAATGCAACAAGTTGGTTCGATTTAGGATTTTTCAAATTTCAACCATCAGAACTAATGAAGATAGTGTATATATTGTTACTCGCAAAAATTTTGGATGGTATAAACACTAAAGGGAAAAAACAAATAAATAAAATATCTAATTTACTTGGAGTTTTGTTTGTTTTTATTGTTCCATTTTTATTGACAATAAAGCAACCAGATTTTGGAACGGCTATAGTTTTTTTGTTTATAACGATAGTTATGATATTTAAAGCAGGTATTTCGTATAAGTATATACTAATAGGGCTAGTTTTAATACTTGCTTTGGCACCACTTGTGTATAATTTTGTTTTAAGTGAATATCAACAAAATAGAATCAAAGTGTTTTTAAATCCTGAACTTGATCCATTGGATACAGGATACAATGCGATACAGTCTAAAATTGCAATTGGAGCAGGAAAAATATTTGGAACAGGTCTGCTTCAAGGAACACAGACTCAATTTGGATATTTGCCAGTAAAATCATCAGATTTTATATTTTCTGCAATATCCGAGGAAATGGGATTTGTTGCATCAGCAGCAATAGTAGTAATCTATACTATTATGATAATTCGCATGATAAATATTTCAAATACATCAAAAGATAATTTCGGAAGTTTAGTTGCGATAGGAATTGCTGGAATGTATATGTTTCATTTAATTGAAAACGTAGGAATGACGATGGGACTTTTACCTATTACAGGAATACCTTTACTTTTAGTAAGCTATGGTGGAAGTAGCATGCTTACAAGTTTTATATCTTTAGGATTACTTTTAAGTATTAGCGGAAGGCGTCAACGTTCGTTGTTTGTAGGGTAGATTTATGAATATTAAAGAAGTGAAAATAGGAAATATAACTGTACCTAATAATGTGTTTTTAGCACCTATGGCGGGAGTTACAGATTTACCATTTAGATACATTTGCCACAAATATGGTGGTGTATGTTATGCACCGACTGAGATGGTTAGTGCAAAAGGACTTATTTACCAAGATAAAAAAACACACAAGATTATGGATATGTATGAGAATGAATCACCTAAGGTAGTACAGATTTTTGGAAGTGATCCTGAAGTACTAAAGAAAGTTGTAGAAAAGTTAAATAAATCAGAAGATGTGGATATTATAGACATAAATATGGGTTGTCCTGCTCCTAAAATTGTAAAAAATGGAGATGGCTCTAAGTTACTTGAGAATTTAGATAAGGTTGAAGAAATAATACGAGAAGTAATGAGTGTTGCAATTAAGCCTGTAACTATAAAAACACGCAAAGGATATTATACGGACAAGCCTACTGCAGTAGAAGTTGCAAAACTTTGCGAAAAATACGGAGTTTCCGCTGTATGTATTCACGGAAGAAGTAAAGAGGAGTACTATTCAGGTACAGCAGATTTGGATGTAATACGAGAAGTAAAAAATAGTGTATCAATTCCTGTAATTGCAAATGGGGATATAACAAGTTTAGAGAAGGCAGAAGAAGTTTTTTATTATACCGGTGCAGACGCTATAATGATAGGAAGAGCCGCTTTTGGAAATCCGTGGATATTTAAAGATATTATAAATGGAGTACATTATGAAGTAAGCGATGAGGAAAGATTAAGCGCTATACTAGAACATTTAGATTTAGCACTAAGTCGTGAAAGGGAAGCGGTTGCCATACCTAAGATGAGAAAACATATTGCATGGTATTTAAAAGGATTAAAAGGGGCTACTTACGCAAGACAAGCTATAAATATGGCTACTACAGCTGATGAGGTAAGAGAAATTTTAATTAGATATTTTGAGGAGAAAAAACAAAATGAGTAAATTACATATAGTTTTGGTGGAACCAGAAATACCACAAAACACAGGCAATATTGCAAGAACTTGTGCTGCTATTGGAGCAAAGCTTCATCTAGTGAAGCCCTTTGCTTTTGATATCTCAGAAAAAGCAGTAAAAAGGGCAGGTTTAGACTATTGGGATAAAGTAGAGATAAGTGTACATGAAAATATCACAGAGTATGAAAGTCAAGTTGAGGAAAATAGCATACAGGTATTACTTAGTACTAAGTCTCAAAAAGTGTATACAGACATAGATTACACAAAATACGAAAACATATATTTAATATTTGGGCCTGAAACAAGAGGATTAAATGAGCAGTATATATTAAATAATTTTGAAAGAGCAGTAAGAATACCGATGAGAGAGGGATTACGTTCACTAAACCTTTCTAACAGTGTTGCAATAGTAGCTTATGAAGTAGAAAGACAATTATGTTTTAATAATTTGCAAGAAATAAGTGAATATTTTAAGAATTGATGTAAGGAGAGTTTTTATGAAAACAAAAACAGTTATATGGATAATAGTTGTTACTCTTTTAGTTATACTTGCAAGTGGAGCGATATACATTTTCGTAATTAGGGATAATGAAATGACAACTGAACAAATAGATGAGACTATTGCTAAATTTAAACCGGTTGTTGTTGTTAACACATATAATACAGAACTTGGAGAAGATTATTTAGGTAATGATGCAAAAGAATATACCGAGATTGTAGAAAATCATAAAGTTCCTGTAAGTATTAAAAAAGACGAAGTAAAAGGAGCAGGACTAAGAATTGCTATACTTGTTGCACCAGACTTTCTAGGTAACCAAATATATTATTTTAATAGTTTTGGTAATCTTATGATGTATGAAGCAGAATCTGCTGGTGTTGGTGGAAGCGTGTATTATTATTTTTCAAATGGTAAATTACTAGATAGACAAAATAAGTTGCATGGCGGTGTTCAAACTGAATTTGAGGATGAGCAAGACATTTTAAAAAGAGCAGATAAGGTATATAATACATTTGCTACAGCAGATTTAAGTAAATAGTTATAAAGTATGTAACAGGGCTATGTGAGTAACATGTAGCTCTGTAAGTATGTTGATATGAAAGGGATAAAATGAAAAGAAAGGTAGTTATATTTTTATTTATAGCAATAATAGTGGTTAGCGGGATTTGTGCAATTAAATTTGTAAACAATAAGACTATGAATGAAAGTGTTACAGATAACAAAAAAGTATATGAAATAAATGATTTGAATTTTGGTGACACGGTAAAAATAGATAAAAGCAAGATAGATTGGATATACGTTGGAAAAGATGAAAATGACGTTCCGGTTATAGTATCTAAATATCAAACAGAAGAAAAGCTTAACCTTGGGGCAAATGATTATATAAATGCAAAAGATATAATAAATTCAGAATGCGAAAAATTGTATTCTGTAGGCTCTTTGAAAGCTAGAAGTATAAATTTAAATGATGTAAATAGAATATTAAAATATAATGGACCGACAGGTGAGTATGTAAATTATTCAGTAAACCCTGTTACTTCTTCGGAAGCTTTTAGTATAGCAGAGTTGGAAAGCAGAAGATATGGTTGGTTAAACTACAGACAGGTACCGGCTAACTCAACTAAAAAGTTTAACGAATATTTGTCCAATTTTTATACATATATTGGTTCAAAATATGTTGAAAAGAGTTCAAAAGAATATAATGTGATATTCACAAGCGAAGAGTATTTCTTGGCTTCAACATGTGCCGAGGCCTATTTTGATAAAGGGTATGTTGAGTATATTGTAAGAAGCGTTGGATTTGGCTTGGTAAATGGAAATGCTTTATTTGTATCAAACGGGAAGGAAAATACTGTTACTTGTAGCTTAAGACCCGTGATTGAACTGGAAAACGATGCAAAATTTGAATTAAAAGATGGATGTTTTGTTATGATATAAAGATAGAGATTTTTGAAATTAGTCTGTTAAAATTATAATTTAAAAATTCCAAAACTGGTAAATGCATTATGTATTTTATCAATTTTGGAATTTTGTTTTTGTTAGATTTAGTCGAAATGTTTTTTATACGTATTACTGTAAAGATGTAGTTTATAAGAATACATAAATACGTGTTTTAGTTGTAACTAGTTGACATGTGAAATAAGAAACAATAAAATATCTTTTAGTTTTAATCTAAAATTTGAGTTCAAATGTGTTTTTATATGTTTTTTCTTTGTGAGTTTTTTCATATATTTTTTTCTGTATTTTTATTCAAAGATTATTTTAATTCGAGTTAATATTTTGTAGGAGGTAATAATGGAAGTTGTTAATAAAGTAGAAAGAAGCAAAAATTTGTTATGTCCAAAAACAGATGTGGTTTTTCATGCATTGTTTCGTGAAAAGAATATAGACGATTTAAGTAATTTTTTGTCTGCTATTTTAAAAGAAGAAGTAAAGGTTACATCAATAGATAAAAATAGATTTGTAGATATTAGTGTAGCAGATGAAAAACTGGGAATAATGGATTTAAGAGCAGAATTAAAAGATGGTGTACAATGTAACATAGAAATACAATTAGACTATTTTCCTAACATGGTAAAAAGAATATTGTATTATTGGTCAGATAATTACAAAAGACAGCTAGTAGCAAGCAAAGGATATAATTCTCTTAAAAAAACAATAAGTGTGCTAATACTAGATTACACTTTAGATATATTAAAAAACTTTGAAGATATTGGTACAAAGTGGCAAATACGTGACGAAATAACAGGAAAGACAGTGTTGACAGAGGACCTAGAAATTGTTATACTAGAGTTACCAAAGGTAATGAAGTTGTACAGAAACTTTCCAAATAACAAAACTTACCAATGGCTAATGTTTTTAAATGATCCAAATTCAAAGGAGGTAAGCGCTATAATGAAAGAAAATAAAGAGATAAAAAGTATAGCAGACACTTTGGAACAAGTAAGTGGAGATGAAAAACTTCGTAGAATAGCTGAACTTAAACAAAAGGCTATGCTTGATGAAAAAGCAGCTCTAGATTATGCTACTGAAAAAGGAATAGCCGAAGGGATAGCAAAAGGTCATGCACAATTGATATCTAATATGTTTAAAAATGGTGCTACAATAGAAAGCTTAGAAAAGCTAACAGGATTGGATAGAAAAGAATTAGAAGAAATACTTGCAAGTTCTAAATAGCTATTTTAAAATAAAAACTCATATAAAGATAGTCGACAAATACATTTTAATGTTCGACTATCTTTATTATATGTAATAAGTTTAATTTTGCAAAAAAGGTTATATAAAAAACTTAAAAAATATATAGAGATACTTGAAAAACAAAAAGTTTTGATATAAAATTTTGGAAAATAAAGGAGAAAACAAATGAAACTTATGGAAAATAATGTAAATGGGGGGGGGGCAA
>USES01000025.1 GCA_900553785.1 uncultured Clostridium sp.
ATATGAAATAATCTTAAGAAAAAAATTAGTGAAAAAATTTTTAAATGAGTGGAAAGATAAAAATTAAATGATAAAAATTTTACATTAAGATGCAATTGTTATATCACGGGCTAAAACAAAAGACAAACCAATAATATGTGTCGAAAATTGTAGAACACAGAACTTTAACTAAGCTCTATTTTATTTTTTAGCTTTATTTATTGCATAATAAGTTGAATTTTGTAGAAAGTATTGGTATACTTACACTATAAGTATATTTGCACGTTTGGAGGATATAGTATGGATAATAAATATAGTTTAACGTATCCGCAAAAAAATATTTGGATGGTTGAAGAATTTTTTGGGAAATCACCAATAAATACGATTGTAGGGTTGTTTTATGTAAATAACGGATTTGATAGAGAAAAATGCGAAATAGCTATAAACAAAATTGTTGAATTAAATGATGCTTTAAGATTACAATTGTATAAAGAGGATGACAATGTATTCCAAAAAATAGTTCAGTATGATTATTTTAAAGTAGATTTTTATGATTTAACAGAATGTGGGAAGACAGAAGAAGAATTGAATCAGGAGATAACTCAAAAACCATTTGATATAATTAATTCACCGCTATACTATTTTGCCATAGTTAAAATAAGTAAAGACAGGGCATATATTTTTACAAAATTACATCATTTGGTGGCTGATGCATGGACGTATTCTAATATAGCGAATATGTTATCTGAATTCATCGAAGGAATGACAGAAGATGACGAGAAGCCATCGTATTTGGAATTTATCGACAGTGAAAAAGAATATGTTTTATCTGAAAGGTTTATCAAGGACAAAGAATTTTGGCAAGAATATTTAGATGGTTTAGAAGAATGTGTAAGCTTAAAAGATATAGACAAAGTAGTAGAAAATAAAGCTAATAGATATACTATTACATTAGACAATGTTATATGTGAAGAATTGAAAAACTATTGTAAAGTTAATAGGGTGTCCCCATATACAGTGTTTATGACTTCACTTGCAATATATGTGCATAGAGTAACCTCAAAGGAAGATTTTGTAATTGGTACACCAGTATTAAATAGAACAAATGCTAGAGAAAAGAAGATGCTTGGCATGTTTGTAAGCACAATGCCAGTTAGATTTAAAATTGACGAAAAAATTACTTTTACAGATATGTGTAAGAGTTCTTCTAGGGAATCATTGACACAATTTAGGCATCAAAAATATCCATATTCGCTAATATTAAAAGATTTTAAAGAAAAAAACGATCTAAAGTCTAATTTATATTCAATTATGTTATCGTACCAAAATGCTAGATTTGATAGCAAGAGCAATGACAAGTCAAAATATACGACAGAATGGGTATTTAGTAAAAATATTCAAAATGAGTTAGAAATACATATAATGGATATGGATGAAACTGGAACGTTTCAGGTTCATTTTGATTACCAAACTGAACTATTTAAAGAAGATGAAATCAAATTTTTAGCAGATAGAATTATTACAATAATAAAAGATGGAATTGAAAATAATGCTACTATTAGAGACATTAAAATTATGTCTGATGAAGAAATGCATAGAATATTATATGAATATAATGATACAGTTCGTGACTATCCAAGAAATAAAACAGTGGTTGAGTTATTTGAAGAACAAGCGAAAAATAATCCTGAGGCTATAGCTGTGGTATTCGAAAACTCTAGTCTTACATACCAAAAGCTTAATGAAAGAGCAAATTTTGTAGCACAAGTGCTGAAAGAAAATGGAGTAAGGCCACATGATGCAGTCGGAATCATTATAGATAAATCATTTGATCTTATTATTGCAATTCTTGCAACATTAAAAACAGGAGCATTTTATGTACCTGTTGAAAAAAATTACAATAACGCTAGAAAAGAATTTATGTTAATAAATGCTGGAGCCAATATTGCTTTAACAGATGAAGATGAAGAAAACATAAATCTTAAACAGATCAAAGTAAGTGAGGTTTGGGGAGTAAAAAGGGAAAATGTCACATGCAAAAAAACACCAGATGACGCAAATTGTGTATTATATACATCTGGTACAACAGGGGAACCCAAAGGTGCACTTTTAGCTGATAGAAATATAACAAAACTTGTTAAAAATCCAGATTATATAACATTTCAAAGCTCAGATAGGATACTTCAAGCAGCCTCGACTTCTTTTGATGTTTCTCTTTTTGAAATATGGGGAGCTCTGTTAAATGGAGCAACATTATATTTAATAAAAAAATCAGATTTAGTTACGCCAAGTGTATTAAAGAAAAATTTGCAAGATAATATGATAACGATATTGTGGATAACATCAGCCTTATTTAATCAAATGATAGAAGCCGATGCCAAAATGTTTAAATGTTTAAGAAGGATATTTACAGGTGGAGATGTTATTTCTATAAAGCATGTAAATATGTTAAAAGAAGCTTGCCCATCACTTCTTATTACAAATTGTTATGGACCAACTGAATGTGTGGCGTTCACTAATACGTATAACATATATGATAAAATGTATATGAGGGTTCCATTAGGTAGGCCAATTTCAAATACAACGGGTTATGTAATGGATAAAAAAGATCGTTTACTTCCTTTGTATGTTCAAGGGGAATATGTAATAGGTGGGGAAAGTGTTGGAATTGGTTATATTAATAAGCCAGAACTAACTCATGAAAAGTTTATAAAGAACACAATAGACAATAAATTTATAATAGATAGATTATATAAAACAGGCGATATTGTGCAGATGATAGACAATGGCAAAATTGATTTTATAGGTAGAAGGGATAATCAAATAAAAATTAGAGGCTATAGAATTGAATTAGACGAGATAAAAGTTAGTATGCAGTCATTTAATAAGGTTAGGGATGCAGTAGCTATTGTGAAAGAGAAAAACGGAGATAAAAGGATAATTGCATATTACACAAGTGATGTTAAAGAAGATAATATGGAATTTACTGATTATTTAAAAACCAAATTGCCTTTTTATATGATACCTTCATCAATGTTACAACTTGACAAAATTCCAATAAATCAGAATGGAAAGATAGATAGAAAAAATTTACCAGACATTGAAAACACAGTACACATTAATGAAGGAAATAGTAGTATTGAGTATACAGGCATATATAAAATAATATATGAAGTTTTTAAAGAGGTAACTGGAATAGAAATTATAGGAAAAGATGATAGCTTTTTTGAAATAGGCGGAGATTCTGTTTCAGTAATAAAAGTAATATCTAAGCTTTCTAAAAACGATATTCAAATTACATTCCAAGATGTGTATAAATATCCTTCAATAAAGGAATTGGGTGATATGATATCTAAAAACTATAAAGCCAGATCTATATCTGAAAATTTAAAGAATATGGATTTTAGTATGATAGATAAACTACTTGAAAAAAATGTAATTAAAAAAGAATTAGTAATGAAGAATGAAAGCAAAAATATTCTACTTACTGGGGCTACAGGATTTTTAGGAGCACATATATTAAATAAATATATTGAAAGCAATTCACAGGCTAAGGTATATTGTATAGTAAGGGCAAAAGGTAATTTAAGTGGAAACGAGAGATTGAAACAACGCCTCGCATATTTCTTTGGAGAAGAATATGTTGACAGGATTAAAGAAAATGTAGTTGTAATAGAGGGGGACATATTAGATAAAAATATATTTGAAAATGAAAATGTAAAAGTTATTTCGGATATAGATATAATTATTAATTCGGCTGCATATGTAAAACATTTTGGATCGCTTGAATTATTTGAAAAAATAAATACTGAGTCAGTTGCATATCTTGCGGACATTGCGTCTAAGTATAATAAAGAGTTTATACAGATATCCACTTTAAGTGTATCGGGAAATATATTGGAAAATGGACAAGTACAGCAGACAGCTATCAAGCCAGGTACAATATTTAATGAGAACAAAATATATATAGGACAAGACTTAGATAATGTTTATGCCTATTCAAAATTTTTAGGTGAAAAAGAAGTATATGATAGGATAATTTCAAAAGGCTTAAAGGCCAAAGTAATAAGAATGGGAAATTTGACGGGAAGGTTGAATGATGGAAAATTTCAACCTAATGTTGAAGAAAATGCTTTTGCTCAAAGATTGAAAACAATAATAGATTTAAAATTGATGCCAGAGAATCTATTAGATTTTGATGTGGAATTTACACCAATTGACTGTGCTGCAGAAGCAATAGTTAAACTATCTAATTTAGATTGTGACTATAATACATTTCATTTGTTTAACGATAATCACATAAAAATGAGTAGGCTAAATCAAATATTTAAAGAACTTAATATAAATCTTGAAATTATTTCTAAAGATAAAATGACCAAAGTTTTAACTGAATTTATGGATAAAGATTATTCTAAAATTCAAGGTATAGCTCAAGATTTGAATTCAAATAAAGAATTGGATTACAATTCAGCTATAAAAATAAAGGAGAATTTTACTAAGAAAGTGCTTGATTTATGCGGATTTAGATGGCCTGAGTTGGGTAAAGATTATATTAAAAAATATTTAATTGCTTTGAATTTGTTGAAGGAGAATGAATAATGATATTTAAAGTAGAATTGACAATATGTATAATTTCATTCATATTGTTTAGCGTTATGATAGGAAATTTAGAAAAAAAGAGAAAAAGTAACAAAGAAAATAAACTTTATGAAAGCTTTATGTCACTATGTGGTGTATTTCTAATATATTTGTTTGGGCTAATTGCTCAAATAGTGTATATAAATATTGTTCCTGATACAAAATATGCTATTTACTTTGATTATTTTGTGTATCTTGGGGCAATGTATTTACCAATAAGATTTTTTGTAATCTCTAAAAGATTTGAAAATAATAACGTCAATCTTAAAAGGTACAATTGGCTGTATTGGTTTGCAACTGCTTTGCTTTTGATTCTTTGGACAAATGATTTTCATCATTTATTTTACAGAGAATATTCAATATATTTTAGAGAAACGGTGTTTGGACCTTTTCTAGTAGTATTTTCAATTTGGGCATATACGTTGTATAGTTTGTCTGTTATAAATATAGTAAAAAGTTCAATGAATAAGTCTGGCATGATCACAGTTCAAAGTATACTTGTTATATTGGGAATACTTATTCCACTTATGGGCAATTTTGTTGGAATAATGGGAATATTCAACACTACTATATATTTGCAAGCAATTCTTTTTGCAATAACGGTGCTATTATATTATATAGCAATATTTAAATTTAAAGCTTTAAACGTTGTACCAGTTGCGACAAAAACAATAATAGACAATATGACGGACTCATTTATTGTACTAAGTGAAGATGGAACAATAGTGGATTTGAATAAGACTTGTGAAAGCAAATTTAAACCAATAGTAGAATTAAAACAAAACATAAATTTTTATGATGTATTAAGTCAAAAAGCAGTAGGTAAATTGAGTGACATAAAAGACGATATACAAACTGCCTTTGAAAGCAAAAAAGCAATAAACAAAGAGTATCATATAGTAGTAGATGGATATGACAGATATTTTGACACAGACATACAGCCTATTAAGGCTAAAAGAGGAAACGAATATGTTGCAATACTTCTTCTTATACGAGATGTAACTCAAGAGAAAAAAGATATTGAAATAATGACGAAAAATGAAAATCTTGTAATACTAGGTGAACTTGCAGGGGGAGTAGCGCACGATATAAATACACCAATATCTGCGATTAAAAGTGGAATAACAATACTAAAGCCTATGTCAAGAAGTGAAGATGAAACTATGCTTTTAAATAGCATGGATAGTTGTGCAGATAAAATAATTGCATTGGTTAATAGCCTAAGAAATCAAATAAGAAATATAGGTAGTGACAGTGTGACGGATATTAGTATTACTAATATTTTGAAAGATATTAAGCTTATATTAAATAATGAACTTAAAAAGAATAATGTAACTTTAGATATTAGTGTAGAAGAGGATATACATATAAATGGAAATCCAACAAAATTATCTCAAGTAATAACAAATATTATTACAAATGCCATACAAGCATATGATGGTAAAGGCGGAAAAGTGGAGGTAATATTGAGAAAACAGAAAAATAATGCAGTAATATCTGTAATAGATCATGCGTCTGGAATCCCTGAAAGAGTGAGACCATATATATTTAAAAACATTCTTACTACTAAGGGTGTGTCTGGTACAGGATTTGGGTTATATCTAGCATATTCTGTAATAAAAGGAGCATTTGGTGGAGATATAACATTTGAAACGGAGACAGGAAAGGGAACTACATTTGTTATATCTATACCATTGAAATAATTAAAAATAAAAAGCGACTTCAATTTGAAGTCGCTTTTTCAGTAGCCGATATGTATTGTGCATCTTGATAAATCGCAATTAGGGCTTGCATATATGGTATATCAAACAGAGAACATAATTTTATAATAGAAACAACGTTATTTGGTATAAATAATTTTCCACCTCTTTTACCATATTCAAGCGCTAGATAATTCCTATAACCAATACCTAATTCTTTTGCTGCTACAGATGAGTACATCTTTTTGTTTAATCTTGCTGAGCGTATAAGTTTTCCAAACATTAAGTTACAGTTATATGTAACTTCACTATCGGCTAGGATTACACGAACATCAGAAGAAGTATATCCCAAATCTGCAGCTACTGCGTCAAATACGTCTATCACTGGAATTCTGTGTTCTTTTGCAATTTGACACAGCTTGGTAAGCGAATCTACTTCAATTTGACCGTTTTCAAGTTTCTTTTGGTAAGATGGAGAAAATGATATTACAGTGTAATCATCTTTGGCATTGAGTAACAATTTAGATAAATTTGATTCCCATTTGTTGTGCACTAATTTACCATGTTTTAGATCTTGGAAGATCAAAGAAATTAGTTCACTGTATGGAATGTCAAGAAGATAGCATACATTAATTATGAATGATATAGTTGTTATAGCTCCGTAATCTCCTAATTCAAGCTTTGTAAAATAAAACTTGTTTATATGGAGAAGTTCTGAAGCTTCTTGTAAATCCAGTCCTTTTTCTAACCGAGCTTGTCTTATTTTTAAGGAGGCTCTGTACTTGCAATGCAGAAGCGAAAAATCTTTATAGCTCTTTGAAAAATTTTTAGTTCTAGTAGGAGTTTCATGATACAGCAACCCAGCCGCTTCAAAGTCTTTAATGACGAGCTCAAAAATGTCGTAAAGAGGGATATTTAAGACATTACAAATACGAGATAAAGTATCTATGTTGTTAATTATGCGTGGGGCATTTGAATATTGACAATAACCCCATTCCAAAGTTAAGAGGTGAGCTTCAGAGATACTAGCAAGCTTAGCTAGGTCTTCTAATTTTAAACCTCTTGCTACTCTAGTATCTCTGATTTTTTGACCAGATAATGTTTTACTTGTCTTTAAGTTTCTCATATTAGGTTCCTTTCATATCAAATAATTATTTAATAATTAAAGCTTAAAAATACTAATATATTATATAACCAGGTTTGTATTATGTCAAGTTCATACAAATAATTGACATATAACATGGATATTTAGCATATCTGAGTATAAAAGATAAAAATTTTTACAAAAATGTTTACAAATAGATACATATTTGCTATAATATTACCTGTACGAAGTACGTGTACCATTAGCTCAGTTGGTAGAGCAGTAGACTCTTAATCTATTGGTCCAGGGTTCGAGTCCCTGATGGTGCACCAAAATTAATAAGTATTCTTATATAGAGTGATGGAGGGACTAGCCCAGAGATATCACACCAACCTATTAAGTTAGGTGGTAATGCTAGGTAGATAAGATAACTGAACACTCAAGATTGGTTATCTTGGGTGTTTTTTTATGGAAAGGTAGGAGAGAGGGTATATGAAATTATATAGTAATGAAATTGTATTTAGAGGTCATCCAGATAAGGTGTGTGACCAAATAAGTGATGCATTACTTGATGAATATTTAAGTCAAGATAAAATGAGTAGGTGCGGAATAGAAACTGTAGGAGGAAAAGGAAAGATATTTGTTACAGGAGAGGTTACATCAAATGCTAAAGTTGATGTTGCGTCTGTTGTAAATAGAGTGCTAAAAGATATTGGATATAATTTAAATTATGAGGTAATAGATAACATAGGAATTCAAAGTGCAGATATAGCGCTTGGTACAAATGAGTGTGTCATGGGAGCAGGAGACCAAGGTATGATGTTTGGATTTGCTTGTAATGATACAAAAGAGCTTCTTCCAACTGCTATGGTTATATTACAAAAACTAAGTATAGCATATGATAAAAAAGTACACAGTGAGCCAACCGTATTTTTTCCAGATGGCAAAGCTCAAATTACAGGTTTTTATGATAATGATATGAAACTTAAAAAAATTAAGACATTTACAGTATCATATAATAATTGTGAGGAAAAAAGAGAATATAGTGATAGCTGGATAAAAGAAACGTGTTTAAATATATGCAGAGAATATAACGTTGATGTAGAAGAATTTTTAATAAATCCAACAGGAAAATTTTTAATAGGCGGATTTGAAGCAGATGCTGGACTTACTGGAAGAAAGATAGTAGTAGATAGTTACCAGTCTTTTGCAAATGTTGGAGGAGGAGCTTTTAGCGGCAAAGATCCTACAAAAGTAGATAGAGCTGGTGCGTACAAAGCACGTGAAATTGCTAAAATGTATTTAAAAAGATTAGACTTAAATTGGTGTGAAGTACAACTATCCTATGCAATAGGAAAGGCAGAGCCACTAGCTATATACATAACAAGCGATAAGGGAAACATTGAGCCAGATAATGAATTGTATTTAGAGTGCACACCTAAAAAGATAATAGAAGATTTAAATTTAAGAGATATTTGTTATGAAGAAAGAGCAAGGTTTGGACATTTTTTAGGATAGATATATAAAAAGTGTATTACTGTTAAGTTATCTAACAGTAATACACTTTGTGTGTAATGTAAGATTTTTTTTAAAGATAATTTGTAGTTGAAGAAGGCATTGAAATTATTTACTTTTTTATGTAAATATGATAGAATATTGAAAATTTAATGAGAGTAGTCATTGCTTTTAATAATCTTAGCAAATATTTTTTCTAGGGGGTATGTGTATGTTTACACGGAAAAATTTCTGTTTGACAGATGAAGAGTATGAAACCATAGAAAAATGGGCAAATACTCATGAATGTGGCTGCAGGCATGTAGATAGACCTAGTCTGTCTTGTTGCGGAGGAGAAATTTCAGTAATTTTTACTCCAACTTCTATTGGCACAATTATATCAGCCCGTTGTCTCTGTGGAAAAGAGCTTGAATTAGATAATCTTTAATTTGTAGACTTTAAGCCAACAGTCGGGGTGTAAATGATTTTTCATCATTTACACCCCAACTGTTGATTTAGAGTCTTTAAGTCACAATATATATTTTTATTTATTTAATTTTGCACTTTTACCAACATTATTCATGATAGTTGAAGTAAAGCTATATACATTTTCATTTTTTTCTTTATATATTTTTTCTGCATTTAAAATTAGGCGGTCTATAAGCTCTGGATACTTAAGGTCTGTATATTGCCATAGGTAGAATGAAAAGCTTCCAGGTATTGTGTTTATTTCGTTTATATATGGAGTCATAGTATTTTTATCTATTATAAAATCTACACGAGCAACCCCACTACAATTTAGATGTTTAAATGCAAGACGAGTTAATTCTTGAATTCTTTTTGTTAAATCTTCTGGTAAATCAGCTGGAATTTTTCTATCCATTTGAGCCATGCCTTGTTTTCCAGATCCAGTTTTAGATGAACCAGTCTTTGCATTACTTCTTATATACTTATCTTCAAATGTCAAAAACTCTTCCCAGTTAGTAGGTTCTTCACATACAGAAGTTTCTATGTTATCGTCATAACCTAGAGCAGAGCAGTTTATTTCAACTAGATTTTCAACACCCTCTTCAACGATTATTCTCTTATCGTAGCCAGTTGCAATCTCTATTGCTTTTATAAGACCATCTGTGTCTTTTGCTTTACTAATACCAATACTTGAACCAAGATTTGCTGGTTTTACGAACATAGGGTATTTAAGGCTTGATTCAAGATGTTTTATTATTTCATCTTTGTTTTTTTGCCATTCAGATTTTAAGAAATATTCGTATTTAAGTATAGGCAAGTCATTTCCTTTAAATACAGCTTTCATTGCAATTTTATCCATTCCAAGAGCAGAACCAAGTACACCAGACGAAACATAAGGTATATTTGCAAGCTCAAGTAAACCTTGAACAGTTCCGTCCTCACCATTCATTCCATGGATAGATACAACCGCTACATCTATTTTTGCTACTTCTTTTTTACCAAACATTTTTGGGTTGGCATTAAGTAGTGCGTTTATATTTGGAATAGGAGAGATGTAAACTTCAGTAAGTTTAGATTTTACATCTTCAAAGTGTTTGTATGAGTTTATGTCAAGAAGTGCATCTCCTGTATACCACACACCATTACCATCAATGAACACAGGAATTATACTGTATTTTTCCTTGTTCATATTTTCCATAAATTGAACACCTGTAATAACAGCAACATCGTGTTCTGTAGTTCTACCACCGAATATAACGGCTACATTTTTCTTTTCCATATTAAATTCCTCTTTTCATTATTCATTATAATTGTCTGGTAAGTCATTTTCAAATAGTACTGTATCACCTGGCTTAATAACTGTACCAAGAGCGGTAGTGGCTTCATTTAGAGTACCTACTACATACATATTCTTTTCATTAAAACCAGCAGATTTTAGCCCCTCTTGAATTGCTTTGGTTCTATTTTTACCAACAAGTATTGCTATGTCTGCAACGCGTGCTATGTTTTCACCAAATTCTTTATTTAGAGCATATTCTTCGTCACCAAGCTCTACCATACCTGGGGTTATTATAATCTTTGTACCACTAAAACCAGATAACACTTTTAAGGCAACTTTTGTACCATTAGGGTTTGAATTAAATGAGTCATCTAAAACAGTTGATCCGTTGGCGTTTACCATGAGTTCTAGTCTGTGAGGTATAGGCTCAATTTTAGATATTCCGTTTTTTATTTCTTCAAGGCTAAGCCCCAATTCATAAGCTATAGCGGCACATCCTAATATATTTAGTGCATTGTGTTCACCAAGGAGCTTAGTAGTACATTCAACTGAATCATTTTTAGTACATAGTGTAAATGTGCAACCACGTTCACTAAGTTTAATATCTTTTATATACATATCTAAATCTAGTTTATCATTTTCTAAGCCGTATAAATACTTTTTACGCTTTTCTTTTTTATATAATTCCAAAGTATATTCGTTATCTGCAGGGAAGAATGCAACTCCGGTATCTGGCAGACTGTCTATTAGTTCGTATTTTGTTTTAATTATATTATCTAATGACTTAAATGTTTCTAAATGTTGTTTCCCAATTGATGTTATTATACCATATCCAGGATGAACTATATCACAAACTTCTTTAATTTCACCTACACATCTTGCGCCCATTTCAGATATGAAAACTTGATGTTCTTTTTTCAAATTTTCACGAATGGTTCTTACATTTCCAAGTGGAGTATTGAAGCTATTTGGAGTTGCACAAGTATTGTATTTTTCAGAAAGTATTGTCTGAAGTATAAATTTACTACTAGTTTTACCATAGCTTCCAGTTATTCCAATTATTTTTAAATCTGTTCTTTGTTTTAATATTCTTTTGGCATCATTTATATAGTGTTGATTTATCATTTTTTGAACTGGTTTAAGTAAAACGTTAGCAATTATTAAGTTTATTGGTGATATAATTCCTAAAGCAGCCAATATTACAAAGTTAAATTTTGGTATAACAAAACTTAGTGAAAGTTCTGCTAAAAATAAAATTATGCAAGTTACCATTATACGTTTAACTCTGCTTGTATATTTTAGTGCTATTTTTTCTGGCTTCTTTGAACGGTCATATATTGAACATATATAAGCTGCAACAAGTACTAAAACGGTAATCCATTTAATTATCTTATTATCTGTTGTATAAATAAAAAGACAAGTTACTATAGTTAGAGCTAAATACATCAAAAAATAGTTTTTATTTCTTAAAGCCCAGTGAAATAAGTTTTTTGTTTCATATTCTTCAAGTTGAAACATATGGGTGTCTTTTATAAGATAGGCAATATATATACCTAGTGCGATTAGGCAAATACCAATAGTTTCTATCATATCAATTTCCTCCTAAAAAGTTTAAAGCTATTAAATTAAATTCTACTGAATTATCTATATACGAAAAATGTCCAGCTCCTTTTAATACAACAAGACCAGAGTCTTTTATGCCATTTGCAATAATTTTACCCATGTATAATGGTGTATCTTGGTCACACTCTCCCCATACAACTAAAGTAGGTGTACTTATATTTTTCAAATATTGTCTTAAGTCTTGGTTTACAACTTTTACAAAAGTTGCTTTCATGTTTTCTGGCAAAGCATTGTAGTCTGAAGAGCCCGCTTTTTTTCTATATCGCACCATAATATCTTGGTAGCGTTTTGAATTAAACATTACAATTTTTAAGAAATTTTTCACAAATTTATATGAATAAACTTTACATATCTGTTTAAATGTCTTTTTAGGTTTAATTCCGCCACTATCTACTAGTATCATTTTCTTTACAAGATTAGGATAAAGAGAAGATAACATAATTGAAACCCTACCACCGAAAGAGTGTCCAATTAGATAAAGTTTACTTATTCCTAGCTCATCTATAAAGTCTTTAACAACTGATGTATATTCAGGTACGCCCATAGGAGATAATGGAAAGTCACTTTTACCATGACCAATAAAATCTATTACTATTAGTTTATAATTTGTTTTTAGTCCGTTAATAATTGGAAGCATACTATTTATACAACCACCCCAACCATGTAATACTAAAATAGGAAATCCTTCTCCATATATTTCGTAATTTATGTTCATTCCTTGAATGTTTTTAATCAAGTAAATTCCTCCTTATTTAATAATATTAAATTTATACCACAAAAAGCACACAAAAGCTAGTGAAATATAAAAAAACGTATCACAAAGATATTGTAAAAAAATTTTTAATATGATAATCTATGAATTAGAAGTAAACTTATAGGAAAAGGGAGGCTTACATGAGGGAAAAAAGCTTTAACGTGTTAATGGCTATAACATTTATTTTAGTTATAATTGGAAGCGTTATAGTTATAAAAAATAGTGTTTTAGCGATTACATATAAAAATAATATTGATTATTCTAGTATTGACTTAAATAAATTAGATGAAATTAAGTCTAATACAGAAGCGTTAAATAAGGTACGCGAAGTAAGTGCAGTTAGTTATGAATACGCTGACGGTATAAAAATATTAGAAAAACTTGAATTAATAAAACTGTGTCCTAATTTGGAACGCATTTATATATGTGTTAATGGTTTAAGCTTAGATAAAACATTTTTTAATAACCTATCCTCAAAAAAAGAAGTTTCTGTGAGTATTCAATGGGGAAGTGTAGATTTTGCAGGAGTTGATAATTCCAACATTACTGAATTGTATTTGTCTGAAAACAAGGTATATAATTTTTCAAATTTGAGTAATTTAAAAAGCCTTAAAATCTTGTCAACAGATGCAGTGGATGGATTTTATGATATAGATTTTGGTAGACTAACAAGATTAGAAAGTTTAATGTTAAAGGGACAAAAAATAGAAGATTATGAAAAGTTCTTTAGCCGTATAAAAAATATTAAAGTGCTAGGACTGGATTGCTGTAATTTGCAAAATTCTGACACCAATTATATGAAAAAAATGACTAATTTACAGGAACTTAATTTAAATGGAACATTTGTAAGTGATATAAGCTTTTTAAAAGAATTGCCAAATTTAAAAGGTGTAACTTTGCCATTAGGTGTAAGCAATTTAGGAGTTTTGTATAGTATGCCTTATTTAAATTGGATTTCATTTGATGGTTTTACTGAAACAAATATAGATAACGAATTGGTTAGATTTTTTAATACAAATAATATAATTTATCCTGAATTTGACACAAGTATTAAAACTAAGATACAAACGATAGTTAAGTCATTCGGATTCACAGAGAATACAACAGAACGTGAAAAAATTGAAAAGGTAACGGAATATGTGCTTAAAAATATGAAATCTGATGCAAACATGTTAAATAATATCAACATGAGCGATCAAGAAGGTAAAGCAACTACTTTAGATTTATGCGTAAATTATGGATATGGTGTATGTCATTATTACTCTACTTTGGAATATACCTTATTGAAGCTGGTAGGAGTAGAAGTATATTATGTAGAGGGATATGCACTATTTTCTGAAAAAGGTGCACCTGGTTCCCATGCATGGAACATGGTAAGGGTTGATGGCTCATGGTATGGAATAGATTCATTATGGTTAGATGATGATAATAATGATCCAACTACTTCTGATTATAAAAAGTCTGTATGGATTTTATATTATATGAAAAACACTAAAACAGATAATTTACACGAATGGCCAAGTAATACTTCTTCGCAAGAGTACATAGATAAGAATTTCGCCTTGTGTCACAGAACATTTAATAATCCACAAGATACTGTTACAGATAAACTAAACATAGTTAATATAGCTGTTACAGTACCACCAACTAAAACTACATATATTCAAAATTACGAGAAACTAGATTTGACAGGGGGAATATTGACGATAGAGTACAGTGATAAAACAGTTTATAAAATAAGTTTGGATGACAAAAATGTGAAAATAACTGGTTTTGATAATACCAAAATTGGCACAAACTCTGTTAAAGTAGAGTATAAGAATAAGGTCTGTGATTTTGATGTAAAAATAACATCAAAAGATATCACTAAAATTGATATAGATACTCTTCCTATAAAAACTATATATGCTCAAAATGAAGAATTAGATTTAACTGGTGGTATATTGAAAGTAACATATAGCGATGGAACAACTGACACAATAAGCATGAATAATGAAAATATAAAAGTTGTTGGTTTTGATAGTAGTGTATTGGGCACTAACACTTTAAGTATTACATACGGGGAAAAAGTGACAACGTTTGATATTCAAATTGTTGAAAGTGTTGAACAAGTGCCAAATAGTAGTGGTAATACAATAAGTATAAATAAAATGCTTTTAATTATATTAGGGTGTATAGTAGTAAGTGCAGCAGTTATGGTACCAATATATATAAAATCTAAAAAAGTATAAAGAAATTTTATAATTCAAACTTTAACTAATGTGAGTAGCAGTAATAATTTAACTGCTACTTTTTGTATGTGAAAACCCCCAGATTGTCTGGGGGTTCGATTAAGCTTAAGCGTT
>USES01000026.1 GCA_900553785.1 uncultured Clostridium sp.
CATGCGGCTGTTAACCGCAGGGTCGTTGGTTCGAGTCCAACACAAGGAGCCAGATTAAGGCAAGAGTTTTACTCTTGTCTTTTTTGCTGTCTAATTTATAGTTGACGTATGTGGTATAATTATACTGTTATTAAAAAAATCTTTTATATAATTATGAAAGGGGTAAAATTGTGTTTGGAAAAACAATAGAATGTAAGAATTGTCTTTTCGCTAAGCTTATATTTGGCAAGCAAGATATACCTTCAGGATATGTTTGTAGTATTAACCCATTTAATAATGTACCAATGGGGTGGCATGGCGATTGTCACAAAAGAGACGAAGCAGCAAAAGAAAAAAGTCGTGTTCAAAAAAACAAGAAGTAAAAGCGAAAACAATGCAAACACATCAGTTTAGACTGGCTGGTGTGTTTTCTCTTGACTTTTAATTACCGTAACGGTATTATATATGTGTAATTGAAAAGAGGTATAAATATGAACAACAAAATGTATGAAATAATGAAAAATGGTTGCGGCTTTATAGCTGCTCTAGACCAAAGTGGAGGAAGTAGCAGTAAAACACTTAAAGCATATGGAATAGATGAAACTGAGTATTCTAGTGAAGAAGAAATGTTTGAACTTATACACGAAATGAGAAAGCGTGTATTTACAAGTCCTTCGTTTAATAGTGAACATATATTGGGTGCAATACTATTCGAAAAGACAATGATGTCTGAGGTGGAAGGTGAGTATACTGCAGATTATCTTTGGAATAAAAAGGGCATAGTTTCTTTTCTTAAAGTAGATAAAGGTCTTATGGAAGAGAAAAATGGAGTAAAACTTATGAAAGATATGCCAAATTTGGATGATGAGTTAAAAAAGGCAAATGAAAAACACATATTTGGCACGAAAATGAGGTCAGTTATATATGAGGCAAATGAAAAAGGAATAGAAGAAATAGTTTGTCAACAATTTAGTGTTGCGAAGACTATTTGCGATGCAGGACTTGTTCCAATAATCGAGCCGGAAGTAGATATACATGCCGAAGATAAAGAAGAGTGTGAAAAAATACTGAAAGAAAAGATAATAGAAAGGCTAGATTCATGGGATGCACATGATAAAATAATGTTTAAGTTTACACTACCTTCTAAAGATAATTTTTATCTAGATTTATATGAATTTGACGCAGTAGTAAGAATTGTAGCACTATCTGGTGGATATGATTTAGATACAGCAGTAGATAAACTTGCTAAAAACAAAAAAATGATTGCAAGCTTTTCAAGAGCTTTGTTACAAAATTTAAATGTGAAACAATCTGAAGAGGAATTTAACGAAAAACTTAATGATGTTATAGTAAAAATATATAATGCATCGTTAACTTAAGAGGTAAATATTATGTTAAAATTAGTTTTGGTAAGACATGGACAAAGTATGTGGAATTTAGAGAATAAATTCACTGGTTGGACAGATGTACCTTTATCTGAAAAAGGTGTACAAGAAGCGATAGATGCAGGACGCGTCTTAAAGGAGAAAGGATTTTCTTTTGATATAGCTTTTACATCTGTTTTAAAGAGAGCAGAAGATACATTAGGATATATTCTAAAAGAGCTTGGAGAAGAAAATATTGAGATTAAAAGAAGTTGGAAATTAAATGAAAGGCATTATGGAGCATTACAAGGGTTAAATAAGGATGAAACAAGAGATAAATATGGTGCTGACCAAGTTTTACTTTGGAGAAGAAGTGTTGATGTTAGACCACCAGAGCTTGACGTAAATGATCCAAGATATCCTGGAAATGATCCTAAATACTCAAAGTTAAGTGATGAAGAATTGCCAAAAACAGAGAATTTGCAAGATACTATAAAAAGGGTGTTGGAATATTGGAATTCAGATATTAGACCAGAACTAGAAAAGAAAAAACAAGCAATAATAGCGGCACACGGTAATAGCTTAAGAGGACTTATTAAATATTTAGATAATATGACAGATGAAGATGTAATTAAACTTGAGTTAGAGACTGGTAATCCAATTTGTTACGAATTAGATGATAACTTAAAGCCTATTAGGCATTATTATTTAAAAGAAAAATAGTATAAATACTACATGAAAAAACGAATTTTCATGCTTGTGTCGTTAGCACGATATTACGCCTTTTTAGTATTAAAAATTACTCTTTACTAAGCTAAAACATATTGGCAAATTAGATTATTTATGGTATCATAATATATAATGAAATGGGAGGACTAGCTATGTATAGGAAATTTTTTAAACCACTACTAGATTTTGTACTTTCTCTTATTTTGATATTGCTACTTTGGCCATTGATGCTCATAGTCGCTGTAATTACGTACATAGACTTAGGGGCTCCTATTTACAATATAATTAGAAAAAGAGAAGGAAAAAACAAGAAACCGTTTATAATGTACAAGTTTAGAACTAAAAAGCTTGGAACAGAATATGATCCACAATATACAAAGGCAAGTGGAATAATAGATAAACTGAGGCTTAATGAATTGCCACAATTGTTTAATGTTTTAAAAGGTGAAATGTCACTTGTTGGTCCTAGGCCATTTATTCCAGGTGAAGAATTACCTGAAGGGAATGTGAGCCAAAAGAGGTATATGTTAAGGCCCGGAATTACAGGACTTGCACAGGTTAGTGGTGGAAGAGAAATAACTCATGAAGAAAAACTAAAATATGATGAAATATATTATGATAACATGAGTTTTTGGTTGGATTTCAAGATAATATGTAAAACATTACTAGAGCTTTTAGAGCTAAATGTAGATAATAAAAAGAATGAGTTATAAAAAAAGGGTTGCATAGAGATTTACTCTTTGCAACCTTTCTTGTTGTGGTTTTCGCAGAAAATAGCGTTTTGTCTTCTTTTCAAGTCTTGAATTATTGAATAGTCTGATATGCACAAATTATTATTTATACCAGTTCCAATATTGACTAGGCGTCCTTGCATACCATGAAAATCGCTACCACATGTAGGGAGAAGGTCAAAATAACGACATAACATCAAAAATTCTTCTCTTTGTGCGATTGTATTACATGGATTATATACTTCAAGACCTTCAAGACCACATTCTTTTAATTTGTATAAAAGATTAAATGTGTCGTCAAAGTTTAGCTTCATACTTTTGGGGTGAGCGATGATAGGAACTCCGTTAATTTTTCTGATTCGTTTTATTAGGTCAACAATATCTATCTTTTCACGTTCTACGTAACATACTTTTCCAAGCTCAAGAAATTGACCATATGCAGCAACGGGGCTTTTGGCGTATCCTTTTTTGTATAAAGCTACTGCTATATCAAATCGTCCTATGCTTGATTTGTTTCTTGCGTATTTTACAACATCCCTATAAGACAACGGAATACTTTTCTGAAGTTTTTTTAGAGTTTTTTTAACGCAAGTTTCACGAGATTTCTCATATTCATCTAATATGTTACAAATCATATACGATGGATAGTATGCTATTACGTGGCAGACATGTTTCTTGGATATTCCAAAGCTAGATAAACTAGCTCCAATCTCTACTGCAGGTATAACTTCTATGTCATCTGCAGCGAGTATTTTTGCTAGGTTGTATGAGCCCATATTGTAGTGTTCTGAAAATGCAATAGTACGCATATTATTAGTTCTTGCTAATTCCATAATACTTTCTACTGACATTTTACCGTCAGAAACATTACTATGAATGTGTAGGTCTATGTAACCGTCATTTTTCAAGATAAGCTCTCCTTTCATAATTAGAATGGATAAAATTATATTTAGAAGAAGTATAGCATATATAGTGTTAAATGTCACTGTAATTTTTATTATTTATAATTTAATTTAGAAAGTTTTTAGTAAGCTACTTATGTCTAATGAATTTGACTGATACCAGTTTTAATATTTTTTAAGCTCAAGCGTATTGACTTATATGAAAAATGTTGTATAATAATCCTAACAGTTAAGGAAGGCGGTGTCAAAAGATGCAAATTACTGATGTTAGAGTTAGAAAAATCTCTTCTCAAAACAGAATGAAAGCTATTGCTTCTGTTACATTTGATGATGTATTCGTAGTACATGATATCAAAGTTATTGAAAGCGATAAAGGTCTTTTCATTGCTATGCCTAGTAGAAAAATCCCTAACGGAGAATTCAAAGACATAGCTCATCCAATTAACACGGAGACTAGAGAAGAAATTCAAGCTGCTATTATAGCAAAATACAACGAGACAGCTGACGAAGAAGTTGATCATGCTGAATAGTTGATTTTAACAGAAGGTACGCATTTTTGACGTGCCTTTGTTTTTATATATACCAATTTTAAAGAGGTGAAAAAATGGAAGACGAACGTATTCAAAAAATTAAAAATATAATATCTAAAATACCATATAATCCGGGTATATATTTAATGAAGGATATAGATGGAAATATTATATATGTTGGTAAAGCTAAATCTTTAAAAAAGAGAGTAAGGCAATATTTTAATAAAACAAACAAAACTTTAAGAATACAGAAGATGACTGAGAAAGTCCATAATATAGAATACGTTGTAACAGCTAATGAGTTAGAAGCATTAGTGTTGGAATGTAATTATATAAAGTCACATAGTCCTAAATATAACGTAATGCTTAAGGATGATAAAAGTTATCCATATATTAAGATTACAGTGAATGATAAATTCCCTGGTATATATATAACGAGGCAACAAAAAAATGATGGTGCAAAATATTTTGGCCCATACACAGATGTGGGAGGCGTAAGAGATATACTAAATACAGTTAAGGAGATATTCCCTATAAAAAGATGTAAATATAACCTTAACAAAATTGCCAGTAAAAAGGTAGGTCCTTGTTTGTATTACCACATTGGGAGATGTTTAGGCCCATGTATAAATGAAGTCACTCAAGAAAGCTATAGACACATGATAGATGAGGTAATACTTTTCCTAGAAGGAAAAGTAAATCAAGTAAATGAATATATAGACGAACAAATAGAAAGTTGTATACAAAAGTTGGAATTTGAAAAAGCAGCAAATCTTAAGCAAAGAAAAGACAAGATTGCAAGTGTATTTGCAAAACAAAATGTGTCTGGTTTCAATGAAATAAATACAGATATATGGGGATATGTTGTATTAGAGGGAACTGCATATATACAGGTATTTAAGCTAAGAAATGGTAAAGTTTCTTTTCATGATAGCCTTGAAGTACAGGATATAACAGAGCAAGAGTTTAAGGATAATATATTTAGTATTATACCAACATATTATTCAAAAAGTATGGACATTCCTGCTAAAATATACATTAAAGATGGAACTGATGACCAGCATACAATATTAGAAGAGTTTTTGGGTGACATTAAAGGTAAAAAAGTAGAAGTTATATCTCCAAAAAAAGGAGATAAATTAAAACTTATACACATGATAGAAAATAACATAAACGTAAACCACGAAGATAAGAAGAAAAATGTCTTAGAGGATTTAAAAGAATTGTTAGATGTGGATTTTGATATATATACAATAGAAGTATATGATATATCTAACCTTAGAAATGAATATATTGTGGGAGCATATATAACGTATGAAGATAAAAAGCTAAATAAATCTAAGTATAGGAAGTTTAAAATTAAAAGCACTGAGACTCAAAATGATGTGTTAAGTATGAAAGAAGTAATTGAAAGGCGCCTTAATCACTTAGATGATTGGGGAGAGCCAGATTTAATTTGTATTGATGGAGGACTTCCACAGGTAAATGCAGTTAAAGAGGTTTTAAGAGAAAAAAATGTAGACATAGCGGTGATTGGACTTGTTAAAGATGATAGACATAGAACAAGAGGAATAATAGACTTAGAAGGTAGAGATATAGATTTAAGACAAGATAAGAAACACAGTAGAGTATTTAACTTTCTAACTTATCTTCAAGATGAAGTTCATAGGTTTGTAATAACTTATCACAGAAGCTTAAGAGATAGACTAAAATAGCAAGAAGGCGGAAAAATAATTCCGCCTTCTATGGTTTTAAAGAGCTGCCATAATCAACAATGCGACAAAAATTAGAAACACAAAGCCTATAGCTGCTTTAAGTAACCACCATGTGACCCGAATAAACAGGTCAAAAAAGAATCCTAACATGGTGATGAGAAATATGCATGCTAGTAATTTCATTAGCTTTCCTCCTTGCAAAGTTTACAAGACAAATATTTAATATATAAATATTATACCATAAAATACAATGTGGTTCAATTATTTTCCCTGAAAGTATTGAATTACAAGCTTTTTATTGGTATAATTGAATAAAATTTTGGAGGAAATAATAATGAAAATACTAGTACTAAATTGTGGAAGCTCATCTTTAAAATATCAACTAATGGATATGAAAGATGAGAGCGTAATGGCAAAGGGAAATTTTGAAAGAATTGGAATGCCAGGTTCATTTTTAACTCATAAAGTAGGAGATGAAAAGCATAAGATTGAAAGAGATGTAAAGAATCACGATGAAGCTATAAGTGAAGTTTTATCTGCACTTACAGATGAAAACTATGGTGTTATTTCATCATTAGACGAGATAAATGCAATAGGACACAGAATCGTGCATGGTGGAGAAAAGTTTACTTCTTCTAGATTAGTAGATGATGAGGTAATTAAAGGAATTGAAGATGCAATTACATTTGCACCACTTCATAACCCAGCTCACTTGCAAGGAATAAAAGCGTGTCAAACAGAACTTAAAGGTAAACCAAATGTTGTTGTATTTGATACAGCATTTCATCAAACAATGCCAAAAGAGCATTTCATATATCCAATACCATATGAGTATTATGAAAAATATGGAATAAGAAAATATGGTGCACATGGTACATCTCATAAATATGTATCAAGAAGAATAGCTGAGCTTTTAGAAAGACCAGTAGAAAGCTTGAAAATAATTAACTGCCACCTTGGTCAAGGCGCAAGTATTTGTGCAATACAAGATGGAAAATGTGTGGATACGTCTATGGGCCTTACTCCTCTTGGTGGAATTGCTATGGGAAGTAGAAGTGGAGACCTTGATCCATCTGTTGTTACATACATTATGGAAAAGGAAAATCTTACTCCAAGTGAAATGAACACAATTCTTAACAAAAAATCTGGACTTTTAGGTATGTCTAAAATATCTGCAGACAATAGAGATATAGAAGAAGCTGCATTTAATAACGGGGATAAACAAGCACAAATGGCACTGGATATATATGCGTATATAATAGCACAGTATATTGCAAAATATGCTGCAACAATGAATGGTGTTGATGTTATAACATTTACAGCAGGAATTGGAGAGCGTGGACCAGAAACAAGAAGAGATATTTGTAAATATTTAGGCTTTATGGGAGTAAGTTTAGACTTAGAAAAAAATAACGTAAAAGCCGTTGAAAGAGAAATATCTAAAGAGAATTCTAAAGTTAAAGTTTGGATAGTACCCACAGATGAAGAGCTTATGATAGCAAGAGAGACTAAAGAAATAGTTGAAAATATGTAATACATTTAGAGGGTGACAAATTTTGTTATCCTCTATTTTTTAAGAAAGGAAGTATATATGAAAGTTTTAGTTATAAACTGTGGAAGTTCGTCTTTAAAATATCAAGTAATAGATATGGAAAATAATTCAGTTTTGGCAAAAGGAAATTTTAAAAGAATAGGGGAAAAAGAATCATTTTTAGAGCACAAAATAAATGGCAAAATGTATGTCATAAATGAATATGCACCAAATCACGAGGTGGCTTCAAAGTACATTTTTAGTGAATTGTTAAATAAGGAACATCCAACTCTTAACTCTCTCCAAGATATAAATGCCGTAGGACATAGAATTGTGCATGGTGGAGAATATTTTAATTCATCTGTAATTGTAACGGATGATGTTATTAAAAAAATAACAGATTGTGGGAAATTTGCACCACTTCATAATTATGCTGCAGTACAAGGAATAAAAGCATGTATTGAGTTGTTGCCAAACGTACCTCAAGTAACTGTTTTTGATACAGCATTTCATCAAACAATGCCAAAAGAAAGATTCCTTTATCCAATACCATACGAGTATTATGAAAAATATGGTGTAAGAAAATATGGTGCACATGGGACATCACATGACTATGTTTCAAAAGTAGTAAGTGAAATGTTAGGCAAAAAAAGAGAAGAATTAAATATTATAACTTGTCACCTTGGTCAAGGAGCGAGTATTTGCGCAATAAAAGATGGAAAATGTATAGATACATCTATGGGACTTACTCCTCTTGGTGGTATTGCTATGGTTACTCGTAGCGGGGATCTTGACCCATCTGTTGTTACATATATCATGGAAAAAGAAGAAATTACACCACAGGATATGACAGATATATTAAATAAAAAATCTGGAATATCTGCATTGTGTCAAATGGCTCCTGACTTCCAAGTTATAGAAAAGGCATCTTTGGATAATGATGGTGAGGCTGTTCTTGCAATTAAAAAGTTTTCAACAACAGTAGCAGAATATATAGCAAGATATGCAGCTGTACTTGAAGGAGTAGATGTTATTGTGTTTACTGGTGGTATAGGAGAAAACCAAAAAAGAGTAAGAAAGAGCATTTGCGAAAAATTAAGATTTATGGAAGTAATTCTTGATGAAGCTAAGAATGATATTTCAGGTAAAGATATAGAGATAACAGACGAAAAGTCTAATGTAAAGGCATTTGTGATTCAAACAAATGAGGAGCTAGAAATAGCTAAAGAAACGTTAAAACTTGTGCTTTAGGTGAAAGATATGAGTGATATAGAAGAAAAACTTTTAAAATATAACCAAAAGAAGGTACTTGAAGTATATAACAGCCTGTGCTCAAGTGATAAAAAAACTTTAGAAAACGAGTTATCCAAAGTAGATTTTGAAAAAATGACTAAACTTTTTAGCCTTACAAATAATGTAACTGTAAGTGATATATCAGATATATCGCCTTTAGAAAATGTGTATGTAAAATACTCATTACAAGAAAACATTTTAAATAAATGGAAGAGCATAGGAGATAGTGTAATTAAAGATAGTCACTACGCTGTTGTTACTATGGCAGGAGGACAGGGAACAAGGCTTGGATATAATTTGCCTAAAGGTACATATATGCTAGACATATTTGGAAAACGTGTTAGTATATTTGAGTTGCTAATAACAAAACTAAAAGAAGCAAATAGGCAGTATAATGTAACAATTCCTTGGTATATAATGACAAGTGAAGAAAATAACAGTGATACAATTGAGTTCTTTGAAAAAAACGACTTTTTTGGTTATGATAAATCTTGTGTAATATTTTTTAAACAAGGGGAGTTACCAATGCAAGACACAAATGGGAATATTATACTAAGTGAGAAAACAAAGATAAAATTTGCATCAGACGGAAATGGTGGCGTATTTAAGGCACTTTGCGATAATGTATTAGAAGACATGAAAAGAAGAGACATAAAATATGTGTATTTTTCTGGTGTAGATAATATATTAGTAAACTTTGTAGATAGTATTTTCCTAGGTGGTATGATAGACAAAGGATACATTGCAGCTAGTAAAAGCGTAGAAAAAGCATATCCTGAAGAAAAAGTTGGTGTTATCTGTAAAAGAAAAGGAAAACCTGCCGTAGTTGAATATTCTGAACTTCCATGCGAAATGAGAGATTTAAGATATGCAAATAATGAGCTTGTGTATGTTGATGCAAATATAGTAAGTAATATATTCGATATAGACTTAATATCTAAAGCGGGAGATTTACCTTATCACGTGGCAAAGAAAAAGTGTAAAGAGTATAAAGTAGATGGTAATGTATTAGAGGTAGACGGATATAAATATGAAACTTTCATATTTGATATATACAACAAACTACAAGATATATTTGTATTTCGTGTAAAACGTGAAGAGGAATTTGCACCTATTAAGAATAAAGAGGGTGAGGATAGTCCAGAAACTGCTGTAAAACTTTATACCAATTTCATGACAAAAAATATGTAAAAACACTTGCAAATAAAAAACACTTGGTATAAAATGGATAAAAATAAAGGAGAAAAACAAAAGAAAATGAATGAGAAACACTTGGTAAATTATGTAAATGGGGGGGGGGCAAAAAAGCTCTCTAAATAATTTTGAAAGACCAAATAAAATTGGCCTATGCTTTGCATACAGAAAATGTATGTAAGTCATAGGCCTTTTTTGTGTTCAAAATTTAAGTGTTTTTAAACATTTGAAACCTTTATTTAAAAAGAAAGAGGGAATACAGAAAGATGGAAAACAAAAAAGCAGTGACACTTATTGTACTTGTAATAACGATAATTGTTATGGCAATACTAGCTGCAACGGTAATAACGTCATTAAATGATACAAATATATTAGATAGAGCAAAAGAAGTAGCATTTAAAACAGATATGCTCGCATATAAAGATTCATATGATATGTATGTAATAACTAGTACATTAGATAATATATTTTTTGATGAAACAGAATTAAACTTATCCTATGGAGATGATGAGTATACAAAGATTTTAGGAGAAGTACCAAAAAAATACCAAGAAGGTTTAAAAGTAATAAAAGGGAAATTGGTATATATAACAACTGATGAGAAAGAAAGTCAAATAATAGACAAGATAGATATGTTGCCAAATAAGATAAAAATAGTAAATAACTTAACAAAATGTACAACAAATAATACAATTACAGAAATAGAATATGAAAAGAGCTATGAAGCAACGATTACAGCAAACACTGGATATACGTTAAAACAAGTTACAGTAGTTATGGGAAATAAAGATATAACAAGTACGGTATATAACAGTACAACAAATAAGATAAGCATATCATCTGTAACAGATAAAGTAATAATAACAGCTACAACAAATGCAAACGTGTATACAATAACAAACAGTTTAACAAATGTAACAACGTCAAATGCAAATTCAGAAGCAACTATAGGAACAAATTATGAAGCAACGCTTGCGGCAAAAACAGGATATACTTTAAAAACAGTAAAAGTAACGATGAATGGCTTAGATGTAACAAATACAGTGTATAATAGTCAAACTAGAACAATAACAATTAGTTCAATTACGGGAAATGTAATAATAACAGCAAATGCAAATATAAATGTATATACGGTAACAAATATACTAACAGGTGTAGCAAATTCAAATACGCAAAGTACTATAACATATGGAAGTAAATATACAGCAATACTTACAGCAAACACAGGTTATACATTAAAAACTGTAAAAGTAATAATGGGAGGAGCAGATATAACAAATATTGTATATAATGAAACAACTAATACAATAACAATAGCGTCAGTTACAGGAGATATAGAAATAACGTCAACATCGGAAAAGGGATTAACAAAAGCAACAATACCAAGTGGATTTTATTATGTAGGCGGAGAAGAAAGTACTGGACTAGTTATTTCAGATAATGCAGCAGATAAAAATAAAGGTGTGGACTACACATGTGTAGGTAACCAATTTGTATGGATACCAGTAGAAGATTATTCAAAGTTTG
>USES01000027.1 GCA_900553785.1 uncultured Clostridium sp.
CACCAAAAAATTGCATTTGTTTTCCAATTTTCATTGGTGATACGCAACATGCTATACCGTAATCGTCTCCTAAGGTTGCTCTCATTTGGTCATCATTTTCATATTGAATTGAAGATGTTTCAATTGACATTTTAGTTACATAGTGTTTAAAACCTGCAGGTAGTCTTGTTGACCACAATACTGTTATATTAGGTTCAGGTGCTGTTCCCATTGTTTCTAGTGTATGAACTAGTCTAAATGAGTTTTTAGTAACAAGAGTTCTTCCATCTACACCCATACCGCCAATACTTTCTGTTACCCATACTGGGTCTCCTGAAAATAGTTCATTATATTCTGGAGTACGAATAAATCTTACCATTCTAAGTTTCATTACAAAGTGATCCATTAACTCTTGTGCTTCTGACTCTGTAAGAGTTCCGTCTTTTAAATCTTTTTCAATATATATATCCAAGAAAGTTGAAACTCTTCCCATACTCATAGCTGCACCATTTTGTTGCTTAATTGATGCAAGATAACCAAAGTATGTCCACTGCACAGCCTCACGTGCACAAGTTGCAGGACGAGATATATCTATTCCATACATCATGGCCATTTTCTTTAAATCTTCCAAAGCTTTTATTTGTTCAGCAGTTTCTTCTCTTTCTCTAATTACTTCTTCGCTCATCCAAGAACTTGTACAATTAGCAAAATCTAGTTTCTTCTGCTCTATAAGTTCATCTACACCATATAAGGCAACTCTTCTGTAATCTCCAATAATTCTTCCACGACCATATCCATCTGGTAAACCTGTAAGAAGTTTATTCTTTCTTGCAGTTCTTATTTCTGGTGTGTATACTTCAAATACTCCATCATTATGTGTTTTTCTATAATTATGGTATATATCTTCTATCTTTTCTGATACGTGAAAACCATATGCTTCACAAGATTTTTCTACAATTCTTATTCCACCTTCTGGCATTATAGCACGTTTAAGAGGTGCATCTGTTTGAAGTCCAACTATAGTTTCTAAATCTTTATCTATATACCCTGGCCCATGACTTGTAATTGTTGAAGCCACGTCAGTTGAACAGTCTAGTACTCCACCATTTTCTCTTTCTTTTTTGTATAGCTCTAACACTTCTTTCCAAAGAGCTTTTGTTCTATCTGTTGCACCAACTAAAAATGATGCATCTCCTTCATATGGAGTATAGTTTTTTTGTATAAAATCTCTTACATCAATATATTCGTTCCATTTTCCTTTTTTAAATCCTAATTTTTTCCATTCTTCTTTAAATTCCATTTTGTATATCTCCCCCTCATCTGTATAAACGTTTTAAGTTTCACCTTATTGGTATTCTACAACATCTATCCATTTATTTAAAAATTCTTGTTCGTCCTTATTTCCCTTAGTAAGTTCAGTTGCAGCAACTATTGGTATCCAACGCTGTATATTAGATACTGCGATTTCACTTTTCTTTGAAAATAACTTCAAATATTTATCCGCTAAGTCATTTTTACCATTCATGCAAAATATTAAATACGTTCTTGCAGCATCTGCAGACGCATTACCTTGAGTTGCATGTGACCAGTCTATAACATGCCACTTACCATTTGGAGTAATTATTACATTACTAGGGTTAAAATCTCCATGGCATAGTTTTGTGTGATTTTTCATTCCCTCTAATCTTTGAAGTAATTCATATTTAGTATTTTCTTCAATAAGCTTTGTTTCGTTTAACTTTCTTCTAAACTTATCTTTTATTCTATTTAAAAGTGGTACATTTTTAGAAAGTATTTCTAATTGAATGTCTACGAAAAGCTCCAAATACTCCTCTTCTTTATCTTTAGCCTCTTGCATAAGAGCATCTAATGACTTGCCCTCAACATAATCTGAAACTAATGCCCATCTATTATCTATTTTTGTAACTTCTCTAAGTTTTGGAATATTTAAATTTGTTCCCTCTTCAACTCGAGCTTGATTTAATGCCTCATTTAAGATATTTGCTTTTGAATAATCTTCCACAAATAGCTTTACAACACTATCTTTGTCTTTATATACTGTTTTGGTTTTTCTGTTAGCTAACACTTTTTCAAATTCATGTGCCATTAGTTGTTACCTCCGTAATATACTTTTAAATATATCTCTTTTAAATCTTTAATTAAAGGATATCTTGGGTTTGCACCTGTGCATTGATCATCAAATGCTTGGGAAGACATTTCATCTAATGTTTCTTTAAAATATGCTTCATCTACTCCATAATCTTTAATTGTATGCTTAATTCCAATTTTATCTTTTAAATCATCGATTTTTTCTAATAGTTTTTCTAGCTTTTGTTCATCGTTACCATCAGTAATTCCTAGATACTCTGCAATCTGCGCATATCTTCTTAATGCACATGGATGGTCATATTGAGGAAATGTGCCCATTTTTTCAGGTGCCTCACTTGCGTTATATTTCATTACTTCATTTAATACAAGCGCTACTGTTACTCCATGTGGCAAGTGATGAAATGCTCCAAGCTTATGGCCCATTGAGTGACATATTCCAAGGAAAGCATTTGCAAAAGCCATACCTGCTATTGTAGCAGCGTGTGCCATTTTTTCTCTAGCTTCTTTATCTGCTGCTCCCATGCTATATGCTCTTGGTAAATATTCAAATATTAGTTTTATAGCCTCAAGAGAAAGTGCATTTGTAAACTCAGTAGCCATAGTAGACACATATGCTTCTATAGAGTGTACCAAAGCATCTATTCCTGATGCTGCTGTAAGACTTTTTGGTGCATTATCCATTAAATCTGCATCAACTATAGCCATTTTAGGTAATAGTTCATAATCTGCAAGTGGATATTTTACACCTGTTGCATCATCTGTTATTACAGCAAACGGCGTAACTTCTGAACCAGTTCCAGCAGTAGTAGGGACTGCTATAAAATATGATTTTTCTCCCATTTTAGGGAAAGTGTATATTCTTTTTCTAATATCCATAAATCTCATTGCTAAATCTTGAAAGTCTACTTCAGGATGTTCATATAACACCCACATAATTTTAGCCGCATCCATTGCAGAACCGCCACCGATGGCTATAATACAGTCTGGTTTAAATGTCTCCATAAGACGCGAACCCTCTTTTGCACATGAAAGATTTGGATCTGGTGCTACATCTGAAAATGTAGTGTATTCTATACCTAATTCATTTAGTTTATCTGTAATACATTTTGTATAACCATTTTCAAACAAAAATTTATCTGTTACAATAAATACTCTTTTTTTATCCATTACACTTTTTAATTCTTCTAGTGCAACAGGTAAACATCCTCTTTTTATATATACCTTTTCAGGTGCTCTAAACCAAAGCATATTATTTCTCCTCTCTGCAACAGTTTTAATATTTAATAAGTGTTTTACTGAAACATTTTCTGAAACCGAATTTCCGCCCCATGAACCACATCCAAGTGTAAGAGATGGTGTAAGACTAAAGTTGTATATGTCTCCTATTCCACCTTGTGAAGCTGGAGTGTTTATTAGTATTCTGCATGTTTTCATAGCGTTACTAAATAAATCTATCTTCTTTTGACCAGTTACTACATCTACATAAAGAGATGACGTATGTCCCATTCCTCCATCTAATATCAATTTTTCAGCCATATGCACAGCTTCATCAAAATTTTTAGCTTTATACATTGCAAGTACAGGGGATAATTTTTCATGAGCAAATTCTTCTGTAAGCTCTACACTTTCTACCTCTCCTATTAAAACTTTAGTTGTATCTGGCACACTAACACCAGCGACGCTAGCTATAGTGGTTGCTTTTTGCCCAACGATTTTTGCATTTAGCGCTCCGTTTATAATTATTGTTTTTCTAACAAGTTCTGTCTCATCAGGACTTAATATATAACAACCTCTTTTTTTAAACTCATCTTTTACTTCGTTATATATACTATCTAAAACTATAACAGACTGCTCTGATGCACATATCATGCCGTTATCGAAAGTTTTAGAATGAATTATTGAATTTACTGCAAGTGTAATATCTGCACTATCATCAATTACGGCTGGTGTATTTCCAGCACCTACTCCAAGTGCAGGCTTACCACTAGAATAAGCTGCTTTTACCATTGATGGTCCACCTGTTGCAAGAATTATATCTGCATTTTGCATTAAGTAATTAGTTAACTCTAATGATGGCACATCTATCCATGATATGATACCTTTAGGTGCTCCAGCAGCTTCCGCTGCTTCTAAAACAATTTTAGCAGCTTCTATTGTGCTTTTTTTAGCCCTTGGATGAGGACTAATTATTATTCCATTTCTTGTTTTAAGTGCAAGTAATGTTTTAAATATAGCTGTAGAGGTTGGGTTTGTTGTAGGAATTACTGCTCCAATTACCCCAATAGGGCATGCTATTTTTTTAATTCCAGCTGACTTGTCCTCTTCTATAACGCCACAAGTTTTAGTTGCTTTGTACTTATTATATATATACTCTGCTGCATAATGATTTTTAATTACTTTATCTTCTATAACACCCATTCCAGTTTCTTGTACTGCAAAATGTGCAAGTGAAATTCTTGCGTTATTTGCAGCAATTGCAGCTGCCTTAAATATTTTATCTACTTCATCTTGTGTGTAAGATGCAAATTTATCCTGTGCTTTTCGCACTCTTTTTAAAGCCTTTTCTAGACTTTTTATATTATCTACAACTTCATATTCTTTACTCATATATCTTTTAACCTCTTTAATTACATTTACGTATTATTCTTTTCTAACCAATGTGCTGCATAAGAGCATGTAGCACAAATTTTTCTGGCTCCTCTACTTTGCAATTCTTTTGTAGTACACTTCATAATTTCAGAAGCAATATTTTGTCCTCTAAACTTTTCTTCTACAAAAACACGCGAAATATTATATGTATCTTGTTCTAGTTTTTCAAAACAAGCCTTAGCTATAACATTTTTATTTTCATCTTCTAAATATACTTCATTTTCTTCTATTACAAATCTCATAAAAATTCCTCATAATATTTCAAAACTATACTATCATAAAAATAATAAAAAATCTACATTAAGTTTAATGTTTTTACATAAATTTTTAGTCAAAAAAATAAACTCATGTATTACTCATAACACATGAATTTATCCATTAGCTATTTTAATGTATTTAAATGATAATATCTGTATTTCCTGTAACATTAACATCTACAGACTTTTCAGCAACATTTCCCGCTTTATCTGTTGCAACTATCTTAATTACATATTTATTTCCAATAACCAAATTTGCAGCAAAACTTGTATCCACACTATATGGATTTGTAGTATCAAAAGAAATATCTTTACCTAAACCGCTTATTTCATTTCCAGTCGTATCACAAACTTTATATGCCAAACTCTCTATACCGCTTTCATCATCTTGTACGCAAAACTTAACAGTTATTTTACCAGTTCTAATAAGAGCTAATTTTACAATACCACTATTTGCGCTTTCTGTCTTTGTAACAAACACTGGTTTTACGTTATCTTCCAATACCAGACTTTCAACCAAGCTTTTGTTCTCATCATTTCCTACAAATAATTGAACATTATCACTATACTTTAAGCCTTCTATTTTTTCTGATTGAACCAGTGAGAAATCCCCATTATTTACAACATAATATGCGTTCAGATTATTATAACTAATCGCACTTTCTACATATACAATAGCATCTCCCTTGTTCCAACTTACACTAGAAATTCTTATAGCTAGACTTTTTAACCAATTATCTATATATTCGTTATTTCCTGTATATTTTACCTCATTTTCATTTACATTTATATTAAATTCCTTCTCAAACCCACTATCTTTTACTGCACCTTCTAAGCTGCTTAACATTTTTTCGCTTGTAAATATTCCATCAGCAATATTTAGATTTACTTTTTCTTTTAATGTTTGAAAATCTTGCTTTTCCACAGCATCATTAGCCTCATTTATTACATTTGTATTAGATAACATTATAATTATTGTTGCAGCTAAAATTGCCATAACTATTATTGTTATTACAAGTACAATAAGTGATATTGCATTTTTCTTTTTCATTTTCATATTCCTCCTCTTTCTTTTGTCTTTAAATAAAGTATGCGTAAATACGCATCACATTATACTTTACAGGACTTTAGTATAATGCGCTTTATTTACATTTCTAAAGTATATTACAAATACCTAATCTATACAATAGTTATTGCGTACTTTATTTAAATTTTGAAATAAAGTTATAAAACATTTGACCTTCGTTGTGGTTTTAGATGCAAAAGAGCCTATGACTTGCATACGTATTTTAACGCATGCAAAGCATAGGCCAATGCTATTTGGTCTTTGAAAACAACTATTTAGAAGGCTTTTTTGCCCCCCCCCCCATTTACATTATTTTCCATAGTTCTCATTTGTCTTTCTCCTTCATTTCGGGTATATTTTATACTAAAATTTTATTATTTTCAATAACTTATTTAACGTTTTTATAAATATATATGTATCAACTATCTGTATTTTCCTTTATATCTATTTTTATCAATCTATCCAACGAAAATGAATATATGTATACTACCGCATCTTTTCCTAAGGCTAATTTTATTCCCCTTTTATATACCGAAAGTTGCGGTAAATATCTTTCTTTCAACTCTTCTTGCGTGTCTACCCTATCTGTTTTAAAGTCTACAATGATGCATTCATCTTCATTTTCAATGTACATGTCTATTATTCCTTGAATTAAACTAGGCTCTTCAAGCTCGTTTTCTACAATACCAGATAACTTATCTTTTATTACAAATTCATATTCCTTTTCTATTTTACTATTCTTTGTAATTATATTTTGACTCTTCAAACTCTCTATCATTTTTAGTATTCTTTTGGCAAGTAAAGCTTTATTCAAGTTATTTGCATTGAATTCTTCCAAAACTCTGTTCGTACTATTTAAAACATCATCATAACTTGCATTAACTAAATCCGTAAGCTCTATTATTTTATGTACACATGTTCCAAAACTTACTGAATCAACCTTTGTTTTAAGTATCTTTGGACTCTCTTCATATATATTCAAGTTTTCCTCTTCCAATTTACTGTTTAATGAAGTAGCTGTATATTTTTGCATTATGTCTTTTGATGATTCAAAAGCATAATTTAGTTTTAAACTGTTTTTTATTTCTTCCACTTTATTTATATCTACTGAACAACTTAATAAATCTGCTATATTTTTAAAATTGTCTAATGGATTTTCTTTTTCATTTAGTATATCTTCCTGCACCTTTTCTTCCGATTTAATTACATTTATTTCGTAATTTTCATTATTAGAAGCCATTAAACCTACTAATATATTCTTTAAGTGGCTATTATTTTGTTGTAATATTGTTTGCGATACAACTCCATCAGATATCTGCATGCTGACTTCTTCAATATACTTGTCTGCACTTTTTATAGTACCATATATTATTAGTTTTTCCTTTGCACGGGTAAGAGCCACATAAAGCAAGCGCAACAACTCGGATTTTTGCTTATATTTTATATTTGATTTTATTGCCATATTAACTATAGACGGATAAGTAATATTATACTCTTTGTCTAATATGTTAATTCCAATACCTATATTATTATCTAGTAATATCTTATCTTTAATATCTGGAAACCTAAAAGTTCTCGCCATATTCATTAAAATAACGACTGGAAACTCTAGTCCTTTACTATGATGTATCGTCATAATCCTCACAACATTTTCATTCTCACCAACTAATTGAGGGCCATCACTTGAGCTTTCTTTTTTACGAATATTTTCTATGTACTGTATAAACGAATATATTGTTGGATTTTGAGTAGCTTCAAAATCCTTTGCAATTTGTATAAGTGCATCCATGTTTATTTGTTTTTGATTTCCATTTTGTGTAAGTAATACTTGATCATATATTCCAGTCATGTTGTATAACTCTACTATGCCATCTGAAATTCCATGTGTTCTAATAATAATTCTAAATTTACTTAGCAATTCTAAAAAACAAATGATTTTTCTTTTTAATATGTCATCTTCACACTTTTCGTTACATTTTAATAAAGCTGTATACATTAACCCTGTTTTGTCCCATGAACGTATTTCTACCATATCATCTAACGTAAACTCTCCTATTTTACTATACATTACTCCAACTAAAGGAATATCTTCCATAGGATTATCTAATATTTTTAAAAAGTCCATTACGAGCTTTATTTCTGTAGTTTCATAAAAACTTACTTTGCTATTAGAGTAAGCTGGTATTTTTTCTCTATTTAATACCTCTGCTATCTTATCTGCCACACCAGTAGCAACTTGAAGTAATATAACTATGTCTTTATATTCACACTTTCTATATTCTTTCTTCTTCAAATCATAAACAGTAAATTCATTTACAAGTTTTTTTATTTTTTTAGCTACTTCTTTACTTTCACGTTCTATGCTAGTTGAAATCTCCAAATCGTCATCTATAGAGGACTTGTCCCACTCAATTAAATTTATTTCCGTCATATAATTATTTTCTGCATTTTCTTCATCATAGAGTTTTCCATACTTTAAAGTTTCCTTTTCAGTATAACGTGCGCCACCAAATTCTAATGTCATAATTTTTTCAAATATATCATTTATACTATTTAAAACTTCTTTCCTACTTCTAAAATTTTTATCTAGTATTATTTTTACTTCAGATGTATCTTTACTTTTAGTGTCCTCACTAAAACTTTCATATTTACTACTAAACAATTCTGGAGCTGCATTTCTAAAACCATATATACTTTGCTTTACATCACCTACCATAATACAATTATTGCACTTTGCTATGGTAGAGATAATTTTTTCTTGAGCATATGATGTATCTTGATACTCATCAACATATATAGTATCAAACTTTGATTTATACCTTTCTACAACCTCATCATTTTGAAGAGCAATAAGTGCTAATTCTTCGTAATCTGTAAAATCTATAACACATTTTTTTTGTTTCTTTAAAGAATACATCTCTTTAACCTTAGATATAAACTGAAACAACCACTCTATACAAGGAATCATTTTATTTTGTTCAACAAGAATTCCCTCTGTATTTTTATATGCTATCTTGCTAAAAGAACGAATATCATCTACGATCTTCTTTCTGACACTTAAAATATTATCTTTTGTTTCTGTATCACTTCCTGTATACCTTGGCATGTTAGGCAATTGAGTAGCTTTGTCTAATTTTAAACGCATGCTATCATATAAAGGTTCATCCAAAACATCTTTTACATTTTTCTTTAATAGTTCTAAAATCTCTTTATGTTTTAGGAACTCATCATAACCTTCTAACTTAGATATTACTTGTTCTAACTCTAAATAATTTAACCTAAGATGCGCTTTTATATCATATATAATCTTTTGACCAACGTCCGTTTCAGATAAGTCTGATACATTACTCATGTCATACACAGCTAAGACTTTCTGTTTAAAATCTTCTTTATCTGTAACTCTAGAATAAAAATCATACAGCTTCTGACTAAGTGATACCAACTCTTCTTCAGATCCAAGAATCTCCAACACATCATAAAAAGCTGGATTCTTTCTTTCATATTCCTCATCTATAACTTCGTTAATAGCTTCTGTAAGCATTATATTAGCACGTGAAGCATCTATTGTAGTAACGTTTGGGTCAACTCCTAAAATATAAAAATTATCCTTTATAACAGATAAACAAAATGAGTGAATTGTAGAAATATTGGCACTCCACGCCTTATTTATTTGTCTAGATATATGAAATGCTAATTCTGTATCACCAAGTTCTGTAGCACTTTTTAGTACCTCTTGAAGTTTTTTTACAATACGTTCCCTTAATTCAGATGCTGCTGCATTAGTAAACGTCACTATTAAAAGACTATCTATTTGTTTTCTCTCATTTACAATACTATTTATTATCTTTTCCACTACAACAAACGTTTTACCACTTCCAGCAGATGCTGCTACAAGCATTGTTTTGTTTTTAGTAGTTATTATACTTTCTTGCTCTGGTGTTAAATTCATATATTTATTTACCTCTCACATGTATTTTATCATAAAAAAGCTTATAATGGAATTTTAATATATAGAAAACAAAAAAACTAGTCAAATTTATTTTTAGAAAACACATATGTATAATCTCTTAATAACCAAATGATTTCTAAAATAAAATAAAATTCCACCAGCTTAGCTGGTGGTTTTTCATTTGCGCCTATAAGGCTTGT
>USES01000028.1 GCA_900553785.1 uncultured Clostridium sp.
TGACAGACACTCTAGAAGTGTATATAATAGAGTTAGATAAAGTGAGAAGATTGTACAAAGAAAATCCAAGTTCAGAAATTTACCAATGGATGATGTTCTTAGACAATCCTAACTCTGAGGAGGTCAGTACTATCATGAAAGAAAACAAAGATATATGTGAGGCAACAAGCAATCTAGAAGATGTTTGTGCTGATGAAGAATTACAACGTTTCATTCAGTACAAAGAAAAACAAGAACATGATTGGGCAAGCTATAGAGAGCAATCTCTAAAAGAGGGCCATGAAGAGGGCTTAAAAGAAGGCTTGGAAAAAGGTATCGAAAAGGGCCAAAAAGAAATTATAACAAATATGCTAAATAGTGGTATGTCATTGGAACAAATTTCAAACATTACAAAACTTAGCATAGATAAACTAAAACAACTTTCTGCTCATAAATAATGATGTATAAAACTCTAAGTGGCGCTTATACGCCGCTTAGAGTTTTTCTAGTATATTCAATTATTACCTAATACAATATATTGCATTAGTGTTGTATTTTAAATATTTTATGGTATAATTTAAACTCAAGAGGTGAAGAAGATGCAGGAATTTAAAACTGTATATGATGAATTAAAATCTAGAGATTTAATAAAACAAATTGCTTTTGAAGATGAATTTAAAGAACTAGTTGCAAAGGAAAAGATTTCTGTATATCTAGGAATAGATCCTACTGCAGATAGTATACATATAGGCCATTTTGTACCACTAATGCTTATGTCATATTTTCAAAAACATGGACATAGACCAATTCTACTTATGGGTGGCGGAACTGCTATGATTGGTGATCCATCTGGCAAAACAGACATGAGAAAGATGTTGACTCGTGAAGATATTGAAAACAATGTAGCAAAAATAAAAAAACAAGTTAGCAAATTTGTTTCATTTGAAGGAGAAAATGCAGCTATAATCGTAAACAATGCAGATTGGATACTAAATTTAAACTATATGGATTTCATTAGAACATATGGAGTATATTTTAATGTAAACCAAATGCTTGCAGCAGAGTGTTTTAAACAACGTATGGAAAAAGGGTTAACTTTCTTCGAAATGAATTATATGTTAATGCAAAGTTATGATTTCTTAAGATTATTTGAAACTGAAAATTGTAAATTAGAAATTGGTGGAGATGATCAATGGTCAAATATGCTTGCAGGTGTGAATTTAATTAGAAAAATTCACAGCAAAGGAAGTTTTTGCTTAACTTGTCCTCTACTTTTAAAATCTGATGGAAAGAAAATGGGAAAAACAGAAAAAGGTGCTCTATGGCTAGATAAGGACAAAACAACTCCTTATGAATTCTACCAATACTGGAGAAACATAGCTGACGATGAAGTAAACCAAGTCCTAAGAATGCTTACGTATATACCTATGGACGAAGTTGAGAGATTATCTAATTTACCTGGCGAAAAAATAAACGAAGCAAAAAAACTACTTGCTTTTGAAATAACAAAACTAATTCATGGTAATCAGGCTGCTCTTGATGCGCAAAATACTGCTGAAGCACTATTTAACAACAAAAACAATGCAGAGAATATGCCAACTGAACATATAGACTTCACAAACGATGAAATGCTTGTTACAGATATCTTGGTTAATGCAAAAATAACATCTTCAAAATCTGAAGCAAAACAACTAATACTTCAAGGTGGAATATCTATTGACGATGAAAAAGTTTCAGATGCATTTCAGAAGATCTCTAAATCTCAGTTTGACAAAGGCTACATAGTAGTAAAAAAAGGAAAGAAAGTTTTTGTAAAAGTTACTATTTAAAATAATAAAAACCACTCTACTGAATTAAAGTAAAGTGGCTTTTTTATGCCTATTTGCTAATTATTTTAGCTTTTATTCTTTTTTCAATCATTGAATAAAATACATTTAATACAAACATTGAAAGCATCAACAATGCTGTTCTTTCAATTGTTTCAAGCGCAATATCTTGCAAATTAAATTCTCCAAATGTTGATATGTAACCCCACACCAAATGTATACCAAACAACAGAATAAAATACATAGCATACGTTACTAAACTCTTTTTCTTTTGATTAAGTCTAATAGTAGTTGCTCCAAAAAGAACTACTAATGCAACTACAATCTTATATATTACATTAAACACTACCATTCTCATATATTGTATTTCATTCATTCGTGTATAGTATTCGTTCATTATCCTATCATGGCTATCTGCAAGTGATTTGAGTTTATACTGGTTACTTTCAATTATATTTTTTAATTCTTCTATTTCATGGTTCAAAGTTTCTTCAGAAACCTCTCCTACTTTAGCCTCTAAATATTCCACTCTTTCTTCATAACTAATATTTTCATCTGATATAATCATACGATCTTCTAACAAATCTTGAGATTTTTTGATAAGCTCATTTCCTAATTTTCTAAATCTTACAAGACTAACTATTTCATAAGTTCCGCCTACGCAAATTACTACCACAAAAAATACAACTAAAAATTTTACAAAATTTTCCTTCATTTGTTTTCCCTCCGATACAATTCTACAATAATTACTTTTCCACGTCAACAAACTATATGCTTTATTTGACACGAACTCGAAATTATGTTAAACTTATATCTGTAAACTACTAAAAATACCCGCATCAATTGATTAGGAGGATAATGATGTATCAATCATCACAAAAGCACAGATGGATTTCGCTCGAAATTAACGAACGTGTTATCAAAGAAGCAAAGTACATGATAGAAACAAGGTGTACTATCCGGCAATTAGAAAAAGTATTTGGCATGTCTAAAACAAGCATTCATTTAGACCTGACCCAAAGGTTATCCGAAATTTCACCAGAACTTTCAAAAAACGTTAGAGAAATTCTCGATCAAAACGCAATTGAAAAACATCGTAGAGGTGGCGCAACAACTAGATTATTATTTAAGAAAGTTAAAAAGTAAAACATTAAAAGGCACATAGGGATTCCTATGTGCTTTTTATTCTAAACTTTATAAAATAATTTTAAAATTCTATTTTAACCATAAAGCCATAAACGTTATCTAGATCTTGTAATACAACATCACGAGTTTTTCCAACCCATTGAGAATCCACTGAGTCCATGCCATATATCACATTACCCACTACCTTTTTATCCTTGTAATCAATATCATATAATTTTGCACTCAATTTATTTGGAAAATACATCTCATGTGAAGATTTTACAACTTTGCCATTTTCCAATTCCAATACTTGTACTAACCTAGTATAATCTTGCGTTCCATACACCGTACATATAATCTTATTGTCTTTTTCTTCAACAACATATGCATATGGTCCTGATTCATTAAGGTTATTCTGAGTTTTCTTTTCTTTTATTTTTAAAGCAACATCCATATAACTTTCTACTATTTTAGTATTGTCTACATACCAAACACATACAATCACTGCTATAACTGCAATAACAATAGATATAATTAAAACAATATTATTTTTCTTTGACATATTTTATCCCCCACTATGTTAATATATATACCATATATGTTAATTCTAAGCAACTAAAATGATAAAACTTTTTATAAAAATACTTGTACTTCAAACCTAATTATAGCAGCAACTTTCTGGGATTAATTGCAGTAAAAAAGTTCTAAGGTTAAATACCTTAGAACTTTTACATAAGTGGTGCAAATGCATTAAGCACAGCTTCCATTGCTTTTTGTAAAATATTTTTGTTTTTCACATCTTCTAGTTTTATTTCTATAGATTTTTCCATTGTCTCAATATAATCTGCTTTTACATCTTGTTCTACACCAGTATTATAAGTTAAAACGGAACATTCGTAATTTAGATTTAAGCTTCTAAAATCTAAGTTAGTCGTACCTATCATGCACGTTGTATCATCTGAAAGCATTGTTTTGGCATGTAAGAAACCTGGTTCATACTCATATACTCTAACGCCAGCTTCAAGTAGCACTTGATAATAACTTCTCGTTATAACATGAACATACCATTTATCTGGCTTATGTGGTGTTATAATCCTTACATCTATTCCGCTACGTCCTGCATTTAATATAGCATTTAAAACCTCATCACTTACTACAAAGTATGGTGTATAAATATATACATATTTTTTTGCTGTATTTAATATTTGTACGTATGCACTTTCACCAGGATTTTTTCTATTATCTGGTCCATCTGAAAAATACTGCACAAACCCTTTTTCATTGTTTTTTAACTTCGGAATATTCTTTTCTATTTCATTTATATACCATTCATAGTCTACTTTAGTTTTACTAGCAATTTCCAAGTTGCACAAAAAACTTATTGTAAAGCTTTTTACAACTTCACCTGTAAGACGTACACCATTATCTTTCCAATGACCAAAACGTTGATGTGCATTTATATACTCATCTGCTATATTTACTCCACCGGTATATGCTACAATACCGTCTATTACAACTATTTTTCTGTGGTCTCTAAAATTCATGTAGTTGCTTATTCCATATCTTATTGGGTTATATCTATATATTTCTATTCCGTATTTAAAACATTCTGAAAAGAAATGTTTTGGATACCTTGTAATTGAACCCCATTCATCGGCTATAATACTAACTTCAACACCAGATGCAGCTTTAGCTTTTAAAATATCATAAATTCTATCCCAAAGCTTTCCACGTGCTATTATAAAATACTCAATAAGTATATATTTTTCAGCTTTTTTTAAATCCTCTACAAGTTTTTCAAAATAATCTTCACCTATAGCAAAATACTCAATTCCTTCATTTTTACACAAAGGATAGCTTGTAACACTTTTTACATAATTTGCCCTTCTATATAGCATGCTATCTAATGTTTTAAGCTCATTCATGCAAGATGTATCATCTGGCAAAAACGATGCTGACTCCATCAAAGTCTCTCTACGTTCATTCTTCAATCTTTTGTTCATTTTGCTTTTTCCATAAACAAAATATATTACAAGTGCAAATAATGGTAAAAAAGCAAATAATATTATCCATGGTGTTTTGTACTCCGGTTTTTCATGAGAATATAATATATATATTATACCTATTGCTTTAATTATAACGCTTACATACTCATAGGCATTTTTGTAATAATACTCTATATACGTTTCACCCGAATATACAAAATATATCAGTCCTAATTGAATTATGAGCACTAGAAGAAATACCACAACTTTAATTGCTGTGGTAATTATATTTTTCTCGCCTCTTTTAATCTTCTTCTTTTCCTTTTGCTTCATTTAAATCTTCCTTTTCAAACTTATCTTCAGGTAAAATTTTATAGCCAGATTTACTATAAAATTCACGTCTAAATTCAAGCAACCTATCTTCTTTAATTGCAGTACGTACTTGTTCCATAAGATGCACCAAAAATCTTAAATTATGTATTGTCATAAGTCTTGCGCCTAATATTTCTCCGCATTTATTTAAGTGCCTTATATACGCTCTTGTATAGTTTTTGCAAGTATAACAATCACACTCTGAATCTAATGGAGAAAAATCGAACTCATACTTTTTATTCTTAATTATTACTCTTCCATGACTTGTAAGTGCTGTACCATTTCTCGCCATACGTGTAGGTAGTACACAGTCACACATATCTATACCACGTAAAACAGCTTCTATTAAATAATCCGGGCTACCTACTCCCATAAGATACCTTGCTTTATCTTTTGGCAAATATTTAGTTGTTTCTTCCAAAACTGGCAACATAACCTCTATTGGCTCTCCAACGCTTAAACCACCTACTGCGTATCCATCAAACCCAATTTCTATTAAATCCTTTACACTTTTTTGTCTTAAATCGTTAAACATTCCACCTTGTACAATTCCAAATAGTGCTTGTGTATCACGATTAGTGTGAGCTTCTCTACATCTTTTTGCCCAACGTGTAGTTCTTTCCATTGAATTTTTAACATATTCGTATGTTGATGGGTACGGTGCACATTCGTCAAAACACATCATGATATCACTACCAAGTGTTTGTTGAATATCTATAGATTCTTCCGGTCCCATAAAAAGCTTTTCACCATTTAAATGTGATCTAAACTCTACTCCATCTTCAGTTATTTTTCTAATAGACTGCAAACTAAATACTTGAAACCCTCCACTATCTGTTAAAATGTTTCCATCCCATCTCATAAACTTGTGCAAACCACCAGCAGCTCTTATTACATCCATTCCAGGTCTCAAATTTAAATGGTACGTATTTCCTAAAATAATTTTGGCATCCACCATATCTTTTAGTTCTTCTGGTGTCATAGCTTTAACTGTTCCACAAGTTCCAACTGGCATAAACACTGGTGTTTCAAAAGTACCATGTGGTAAAGTTATTCTGCCATATCTTGCTCCAGTTTTTTTATCTTCATGTATCAACTCATATTTTATTGCACTCAAACTATTCTCTCCTTCTTAGTCTTTTCTTATTCTTTCTCTTTCATAAACTTGTTCTTGTTCATCTAGCTCTTTTTGAAGAGCTTTATCTCTTTCTTGTTTTGTTTTAACGTCTTTAGCATTATACTGATCGCTTACAGCATTTTCCCATTCCTGTCTTAAACTATTTTCTTTAATCTTTCCTGCAACAGCACCTGCAATTACAGCATGTTCTGTATCATGTGGACAATCATCTATTATTTTTGTTGCAACGCCTACAGTTACTCCTGTCTTTAACGCTTTATCTCTAATTTCCTTTTCTGTAGCAGCACGAGCAGAATTCATATCAAAATCATCTTCTTTAGATTTCTCAGTTACTTTATCAATATCTTCAAAATCATTTTCGACTTCTTTTATATCTTCTTCTACTTTTCGGCTTTCTTCTTGAATTTTTCCCTCAACATCCACATCTTTAGCCATTCCTTTTTCTAACGCCTCTTTAGTATTTTCATATCCATCAATTTTGGCATCAGTGATTCTTAATTCTTTAATTATCTCAGCTCTTCTGTCTATATTTTCTGGTTCTTCTTTTAAACTTTCTAGCTCTTTTTCTAAGTGTTTTCTATGATTTTCATATTCATTAATTGTTCTTTCTATACCCTCTTTTTGCAAGAAACGATTCTCAGATATAATTGTTGCTTCTTGATATTTATTCTTGCCATAAAGATAATCTAATCTTTGTTTCATCTCATCACTTGAACGAACATATACTTTTTCTGCATAATCACTTCCAAGAATTGTTCTACTTAAACGTTGTTGTTTATTTCTCTCATCTATAACTTCCTGCAATTTTTGAGGATTCAAGCGATTTATATCCGCAAGTACATCATCTAATTCAACTTGTTTTTCCTTAACTTGTTTCCTGTAATCCTCTTCATTTACTTTGCCTTCTCTCATTTGCTTTTGAAATTCTTCAAACCAATCGTTTATATCTCTCAACTTCTTGTTAAGTTCTCCAAGCTCATCAAGATTTTCTCTATATTCTTTATTTTGTTTACGGACTATATCTAATTCTTTATTTTTATAATTTTCCTCTATACCCAAAACTCTTTTTCTTTCGTTTTCATCTAAAGAGTTTATATATGCTTCTCTATCTTTTTCAACAGAAGCTTCTATTATCATTACCTTATATGCTTCTTTTGTATCTGGATACCAATCGTCGCTATCTCTTTGTTCTTTTAGCATTTTCATCTTTATTTGATGTAAAAGTTCTAATCTATCTAAATATCCCATACTTTTATCATCAATATTTCTCAAAGAGTTTGATTGCTCTTTATTTTTACTTTCTTTTTCTTTGTTTTCTATATCTTCATCTGTACCAGATATTTCTTTTTCATCATATGCTGCCTCAAAGCTTTTTCTCATCTCAGCTCTAAATTTCTTTTCTTCTTTCAAATCAACTATTGGAGATAATTTTCTTCTCTCTTCAACTGCTTTTTCTACTTCAAAATCTATATACTGCTTTCTTGACATGTTTTTAGTTAAATTTTGTTTTTCTTCCTTTTTTACTAAACTTCTTAATCCGTCTATAAAACTATTTTTGTTTTTAATTGGTTCATCCATTTTTATTTCCTCCTATTTTATATACATTGCATCACCAAAGCTAAAAAATCTATACTTTTCTTTCACAGCAGTGTTATACGCATTAAGTATATTTTCTTTTCCAGCTAAAGCCGATACCAACATTATCAAAGTAGATTCTGGTAAATGAAAATTAGTAATTAAATTATCTACAACCTTAAATTTATATCCTGGATATATAAAGATTTTTGTTTCCTCATGTTTTGGATGAAGCATGCCATCCTCTGTTGATGCAGATTCCAAAACTCTACAAGACGTTGTTCCAACACAAACTACTTTATTTCCTCTTTTTTTAGTAGCATTTATACATTTACAAGTATTCTCATCTATTTCATAATACTCACTATGCATTACATGTTGCTCAACATCGTCTACTTTTACAGGTCTAAACGTTCCAAGACCAACATGAAGTGTTACATAAGCAATGTTTATACCTTTTTCTTTAATGCTTTCTAAAAGTTCTTTTGTAAAATGTAATCCTGCAGTAGGTGCTGCAGCTGAACCTTGTATTTTGCTATATACTGTTTGGTAGCGTTCTTGATCCTTAAGTGAAGCTGTTATATATGGAGGAAGCGGCATTGTTCCTATTTTATATAGTATTTCATTTAATATACCTGTATATTCAAGTTTTACAAGCCTTACTCCATCTTCTAATATTTCTAAAACATTTGCCTTTAGAAGTCCATCTCCAAATACTAATACAGTACCTGGTATAACTTTTTTGGCATGTCCTATTAAACACTCCCATACATCATCTTCATGTTGTTTTAATAGTAGCATTTCAATTTTTCCAGTATAACCTTCACGAACTCCAAACACTCTTGCTGGAATTACACGAGTATTGTTTAAAACAAGTGTATCTCCTTTTTCAAGATAGTTTATAATATCATAAAAATGTTTATGTTCTATATTTCCAGTATTTTTGTCTAATACCATAAGCCTTGAACTTGTCCTATCTTTAAGTGGTGTCTGTGCGATTAGCTCTTCTGGTAAATCATATTTAAAATCTGATGTTTGCATTTCTTTTCCTTTCTATATATTTTCTATTTGCCAATCAATTGGCTTTTCACCGTGTGATATTAAAAACTCATTTGCTTTTTTAAAATGACCACACCCCTCAAATCCATTTTTCACTGAAAATGGACTTGGATGTGAAGTCTCCAATACCAAATGTATTGGGTTAGTCACAAGTTTTTTCTTCTCTCTTGCATAATTTCCCCAAAGTAAAAATACAACTGGCGTAGTTTTTTCATTTACAGCTTTTATTATCTCATCAGTAAAAATCTCCCAACCTTTTCCTCTGTGACTTGCAGGAGTATCTTTTACAACTGTTAAAACACTATTTAATAGCAATACTCCCTCATGTGCCCATTTCATAAGGTATCCGTTATTTGGAATATACAGTCCAAGTTCTCTATTTAGCTCTTTGTATATATTCTTAAGAGAAGGAGGTATTGCAATTTTAGGATTTACAGAAAAACTCAATCCATGCGCTTCTCCTACTCCATGATATGGGTCTTGTCCTACAATTACTACTTTCACATTTTTGTATGGAGTATATTTCATAGCATTCATGACACACTCACGAGGTGGAAATATCTCTTTTGTTGCATATTCGTGATTTATATATTCTGTTAATTCTTTAAAATATTGTTTTTCCTTTTCTCTATCCAATACTTCTCTAAAACTTTCCGCCATAATACACCTCTAACACATATATTATATCATTTTTGTCACTTTAAGTAAATACTTGTAAAACTGTATAATAATATGTTTTATCAACATACAAAAATAAAGTTCAAGCAAAAAAGGCTTAAACTTTATTATGAGTTTTTATTTTAACTTAGTGCTATTTACAACTATTTAATATTTCATTCAATTTAGCTTTATTAAACCCAGTAAACTTTTCTAGTTGTTCTAATGTAGCACCGTTTTTAAACATATTTGTAATCAATAGATACCTTTCTTTTTCACGGCCTTGATCAATTTCCTTTTCTGTTGCATAGTCTAATGCCGCTTTTTCATCAAGCATAGCTTTCTCTTTAAGCTCAGCTATCCTACGTAGTTTTTCATCTCCACTTACTT
>USES01000029.1 GCA_900553785.1 uncultured Clostridium sp.
ATAGCATGTTGCGTATCACCAATGAAAATTGGAAAACAAATGCAATTTTTTGGTGCTAGAGCAAATCTTGCTAAAACTTTGACATATGCAATAAATGGTGGAGTAGACGAAGTTACAGGAGCACAGGTCGCACCAAAGTTTGCACCAATAATGTCTGAATATCTAGACTTTGATGAAGTTTGGTCAAAATACATGCAAATGATGGACTATGTTGCAAAACTATACATAGATACACTAAATATTATCCACTATATGCATGATAAATACTCATATGAAAGTCTTGCAATGTCTCTTCATGATAAAGAGGTAATAAGAACAATGGCATGTGGAATAGCTGGCTTATCTATTGCAGCAGATTCATTTTCTGCTATAAAATATGCAAAGGTAAAAACTATAAGAAACGAAGCTGGACTTGTTGTAGATTATGAAATAGAGGGAGACTTCCCAAAATACGGAAATGATGATGATAGGGCAGATGAAATTGCTGTAAGAATTCAAAAAGAATTTATGGATAGATTAAGAAAACAAAAAACATATAGACATGCTATCCCTACAATGAGTATTTTAACTATTACATCAAATGTAGTATATGGAAAAGCAACAGGCAATACTCCTGATGGAAGAAGAGCAGGAATGCCTTTTGGACCTGGTGCAAACCCAATGCACGGAAGAGATGTGTGTGGAGCAGTTGCTGTATTAAATTCTCTTGCAAAGTTAGACTTTAAGAATTCTGAGGATGGTATTTCATATACATTTGCTATAGTTCCACAAGCTTTAGGAAATGATGAAGAAACAAGAGCCAAAAATTTAACTGGTTTACTTGATGGATATTTTGCACAGCTTGCTCATCACATAAACGTAAACGTATTTAATAGGGAGCTTTTGCTTGATGCAATGGATCATCCAGAAAAATATCCACAATTAACTATTAGAGTATCTGGATATGCAGTTAATTTTATAAAATTAACACGTGAACAACAACTTGATGTTATAAACAGAACAATACATGAAAAAATGTAAAGATAGAAGAGGTAATTAACATTGGAAAAAAGTGAGTTAAAAGGTAGAGTTCATTCATTTGAAACATTTGGGGCAGTAGATGGCCCAGGAATTAGATTTGTTGTATTTATGCAAGGTTGCCCATTAAGGTGCAAGTATTGCCAAAATAGAGATACATGGGATTTAAAAGGCGGTACAGAATATACTGTAGACGAGATAATTGAAAAAGCCAAAAGATGTAAACCATATATGGACGCAACAGAAAACGGTGGTATCACCGTTTCTGGTGGCGAGCCGCTTTTACAAGCAAAATTTGTAACTGAACTTTTTAAAGAGGCACATAAGTTTGGTATGACTACATGTTTAGATACATCTGGTAATTTTTGTATAGATGATGAAATAGAAGAACTTTTAAAGCATACAGATTATGTTTTATTAGACATAAAGCATATAGATGCAGATAAATGTAAAAAGCTTATAGGCTTTTCTAATGTTAATGAACTTGATTTCGCAAGATACTTATCTTCGCATAAAATTAAAATATGGATAAGACAGGTGCTCGTTCCAGGGCTAACTGATGACAGAGAAGATTTAATAAAGACAAGAAAGTTTATAGACAGTCTTAAAACTGTAGAAAGAGTAGAGGTACTTCCTTACCACGATTTAGGAAAAAGTAAGTGGATAGATTTAGGTCTAAAATATCCACTAGAAGGTGTACCTTGTCCAACAGCAGAACAAATTAAAGTTGCAAAAGAAATATTGGAGAAAAGATAAAATTGGAGGTTTTGGTATGTATTATAGGGAAAGAAAAAAATTCAGAATAATTGCAATAATTTGTATTTTGATAATTATTTGGTGTATAGCTTTCTTGGTAGATTATATTAGAGTTAATAAAAATTTATCTCCAATATTTTGTGTAGAAAGAGTACAATATGGAAATGGAAGTAAAGAGTTATATGGTTTGTTTTATAAGGTAAATCAATATATGGGAACTGATGGTGTAAGATATGAAATTGGCTTGTGGAACTTGGACTTTGATAAAAAAACACTAGAGATATATGTTGAGCCATATAAAGAACAGGTCAATGTAAATATATATGGAGAATAGTAGCACAAAATTTCACATATATTTTATTACAAAAACAGTAGAAAAACTTAAAAATATCTGTTAAAATATAATAAACGTTGAATATAAAGAGGTAGAAAATATGAAGAAAATGAACATTCCAAATAGGTTAACAGTAGTAAGAATTGCTTTAGTTCCAGTGTTTGTGGTACTTATGGCTTTGAGCGGTATGGCAGACTGGATAAAATACGCAGCTTTAGCAGTATATGTTATTGCATCTCTTACAGATTATTTAGATGGGTATTTGGCAAGGAAAAAGAAAATAGTAACAAACTTTGGAAAGCTTATGGACCCGTTAGCAGATAAAATACTTGTTGCAGCAGGCTTTATTATGATAGTAGGTGCTGGCACAATTCCAGCATGGATGGCAGTTGTTGTTATTGGACGTGATTTTATATTAAACACAATTAGAATGTTTGGCAAAGAAAATGGAGAAACAATATCTGCTGGTGTTTATGGTAAGATTAAGACTGCATCTCAAATGATAGGCGTGTCTCTTGCAATTATTGATACACATAGTATATTTGCTTTCTTAGAACTTAAGAAAACAATGGGAGTTGTACCAATGTTAATAAATGTATCTATGAGTATATTTATAACAGTTGCTTTAATTTTTACTATATGGTCTATGATAGACTACTTTATGAAGTATAAAAAGTATATAGATATTGAAAAATAAATGTTTTAACACTTTTGCTATTTGGCAGAGGTGTTTTTTTTTAATATAGTATTGAAAAGTAAAGAGGATAATGTATAATTAGTATAGAGGGAAAATATATGAAACTTAAAAAGTGGTCAAATCTTTTAGATTTAGTTGTATGCTTTGCTTTGTCATTGTTTGCAACTGGGTTAGGAATACAAATTTTATATGGGAAATGTTCAGTCATAACAATTTATTTGCTGTGTTCGTTTGTATTTACTGTGTTATTTTTATTGTTATCATTGAATAGAAAGAATAATACGGAGAAGTTAGAAAAAGTAGAAGCAACTGTTATTTCATCTAAGTTATTTGCAGCTGCAAGTTACACTTCTACACTAGAATTTTGGTATAAGGGCAAAAAATATGAAATAAATAATTTATTGGATAATTTTAAACCTGTTGGTAGTAAAGAAAAATTTTATGTTAATGAAGAAAAAGAATACGTAGTAAGAGAGGGAAAAGAGACTCTGTTTAAGAAAAATGGGTTTATAATTATATCACTTCTTGCTATAGTTATGTTAGTGTTGGCTATTGCTGCAAATAATATAGCTCCACTTAGAAGTATGTTATGGTATAGGTATGAGTATTTAGAAATATTTGGCAAGGTATGCGTGTTTAAGTTTATGAGTTGTTTCTTAGTATTGGGCATAACTATTTTGCATGGTTGGATTGCTTTAACAATAGGTATTGGAAAAGATAAATATAACAAAATAGAGGGAACATGTATTGGCTTTAGTGAAACTACAGATTTTGTAAGGGACATGAATGGAAATGATGATACACCTACTAAACATTATTATCCTCAGTATGAATATACTTTTAATGGTAAAAAATATGAATATGTCGGTACAGAAAGAAATAAAATTGAAGTTGGAGATAAGGTAACGCTATATGTAGATAGTGATGGGACTTGTGTTTCAGACATGAAATATAACTTGGGAATAATTGGGTTCGCAGTTTTATGGTTTACCTTTTATGTAATTGGTGTATGGGAGCCTATAAAAAATATTATAGATTTGCTATTAAATAAATAATGCGTTAGATTATATAATAAAGACAACGATTTAGAAATTTATTCTAAGGCGTTGTCTTTTATTTAGTTATATAGTTTATGTTATGAAACCATAAGTATTGACACATGCAAAATTGCAAAAGTTTCTTTTATGTGGTATAATACAAAGAGTTGTATAATTTAGCCTAGTTATATTAAATTAGGTGGATAATGTGTTAAAAGGAGGATGGCTAATGAAATCTATTATTTTGTTTGATGTCGATGGTACTATAACAAACTTTGAAAAGATTGACAACAAGGCAATTCGGACATGTTTTGAAAAATCAAAATTTGTCATGGCAATGGATAAAGCACTTTGGCAGATAAACAAGTTAGATGTTATTGCTAATAACTTCCCACTATTTAAATTTCGAATTTGGATATATAGTTTAATTTCTTTTTCAAATTATAAACAAAATATGAAAAAGTATGAGAAAATATATGTAGAAGAAACCAAATCGGAAATGTCAAATTACTTTAAGATGCAGCATGAAAGGCTAAATGAACTTGGCGTGGAAATTCGTTTTTTGTCTAATAATCAGCTAGATATGTCTACTAGTCCAAACATTATTTCTGTTCGAAATAAAAAGAAGTATGTTAAGGATAACATATATGGTAAATACGATATTGTATATGTTGTGGGCAATAACTGGTCAGATGATGTAAAACTTGGGCTTGAGCTTAGGAAAAAGACAAAACTTACAATGCCTGTGTATATAGGTAAAAGTAAGTTTTTGATAAATTTTCTGCTTAAGAAAAAACCAGTAGAAGTCTACAATTCATTAGACGAGTTCATTTCAGTTCTAACATCTAAAAAAGAGTAATTTATGCTTAAAATATTAAGTGTAAATTGCTCTTTTTGTTTGTATATATTTTCTTGAAAATGTGTTATTTCTGTGATAAGATTATGAAAATCATGAAGATTATAAAGAGGTACATATGAATGAAGAATTAGAACAATTAGATTTATTTGGAGCAATACATGAAAATAGTATTACAGGCAATAATACTAATATGGAAGATAATGAATATATAAAAGATAAAGAAGAAATAAAAAAATTAAGAAAAGAAATAAAGCGTCATAGTGATTTGTATTATAATCAAGATGCACCAGAGATTTCAGATTATGATTATGATAACTTAATGAAACGTCTAAAAGGACTTGAAAAACTTCATCCGGAGTTGGTAACTAAAAATTCTCCAACGCAAATAGTAGGAGGGACTGCAAAAAAAACATTTGAAGAAGTAACACATGAAGTTGCAATGCAAAGTTTGAATGATGTTTTTTCATATGCAGAAGTTGAGGAATTTGTCACTAAAGTACAAGAAGAGTTTGGACGTGATACAGAGTTTGTTGTAGAAACTAAAATTGACGGACTTTCTGTATCGTTAGAATATAAATATGGTAAACTTGTTAGAGGATCTACTCGTGGAAATGGTATTGTAGGTGAAAATATAACAGAAAATGTTAAGCAAATAGCGGACATACCAATAGAACTTGGTACAGACGATACTATTGAGGTAAGAGGAGAAGTATATTTATCTAGAAAAAATTTAGACTTGTTAAATGATGAGCTTTTATCTCAAGGGAAACCTATGCTTGCAAATTGCAGAAATGCAGCAGCAGGAACATTAAGACAACTTGATTCAGAACTTGTAAAAAAAAGAGGACTTAGTATATTTGTATTTAATGTGCAAAAGTCTGATAAAAAGTTTATAACTCATAGTGAGTCTTTAAACTATTGTAGAAGTATAGGAATGACAACACTGGCCTATTCTAAAGTTGCAGTAGGAATTAAAGAGGTGTTACACTGTATAGACGAAATAGGAAAAATGCGTGATAGTCTTGCCTATGATATAGATGGAGCTGTAGTTAAAGTAAATAATTTAGCTCAAAGAGAAACACTTGGCGTTACAACAAAAGTTCCTAAATGGGCTATAGCATATAAATATCCACCAGAGGAAAGAGAGACGGTAGTAGAAGATATTAAAGTTCAAGTTGGACGTACTGGAAAAATAACGCCGCTTGCAGTTATAAAACCAGTAAAAGTTGCAGGAAGTATTATATCTAAAAGCACTCTCCATAATTTCGATTATATATCTTCATTAGATATTAGAGTAGGAGATTTTGTAAAAATTCGTAAAGCAGGAGATGTTATACCAGAAGTGTGCGAAGTGCTAAAAGAAAAAAGAGATAAGGCGTCAGTACCATATACACCACCTGTTTTATGCCCTGTTTGTGGTGAACCTTTGGAAAAAGAAGAAGATACAGTAGACTTACGTTGCACTAATAATGAGTGTGAAGCTCAAAGTTTTAGAGCAATAGTACACTTTGCTTCCCGTGAATGTATGGACATTGATGGTCTAGGTGAGGCAACTGTTGAACAATTAGTAGATAGAAAACTTGTAAAGACGGTGGCAGACATATATAACTTAACAAAAAGAGATGCATATAGGCTGGAAGGTTTTAAAGAAAAGTCTGCCCAAAATTTAATTGATGCAATTGAAAAAAGTAAGAGTAATTCATTAGATAAACTTTTATTTGGACTTGGCATAAGACATATTGGTAAAAAAGCAGCAAAGATTATTGCAGAAAATGTGGATAGTATTTATGACTTATATAACATGAGTGTAGATGATCTAGTTAAGTTAGATGATGTTGGTCCAAAGATGGCAGAGAGTATAGTTGTATTTTTTGCAAAAGATAAGACTCGTGAAATAATTTCAGCATTAGATAGTGTGGGTATGAATTTAAAAGGAATAAAGAAAGAACTTATATCTAATGCACTAGATAATATGAGTATTGCGGTTACAGGCTCATTTGAAAATATATCAAGAAATGATGTAACAAAACTTATAGAAGAAAATGGTGGTAAAGCAACAAGTGCAGTATCTAAAAAAACAAGTTTACTTGTAGCAGGAGATAACGCTGGTTCAAAACTTACTAAAGCAAATGAGTTAGGAATAAAAGTGCTATCTTTGGAAGAGTTTAGAAAAGAATTTGGTATTTAATTTAGTTAAATAAAAAATATAAAATTACTTGAAAAATATGAAAGTTTGGTATAAAATCTTGAAAAATAAAAACAAATGATTAGGAGGAATATGGAAATGAAAAACAAAAGTGCAATATCACTTATTGTACTTGTAATAGTAATAATAGTTATGGCAATATTAGCGGCAACAGTAATTATAACATTGTCTAATACAAATATAATAGAACAAGCAAATGGGGCTGTAAACAAAACAGAAGCACAGCAAATTGAAGAAGCCAAGACACTTATACAAGCAGATGGAATGCTTGGGAAAAATCCTGAGTCAATAACAATAGGAGATACAACACTTGTTTGGGACAGTGAAAGTAAAAAAGTAGTAGAAAAAACTACAAAAGAAGGTACTATTAAAGTAGATACAGTTATAATACCAGCTGGCTTTCACTACGTAGGTGGAACAAAAGATACAGGACTAGTTATTTCAGATAATGCAGCAGATGAAAATAAGGGAGTAGATTATACATGTGTAGGTAACCAATTTGTATGGATACCAGTAGAAGAATATTCAAAGTTTGTAAGAGGTACTGATGTGGAAACATCAAGTGGTTCTGGAATATATAAAATGACAGGAACACTAGATTCAAGTTATACAGAGCCATATGCAAGTGGATATAGTGATGGTAAAGGTACTGAAGAAAAAGCAGAATATGACAAAATGATGTTATCTGTTAAGAATAATAAAGGCTTTTATATAGCACGTTTTGAGGCAGGAGATGGAGAAGCAACTGCTGCAAGAACAGCGGTTACAACAGCACATACCGTAGTAAGTAAAAAGAATGCGTATGTATATAACTATGTGCCATGGGGAAAATCTATGAGCGATACATCAGCACAAACTAAAAACAGTGTAGCAAATGTAGCAGGAGCAGTAGAATTATCTAAAAATATGTATAAAGATAGTACATCTGTTGTATCTGCATTGTGTTATGGAGTACAGTGGGATGCTGTAATGAACTTCGTATCAGATGCGACACATAACATTAAAGATTCAAGGTCTTGGGGAAATTATAAAAATTCAGAAGGAGCCGCTGCAACGAATAGCGGTGGTTCAAATATGAATTATACAACAGGAAGAAACGAGGCATGGAAAGCTAAAAATATATATGATTTAGCAGGTAATGTTTGGGAATGGACGGTGGAGTCCTACTCTTCTGACGGCCGCATTAACCGTGGTGGCGGCTATGGCAGCAGTGGGTCCTACCGTTCTGCGAGCAATCGCAGCAGCTACGTTCCTGCAGATGCGAGCCACGGCGTAGGGTTCCGTGCTACACTTTACATTCAATAGTGAAAGACTGTGAACTGAATTTCCCGATACTTGGAATTGAGTAGGAAAAGGAAAACGAGAGGATTTAAGAAATAAATTAGAAAGCAAAAATAGGTACGAAGTAGCAATTTTTGCGAGCATAAGCGAGCTCCTTAGCAAGTTCGAGGAATAAACCTCGAACAGCAAAGGAGTTTTTTTATGAGATTTGAAGAAATAATGTGTTCATTAAAAAATGAAAATTTAGAAAAGATATGTTTTGTGGAAAATGGTATTTGTAAAGTGGGTTTTCCGTG
>USES01000030.1 GCA_900553785.1 uncultured Clostridium sp.
TGACAGACACTCTAGAAGTGTATATAATAGAGTTAGATAAAGTGAGAAGATTGTATAAAGAAAATCCAAGTTCAGAAATTTATCAGTGGATGATGTTCTTGGACAATCCTAACTCCGAGGAGGTCGATGCTATCATGAAAGAAAACAAAGATATATGTGAAGCAACAAGTAATTTAGAAGATATTTGTGCTGATGAGGAATTACAGCGTTTCATTCAGTACAAAGAAAAACAAGAACATGATTGGGCAAGTTATAGAGAGCAGTCTATAAAAGAAGGACATGAAGAGGGTTTAAAAGAGGGCTTGGAAAAAGGCATCAAAAAAGGCGTCGAAAAAGGCAGTAAGAAAAGAGAAGCTGAAATTATATCAAACATGTTACGCTCTGGAATGCCTCACTCACAAATTTTAAGCTTGGTCAGCATTACACAAGAGGAACTTAATAATATTATTTCTAAACTAAACTAGATTACAAAAAATACGGGTGTAATTTAACACTCGTATTTTTTATAGCTTTAAAAACTTATCCTCTCATAGAAATGTTTCTACTTTCAAATAGTTCTATTACATCATGTCTTGCATTTTCTATCTCAGCAGAATCTAATGTATGATCTTCTGCGCCTAACGTAAACCTAATAGTTACACTCTTTTTATCCCTAAGCTTTTCACTACTTTCAAATATATCTACTAATTCATAAGAATTTAAATTCAAAATCTTCTGGTTAACAAGAACATCTTCAAAAGTTTTAAACTCTGTATTGTTATCCACAATAAAGCTTAAATCAAATGTTACAGTTTGGTATTTAGAAACATCTTTAACCTTTATGTCTGCTTTTTCAATACTATTTAGTACATCTAGATACAATTCTACTAAAACGCAATTCATCTTTTTGTCTATTGCATTCTGTACTTTTAAATTCAACGTAGAAACATATCCAATACACTTTTCTCCTACATAAATATCTGATGAATTGACTGGGTTTATCCAATTATATTCCTCTAAATTTTGTGCCTTAACAAAATGTGGAACTAAGTTCTTAGTTTGTTTTACTATACTGTGTATTGCTTGCAATGCTGCATGAACTAATATTTCTTCACTCTCTACTTTACTTGCAAACACTGCTCCTAAGTTTTTCTTTTCTATACAATTCTCACCCTTTACAGGATACTCCCAAACTTTACCTATTTCAAATATTCTTACATCATTCATGTATTTTATATTTTTTTCAGTTGCACAAAGCATAGTAGGAATCATTGTAGCACGAAGTACAGAATTATCTCCATCAATACTATTTATTATCTTAATATTGTCTTTTGTTTCAATATTAAGTTCTTTATTTTTCTTAAGGTCATACCATACATAGCTTTGAATTTCAGACATATTAAATTTTTCTGCAAGTAAATCTTTTATAGTATAATCTACCACTTGTTCTGGATCTTCTCTCACAATTTTAATTTCTGTATCGCGTGTAAGTGGTGTAATATTATCATAACCATAAACTCTGGCAATTTCCTCTACTAAATCTGCTTTTAAGCTTACATCTTTAGTAGCTCTATAACTAGGCACTGTAACTGTCATATTGCCTGAGTTTTCTTTCACTTCAAATCCTAGGCTTGTAAGAATACTTACCATTTTTTCTACAGGAAGTTTAATGCCTATCATTTTCTCAACATATTCATGTGTTAAAGTTATTTCTCTTACAGGATAATGTTTAGCATATACATCTGAAAATCTAGATGTAACACTTGCTCCACTGTCTATATTTTTTAGCAAATATATAAATCTTTCTATAGCTATACGTGTAAGTTCAGGGTCTAGAGTTTTCTCATACCTTGCAGACGCATCCGTTCTTAGCCCTAGTGATATTGCAGTTTTACGAATAGACATTGCATCAAAACATGCAGACTCCAACATAAGAGTAGTTGTATTATCTGTTATTTCAGTATTTTCTCCTCCCATTATACCAGCAATTGCAACAGGAGTATTATCATTACATATAACAAGGCTACCTTTAGGTAATGTTCTCTTTGCAGAATCTAAAGTTACAAACTCTGTATCTTTATCTAAAGATTTAACATTTATGTTAGAAATAAGTGACTTATCAAAAGCGTGCATTGGTTGTCCAAGCTCTAACATTATATAATTTGTTAAATCTGCAAGTAGGTTTATTTGTCTACATCCAGCATAGTACAATCTTATTCCCATGTTTATAGGAGACACATGCTTTGTTATATTTTCTACTGTTATTGCAGAATATCTAAAGCATTTGTCTTTATCCTCAATAGATATTTTTAAAGCCTCTTTATCATTATACTTATCCACATTTTCTACGTCTAATGGTTTAAGTTTTCTTCCAGTTATTGCAGCTATTTCTCTAGCAATTCCATAATGTCCCCAAAGGTCTGGTCTGTTTGTTAAAGATTTATTATCTATTTCAAATACAGTGTCATCTATATCCATTATATCTTTTATATTTGTTCCAGGTTCAACCTCCAAAGAAATCTCCATAAGACCCGCGTGGTCATCGCTTATTCCAAGCTCTTTTGCAGACATACACATTCCAAAACTATCATAGCCAGCAAGTTTTGCTTGCCCTATTTTTATTCCTTGCACTGTACTGCCTATTGGAGCAAATGGTACAAGCATACCAACTTTTACATTTGGTGCACCACACATTATTTGAAGATTTTTTGTACCATCAAATACAGATAGTTTATGTAATTTATGTGATTCTGGCACTTCTTCTACACTATCTATCCTTCCTACAATTATACCATTAAGATTTTCGCCTTTTTTCTCTACACCCTCAACTTCTGCAGTAGATAATGCAAAACGTTTTATTAAATCATCTATATCTATTCCGTCTAAATCTACAAAGTCTTTTATCCAATTCATAGAAATATACATATCTTTTACCTCCTATTTACTTCCTAGTTGTTTAAGATATCTTAAATCACATGAATTAAGTATTCTTAAATCGCTTATTCCATATTTCATCATAGCTAAACGTGAAAGTCCAAGTCCAAAAGCAAAACCTGAATATTCTTCTGGATCAATTCCACCCATCTCTAATACTTTTGGGTGAATAAGTCCGCATGGACATAATTCAATCCAACCACCTTGTTTACATACTTTACACCCCGTACCACCACAATACATACAGCTTACATCAAGTTCAAAACCCGGCTCAACGAATGGGAAAAATCCTGGTCTTAAACGTACGTTTAAGTCTTTTTTGAATACTTCGGACAACATTGTTTTCATGAAATAAATAAGATTTGCAACAGAAATATCTTTATCTATCATCATGCCCTCAAGTTGGAAAAATGTATTTTCGTGAGATGCATCAAGTTCTTCATTTCTAAAACATCTTCCTGGAAATATTGCTTTTAGTGGTGCTCCATATTTTTTCATAATTTTATTTTGTGCAGCACTTGTTTGTGTTTTTAAAAGTTCACCATTTTCTAACCAATATGTATCTTGCATATCTCTTGCTGGATGGTATTTAGGTACATTTACTGCCTCAAAGTTATTGTACTCGGTTTCAACTTCCATTCCACTTTCTACAGTAAAGCCCATAGATTTAAATATACCCTCTAGTTCACGTTGAACAAGTGTTACAGGATGAAGAGAACCACAACAAGTATTAACAGGCACAGTCATATCATATCTTTTTTGTGATGCCATTTTTTTGGCAAATGCTTCTTCTTCAATACGTAATTTTTTGTCCGCAAAAGCCTTTTCTATAGCTCCCCTTGTTTCATTAACTAATTTTCCGAAAATTGGACGTTTATCTGCACTTAAACTCCCCATTTCTTTTGAAATATTTGCAAGTTCAGATTTTTTACCAAATGCTTCTACCCTTATTTGTTCAATCTTTTCTAAATCTACTGCATCTTTAATTCTATCTAGTATATCTTGCTTAATTTTGTTTAGTTTTTCTTCCATTTTTTTCATCCTTTCACAAACCACAAAAATACCACCAACTTAAATGTAGGTGGTAAAATTTCTAAATTTATATAACAATACACATATATCATTATCCTAAAAGTGAAATTTCAGTTTGGGATGTATAACGGGCTTACAGCCGGTGACCCGTATTCTCTTAATACACCTTGTCCTTACCTACTTTGCTTTTGGTTTTTTACATAAAGGTATTGTAACACTTTTGTATATGGTTGTCAACTGTAAATGGTTAAAGTATAAAGAACTTACAAACAAATAGTTCATAAGTTCTATTTTAATATACACAAAGTTTTAATTTTAAACTAATTATTATCTATTATCTGTGCAATTTATAGTCTCTGTTTTTTTACATGTACTTCCATCTTTTGTATAACCGTCAGGGCATTTTTGAGTCTTAATTGTACTAGCTACTGGCACACACCACATAAATGCTCCACCTACACCATCTTCTTCAGTGTACATGTAGTGACTGCTATCTTTACATACCCAACCATTAGCTCCATTATCTGCATAGTATCTTGTTCCCATGCATTTTCCGTTACTCATCTTGTAACCATCCGGACAAGTAGACGTGCTTACCATATTAGCTGTTACCTCTTTAGTACATTTGCTTCCGTCACCTGTTGGCGTGCAACCATCAGGACAAGTAAATGGCTCCTTCCACAAAGCCTTTAACTTCATATTAGCATTTACTACTGTGTCTTTTGTAACCGTATTGCCACTTTCATCAACCCATTTGTCAAACACAAAACCGTCTTTTGTAGGGTTAACTGGCAAAACTATTATCTTGCCGTTTTCTGCAACAATGCCATCAACACCATTTCCACCATCTGTATCAAATGTAATTGTAACTGTTTTTGCATCTTTAGATACCCAATAAGCTTTTAGCTTAATATCACTTGTAATAAACATATCACTTGAAATAATGTTTCCAGTTTCGTTAAGCCAACCCATAAATACGTACCCTTCTTTTGCTGGTTTAACTGGCAATAATATTTTTTTATTCTTTTCCATAATAATACTGCCTATATCACTACCACCGTCCGTATCAAAAGTTGCACTAATAGCCTCTAAACTATTATCTATCCATTTAGCAGTTAATATAGTATCCTCTGTAAACTTAGTGCCTTTAGTTACTATATTATTATTTGTATCCATCCATCATACAAATGAATATCCCTCTTTTGATGGTGCCTCTGGCAAAACAACGACTTCACCATCTAATACTTTAACACTTGAAATTAGAGTACCTTCATCCGTATTAAACGTAACTGTAAATGATTTTTTCATACCAAACAATAAGTACAATATAACAAGTATAAGCACAACGATTATAATTGCTAAGATAATTATCCACTTCTTTTTGCTTTTCATTTAAAAAGTCCCCCTCATGTGAATAATTATATCATAAGATTAATATATTTCAACATTTATAATCCACTAACTACCGTATAGCTTATTTTTAAAATAATTTTAATTCCACATCAAATATATGTCTGATTCCATTTAGCATATAATCTAGAACTGTATTTTTACGTATATCCTGTTCTAGAGCCACCTCTGTAGAGTATATTTTTTCTTCGTCTATATACATAGCTATATCTCCTAAAACATTGCCTTTTGACATAGGTGCATTTATTACAGGCAGTAATGTTTGTTTCACATATATATTGTCTACTTCTCCTTCTTTCAATGGTAAAACTAAATTATCTGTTATATGCTTATCATATTTTTGTATATGTCCTTTGTATACTGGAATAGATACATACCACTTCATTTGTTCTGAAATATCTACCATGCTATAAGTACCAAAAGCATAATCCATGAGTTTTTTTCCATCTGCAAAACGCTCGTTACTTGTTTCTCCTCCAAGAATCACGGTTATTATTTGCATATCTTCTTTTTTGGCTATTGTAACCAAGCACATATTAGCTCCGTTAGTAAAGCCCGTCTTTCCTCCAACACAGTACTCATATGTGTGTAAAAGCCTATTTGTATTGGAGAGATATTTACTTTGTTTTCCCATTTTTATTTCTATTTCCTTAGTCCCCATTATTTTTTGAAGTTCAGGATATTTTAATGTCTCTTTAGCTATTTTAGCCAAATCTTGCGCTGTGCAATAGTTTTCTGTAGTATCTAATCCATGTGGATTAGAGTAATTTGTGTTATATGCCCCTATGTTTTTTGCTTTGTTATTCATAAGAATGACGAAATCTTCTACATTTCCCGAAACGCATTCTGCTAAAGCCACGGCACAATCATTACCACTTTCTAGCATAAGACCATAAAGCAAAGCCTCAACTGTAATTTCCTCTCCTGCTTTTATTCCAACCTCTGAACCTCCAACACCAGCTGCTTTTTTTGAAATAACTGTTTTTTTATCAATACTGCAATTATCTAAAACAACCATAGCAGTCATAAGTTTTGTTGTACTTGCAATTTTTCTTCTATCTGCTGCATTTTTACTATATAATACTCTATCACTGCTCACTTCAATTACAATAGCAGCTGGAGAGTTTATTGTTATATCTTGAGCAAATACAAAATTCAAACCACTAGATATAATTGTAAAAACTCCAAGTATTTTAAGAACTATTTTTTTCAAAAGTATCACCTTTTACATTCTATGTTGTCTATGCTGCCTTAATGAGCTTTACTTTATTCAAAAAATACATTATAATATAACAAGTGAAGGAAAAAATATGAAAGAATATTACAATATAAACAATAGCAATATACCGTATGAACTAATAGATATTACAAATGATATTGCTACATTAAGAAATAAAAATATAACAGTAAAAACAAATATAAAAAATATACAAAAAACAAATTATATAAATAACAGTAACTCTCACCTAAAAGATTACACGGTTGAATTATCTAGCGAACTTCCAAACAATGAACTAATGCTAAGACATATGACACGTTTTGAAGCTTTAGAAGAATTGGACAGGTTTATGAATAAAGCAATTACATACAACTTACCACAAGTAAGAATAATACATGGAAGGCACGGTAACGTATTAAGACAAGCTGTAAGAGAGTACCTGGATTCTCATCCTTATGTAGTATCTTATGAATATGCAGACCTTGCTCATGGAAGTGTAGGTGCAACAGTCGCAATATTGGGTAAAAAAAATAACGTATAGAAAATCTACACGTTATTTTTTTGAATTTAACACTGTCTGTTTTTATTTTGTTTCAGTTGATTCAACACCAACATATTTAGAATCGCCAAATGCTAAAACTAGATTAAATATTGATGGAAGTAACCATAATCCAAATCCCCAGCCAATATCTTTTCCAAATACTTTAGCTAATTTAAATGCAGCTACTATTGTTAATACTGGAACTGCTACAAAATTAACAACTGGTATTATAAATAATAACAATAGCCATGGGTTAAGTCCAACAATTTGGAATTCAACAACACTTGAATATATTGGAATTATTGATGCCCAACCTGGTTTGCCAGCTTTTTTAAAGATAATCCAACGTCCTGCTATAGCAAGAGCAAATAAAGCAAATGCTATAAAGAAATAGATAAAGCTAAAGCCAGCTATTGCTGCTCCTAATCCTGCTGAAGCAGCTGCGTCAACATCTATTAAAGATGTATCATACATTGTATTTAACATATTAAATTCCCCCTTGCTCATATGATAACATACTTTTATTGGCATATCAATACATATAAAGCAAAAAATTTTATATTAAATATTGCATTAATTTTGCTATATAAAAAAAGAAAGTGCCATTATTTCAACACTTTCCTTTAATAAAATTTGGCTGGGCCGGCTAGATTCGAACTAGCGCATGTCAGAGTCAAAGTCTGATGCCTTACCGCTTGGCTACGAGGCAATAGGCAATAAAATTATGGTGGAGAGAGATGGATTCGAACCATCGAACCCGAAGGAACAGATTTACAGTCTGCCGCGTTTAGCCACTTCGCTACCCTTCCAAAAAAATGGTGCCGAAAACAGGAATTGAACCCGTAACCTACTGATTACAAGTCAGTTGCTCTACCAATTGAGCTATTTCGG
>USES01000031.1 GCA_900553785.1 uncultured Clostridium sp.
CAAGCCTTATAGGCGCAAATGAAAAACCACCAGCTAAGCTGGTGGAATTTTATTTGTAATTTGACATTTATTTATTTTTTTGTTAAACTATTACGCGTACATAAATGAATAATTTAATCTTAATAATAATTTATTTAAGGGGTGAGATTATGTTTTTAATTTTATTTATAATAATCTTCTTAGCTTTTTTTATTTTTAAATTTAAACCTAAAAATAGTGAGCGGATTTATGAAGTAGTTATTGCACATAGAGGATTTCATTTGTTTGCACCTGAAAACTCTTTAGGAGCGTATAAGGCAGCAATAGATGCAGGCCTTTCCATTGAATTAGACATTCGTCAAACCAAAGATGGAAAGATAGTTTGCTTTCATGATGCATATACTAAAAGGCTTTTAAATATACCAGGAATGCTTTCAATGTTCAATTATGATGATATCAAATCATATAAAATATTAGGAAGCGATTATACTGTTCCTAAATTTGAAGATGTACTTAGACTTGTTGATGGAAAAGTGGAGTTATTGGTGGAAGTAAAAAGCAAACTTACCCATGACTTTTTAAATCAACTTGTTTTGTTACAAGCATTATATCCATGTGAGATGTTTTTTCATACTAAGAATATTGTTCAGTATTTTAAGTTGAAAAAGACTTTTGCAAAAAGTAATGAAAAGGGTAAAAAAGTGTATTATATTTTGAATCCTTTTAGGAAAAGGTTCAACTTTGTAAAAGGAAGGGATTATCGTACACAAAAGAACAAGTACAATGAAATAGCTTCAAATATGGGCATAGAGATACCGTCTATCGATGATATTTCTAATATAATTGTTCGTAGCATTGAAGAACTTGAAAGCAAAAGAGAAATTCTTGCAACAATAGGCTCAGTTTTAAACAGGTACGAATCTAGAATAAAACTTAATGATCAAAATAGTTTTATTTATAATTCTATTTGGCTTCATAGAGGTATTGTTTCTAGTGAATACTTGGAACATTCTGAGAAAGCTTTTATAGCTTGCCGTGAATATGCCAAATCTAACAATATGCGCATTACAGTTGAGTTTGACGTTATGCTATATAAAGGTGAAGTTAGATGTTATCATAAGGATAAGATTTCATCTATATTAGGTCAAAAAAAGTCTTGTGCCGAGAAAGAACAGATAGAAAAATCTATGAGTCTTAAACAAGTTTTAAAGATATTTAAGAACAGTAAAAATGTGTCATTGGCTATTGACATTAAGGATTACCACATAAAAAATAGAGTTTTGGAAGACTTGATAATTCTGGATATTGAAAAATCAGGTTATACCGGGAACTTTATAATAATGTCATATAATCCTATGGTTCTTACTTACTTTAAAACAGTACGGCCCGAGTGGTTAAGAGCTCAGATTGGTCACAGTTTAGAGGGCTTAAGACGTATACCTATATTTAGATTTCCCACGTTACTTAATAGCATAATGGGTATACTTTTCGATATGTCTTGTGCAGATTGTGTTGTTTTTGATAATAGCAAATGGATTTACTATCTTATTGCATATCACAAAAACATTAAAGGAAAGCCGGTACTTATTTATGCTCCTAAGACATATCTTGAACAACAAGCATTTATTGGACGAGATAGCGTGGCAAACTTTATAGTTGAAAATATTGCAGATACTTCTTCTTGGCCAAAAGAATGCCTAGCTAAATTCGAACAAAAGAAACAAAAAAAGAAACAAAAATGAGAGTATTGTGTTGACAATGCTCTCGTTTTGCACATATTAGGTGAATATATTGATGTATTTTCTTTACATTTAAAAAGATTTAGTATAATATATTATTGTGGTATATACAAGGGGAAGATAAAAATGAAAGTTAAATTTAATGTACAAAAAAGTGGTGTAAATACGCTGAAAGAAAAATTTGAATTGCATAGTAACAATGAACTTAAAAAAACATATATGGTAATCGGGAATATGAAAGATACTGGATTTGACATATTAGAAGAGTTTTTGATAGATTTGAAAGCACGTAAGTATTTTTTAATAGGGATAGACAAAAAAAATACAACTAGAAGAATGTTAGAAGAATTGTGCAAGTATACAAAAAATGTATATATATATAATAATAATTATGATAATGAACTTGATGGAAGTGTATATGTTTTTGAGTATTCAAAAAAGGCAACAGTATATGCTACTTGTGGAAGTATGTCACTTTCTTCATTTTCAACAGATGTATCATGCTATGTAGAAACTGAGTTTGACTTAGAAAACGCTCAAGACAAAGAAGAATACAAACAATTTGTAGATGGTATAGTAAAGGAATCTAAATCTGATGAATTTATACAGATAGATAAACCGTATGTATCTCGTTTGGTTGAAGAGAAAGAAATATTCTCAACTAAACAATATACTCACAATGTTCTTAGTATAGCTGAGTTGCTTGGAAAGAATATAGATAATGTTAATGAAAAGGAAGAAAACGAGGATTTAGAAGAAGCTCCAAAAAGCGTGCCAAAAATAGATTTAGCATCAATGGATTTTTCAATGGACATAGACTTGGGAGAAGACAGTAAAAAAGATAGCCCTCAAGAAAAAAAAGAAGAAATTGAATTTGATGATTTAAAAGAAAAAGAAATAGATAAAGAAATTGTTGATAATAGCGTTGAAGAAGTTAATGAACCTGATGAAGAGTATGAAGTATCTGATGAAGTAATAGATATGGAAAGCATGTTGTTTGAAAAAGCAGATATTAAGCTTAAAAAAAACAAAAAAGTAGAAAAGGAAAATAAAGAGGAAAGCAGAAATAGAAAAGTAGATTTAGAAAAAGTTTCTAATTTGTTTATAGAATTACCTACAAGAAACAATAAAGACTTGGGAGAAATAAAAGTACCAAATTATATTAAAGACTTAATTGAAAACTTCTTTCAGGGATTGAATAATCAAAAGCTAACAGAAAATGAACTAGGAGTTTTGCAAAGAAAGCAAGATATTATTTTAGAAATAATTGATGTAAACGATGGAGAAAAATATAGAGATAATTTAGCAAGTATTACGGAAGTACAAGGAAAAACGTACATATCATTTAACACAGAAAAATTAAAGGACATATATTATGAAGAAAAGGATCTTGCAAGAATAATTAAATTGTCTAATACTACATACCACATAGAGATAATACCAAAAACTACTGAAGAGTATAACGTATGGAAGAAACTTTGTACGACGCCAATGCGTGGTACTACTAGATGTTATGGTATAATGTAAAATATAATTAGATTAAATAATAAGTCACGATAAATTTTATGGTTTATCGTGACTTTACTTTATTCATTTCCTTTTAGACTAGATACCATGTCTATTTTTTTAACTTTCTTTGCCAATAAATGTAGTACTAAATATGATGCTATAAATGTTATTACTGTTGCAAGTATATATGTACTTATGTTGATGTAAACTCCAAAATCAAAAGTTTCATCAAGACATGCTTTAAATATCCATGAAGTTAGAAAGTATCCAGCAGGTAGACCAATTATAATAGATAAGATAGTTATCCAAGTATTTTGTTCAATAAATATATGCTTAATTTTGCTGTCTTTAAAGCCTAAAACCTTTAATGTAGCAAATTGATATTGTTTTTCACTGTAAGATAAAACTCCCATGTTATATATTATTATTGCTCCCAAGACAATAGCAAATACAATTATTATTGTTATCATCTGTTTCATCATAGAAAGCATAGATTCCATGCTAGTTTTTAATTCTTCTATATCTTGGATAAGTGATACATTATCTATTTCTTTAATTCCCTTTAGGTCATAGTTGGTGTAAAGAGAGTCTGGTGTATAGTCTAAACCTAAGTTTTCTATATATTCTCTTGTAGCAGTTATATTTTGGCTTTGAGGATCTTTATTAAGTCCTACAATTTTTGATTCATAATACTTGTTTGAACCATATACGTGCCAAGATATAGTATCACCAACGTTATATCCTTCGCTTTCTGCCATTTTTCTTGTAATATATACACCATCAGTTGAATCTATATTAATATAATTGTCTTGTGCATCTTGGAATCTAACCAATTCACCTGCGTCTGTTACAAATATTGAATGTGCAGTACGAGTATTATCACTATTTTTTGTTTCAATTCCAAGAGTTTGACTAGTTGATGTTCCATATACATTCATTAACTCTTCTAATTGTTCTTGTGATAAATTTTCTTTTAGTGTTAGTTTATAATCAAAATTATATAATTCTTCAAATTGTAGTGATATAAAGTGGTTTATGCTATTTAACATACCGAATGCGCAAACAATTAGAGTACAACAACCAACTATTCCAACTACTCCTGTTAGAGTTCTAAATTTGTTTCTTAATATATCTCTTAAATTCCATTTTGCTGAAAATCCTAATTTTTTGAATATTCCTTTTGTTGTGATATCCAAACTACCATTTTTTACTTTTGGAATTTCACGCCTTAGAGATTCAGCAGGTATTTTTTTAAGTTCTTTTCTACATGTAAGATAGGTTATTAAAGATACAGTTATTACTACTAATATGGCAACTATATAACTTGTAGGGTTAATTATAGCAACTCCATTTGGTACTTCAAAGAATGACATTTCAATACCAATAAATACGTTTCCTATAAAATATCTTCCAAGCAATATTCCACATATGCTAGCCAAAAGAGAAATTATAAAACCATAGCTTATATAATGAAGTGTTATTTTATAATTTCTAATTCCCAAAGCTTTCATAGTACCTATTTGAAGTTTTTGTTTTTTAACTACACGAGTCATTGTAGTAATTACGGATAACATTGCAATAAACAAAAATAATCCTGAAAATACCCCTATATATGCTTTTCCCTCATCAATTTCGCCTTGGTACATAGCGTAAGATGCGGTATCTTCAATTTTAATTATTGCAAGTGTATCTATGTTGTCTTCTATAGCATTTTTTACATTATCTGTGTTAGATTTATCATCCACATCAACCATAATGTAATTGTATGGAATATAGTCTTGGTATTTAAAATCTTTAACATACATTTTAAATATATCTTCATTATCTATTTTCATTTCCTTCATTACTAAATCTTTTATATAGCTTTCAGGAATTTCATTTGAAGAAAGGTAAACATAGCCAAAGATTTTTCTATTTGGAACAATTTCAGATTCATCTTTTACATCACAAATATGATCTGGAACGTTTATTAGTCCTAAAATTCCTTCCTCTAAGACAAACGTATCGTATTTAATTTTAAGTTTATCTCCAACATTTAAGTTATTTTCTTTAGCATAAAAGCTATCTACCCATACGCCTTTTTTAGAAGCATCAAAGGGTATACCGTCTACTATATAAAATTTAGAGATGTTGTTTGATTCAATAAAGCTAATTAAATAAGTTTTATTCGTATCGTCTGCGTCTATTCCTGTTAATACGAGCTTTCTTTCGGCGTCATTTACGTGTTGCAAAGATTTAATTTTTTTCAAGTCGTCTTTAGAAAAATTAGTTCCAATAGCATTTAAATCTTGTAAGTTATTCTCGCTGTAAAATGTGTCTGCAGCTTTTATCATGCCATTCATATATGCTTCTATACCTGTGTAGACCATTACACCAATCAATACCATGAAAAATATTGTTAAAAATTGCGATTTGTTTTGTAAAATATCGCGAATCATTTTCTTTCTTAACATACTACCACACTACCTCATCTATATCTTTTGGTTTTGAATTAGTTATGTCGCTTTCAATTTTACCGTTTTTTAATCTAATAACTCTATCTGCTATTTCTGCAATTAAAGAGTTATGTGTAACAATTACAACAGTTTTTTCACCACAAGACACATCACATTGTTTTTTAAGAAGCTTTAATACTTCAACACCAGTTTTAGAGTCTAGGGCACCTGTTGGTTCATCGCAAAGTAGTAGTAAAGGGTTTTTAGCTATTGCACGGGCAATAGAAACACGTTGTTGTTCTCCACCAGAAAGTTGGTTAGGAAATTTATTCATGTGTTTTTCAAGTCCTACTTCTCTTAAAATACTTTTTGCATCTTTTGGCTCATTTACAATGTCTCCAACTAGTTTTACATTTTCTAGTACAGTAAGAGTAGGGAGTATGTTATAAAACTGAAAAATAAAGCCAACGTTTTCTGCTCTGTAATTAGTAAGATCAGTATCAGTGTATTCAGATATTACTTCTTTTCCCACTTTTATTCTTCCAGAAGTTACTGTATCCATTCCTCCAAGTAGATTTAAAAGTGTGGATTTACCAGCACCACTAGGTCCTAAGATTACTACAAATTCTCCTTTGTTAATGTTAAAACTTACACCATCTAATGCGTTAAATTTCTTTTCACCTAAGGTGTATGTTTTTTTGACGTTTTTAAAACTTATTAGCTCTTCCATAAATTATCTCCTTTCAAATATGATATATGTTTCACATTGATGTATATTATATACTCATACAATATATAAGTCAATAAAATATGAAATAAATATCACATTATTTTTAAGTATATTGAATTTGAAAAATTGTAGTTGTATAATATGGATATGGGGTGAGGGAAATGTCTGAAACAAGAATGCCTACACAAAAAAGATCAATAGAAAAAAGAAAGAGAATTATTGAAAAAGGTTTTGAATTAATGTGTGAGAATGGCTTTTTTAACACAAATACAAGTGATATTGCAAAATTTACTGGGGTTTCTACAGGAATCATTTATCAATACTTTAATGATAAAAAAGAGATATTTATTGATGGAGTTAAAAGTTATTCAGATAATATAATGTTTCCAATACTAGATATACTAAAAAACAACAAGGTACATTTAGATAACTTAGAAGAACTTTTAGACGAAATGTTAGATGAGTTTATTAAAAGACATACAATGTCTAAATCTTCTCATGAACAAATGATAGCAATGTCGCATTTAGATTCGGATATAGCAGATATATTCCATGATAAAGAGGTTGTTGCAACAGAAAAAATAGTTGAAGTATTAAGTGAGAATGGTATTAGGAGCGCAGGACTATTTGAAAAGGTGCACATAGTTATAGGGATAGTTGAAAATTATTGTCATGAAGTAGTTTATCATAGACACAGTAAAATAGATTATGACATTATGAAGAATGAAGTTATTAGAATTATTATTAATATTTTGAAAGGATAAAAATACAAAAAATAACTTGCAAATGTAAAATATTTGGTATAAAATTACAAACAAATAAGGGAGAAAAACAAATGAGACAGATGGGAAATAATGTAAATGGGGGGGGGGCAAAAAAGCCTTCTAAATAGTTATTTT
>USES01000032.1 GCA_900553785.1 uncultured Clostridium sp.
ACGCTTAAGCTTAATCGAACCCCCAGACAATCTGGGGGTTTTCACATACAAAAAAGAGATGCCAAAAAGCATCTCAATATTACACATTAAACTATAACATCTAAATCATTAAGTTTTGATTCGAACTCAGCTATTCTTTGCTCAGTCTCATATTGTTCAATTCTATTTAAAGCATACAAATACTTTCTTTCTTGAGACAATAATGACTGATATTCTTCATTCCAATCTTCATGCTCTCTTAAAGCGCCATGCACTTCATCAAGCTTTGCTTCCAATGATTTTTTTACTGGTGCTAAAAGTGTTCCTTGTTTTTCCACCTTAATACCGTTATCTACCATATAGCTCATTGCTTCAGCTAGAATTCTTTCACCTTGCAAATTCTTACCATCTACAATAGTATCACTTAAAATTCCAACCATTTTATTAACTTCATCAATTCCTACCTTATCAAAAATACCATCAACTCTAGAATCAATGAACTGTCCACCTTCACCAAATATCTCTTGTCCTTTAATAAATACATCAACATTGTTTTGTATTATTCTGACTTGATCAACAGGGAATTCACTAACAGCCATCTTCAATGCGTGTCTATCATAGTATTTTTTAAATGCTACTTGACACATATCTGGATTCTCACTATAAGGTTTAAAAAATGTTGCATACTCACGTAAAACATCATGTTGTGTTTTGTCACCGCACGAATTTTCCATAAGCTCATCTACTGGTTCTCCAAGATAAGTTTCAAGTTTTACATCTACTTCATCTTTTACGTAACCAGGCTCTTCAAAATTTGCAACTGGTGCTTCCTCAATTAGATTTTTTTTTTGAAACCCAAATAGACTAGCTAACTCTGCATCTGCTTGAGCAAGCTCTTGTCTTAAAGTTGGGCGTTCAACACTAGCATAATCTAGCACATTATCTTCTTTAGGAGCACATAGCTTTAGAACAGGGTCATCTTCAAATGCTGCCATAACCATTTCGCCTAAGCCTCTCATGTCATCTAAGAATGCTTTCCATTCTCTTTTAAAGAATCCATCTTCCTTAGGAGCCATTTCAGCTTTTGGTGTCATATCAGATTTTGGATCTGAAAGAAACAACTCACCTAGTTCTTGCATGTCATTTTTGAATGCTTCCCATTCACGTTTGAAAAATCCTTCCATAAATTCACCTCATTTGTAATTAAATTCATACTTACCTTACACTAAAATATTACCATAATAGCACATAATTTCAACTACAAAACAATAACATTTATGTTACAAACATATTACAAGGCTAGTTATTCTCAAATTCAGACATCATATCTACTAACTCGTTTTCTTCACTTAAGCCCACACTCTTCTTTAATACTTTACCATCTTTCATCACTACAAGTGTTGGTATAGAGCTTATTTCAAACCTACTTGCAAGGTTTGGACTGTCATCTACATTTATCTTAACTATATCAAAAGTCAAGCTTCTACTCTTTTCTAGTTTTTCTAACACTTCTGATTGCATTTTGCATGGCATACACCAAGTTGCAAAAAAATCTATTAAAGTTAACTTTTCTTTACAAATAGTTTCTTCAAAATTACTATCATTTGCATATTTCATAATTTACACCTCAATTTTCTTCGCGTTTAATACGACTATTGTCATTATATACTATTAAGTCTTGGAAAGCAAATGTATTTAATCCTGCTCCCTCCCATATGAATATATTATTATACCCAAGCGACCACAATATTTGAATAGCACGTCTTACACGTGAACCTGTAGCGCAATACACCATCAAATTTTCTTCTTTATTAGGCACCATATTTACTATATCTGCCTGAAGTTTGTCTAGTGGAATATTTACACTTCCTTTTATTTTAATTGTCCTATATTCCATTTCAGTTCTAACATCTATTAAAAAAACTCCACCCGTTTTAATTCTTCTGTAAGCCTCCTCTATAGGAAGTACTTTCACACTACATCTACTCATCTTGCTATTTGTATTATTTCCAGTGTTTCCTCCAAATATTCTTCCTAAACTAGCTAAAGGATTCATTCCCTGATTCCTATTTTGTGTATTAAAACCTAATATTGAACCTATTTTTCTTAAATCAAATAAATTACTTAAATTAATCTTACCGTTATTACTGTTATTATCGTTTCCCATAGTCTCACCTCTTTATATTCCAATATATGAAAACTATGTATATATTATGTCGCAAAATAAGAGCGTACCTAATATATAAGTACGCCTCTAAATTATTATTTTTTCATTGTTTTTGCAAGTAAAACTTTACATATCTCTGCTATAAAGAAAAATATTAAAGGTATTCCAAAAGCCATTAAATACAAATCCCAAGTAAGCTTTACTACTTCTAACAAGTCCATAAATACAGGAATAAAAACAATCAAAATTTGGAGTATTATTACTCCGAACACTCCAAAAAACATATTCCAGTTTGAAGATATTCCTATTTGCCATATTGTTTTACTGTCTGAACGAACAGTAAACGCAAAAAGTAATTCAATCATCGCAAGCATTATAAATGCAACAGTAGAAGATATCTCATGACTATATGAACTTTCAAGCAAAAAGTAAGTTGATGCAATCATAGCAGATTTAATTATTGCAGGAATTATTATTCTTGCTATTAAAAACTTATTGAAGAATTTTTCGTTAGAACTTCTTGGCTTTCTTTCCATTATGTTTTTATCTGCAGGTTCAAATCCCAACATCATAGCTGGTATTGCATCTGTTACTAAATTTATCCATAATAATTGAATAGGAGTAAATATATTCTTTCCAAATATAGTAGCTAAAAATACTATTATTACTTCTGCTATATTTGAAGCAAGTAAATATACTATAACATTTTGAATATTGTTATATATTCTTCTTCCTTCCTTTACAGCTACTACTATAGATGCAAAATTATCATCAGTAAGAATCATACTGGCAACACTTTTAGACACTTCTGTTCCAGTGATTCCCATTCCAACACCAATGTCTGCAGATTTCAATGCTGGTGCATCATTTACTCCATCTCCTGTCATTGCAACTACTTTACCTAATGACTTCCATGTGTTAACAATTCTTACCTTATTTTCTGGTGAAACTCTAGCATATACTCTAATGCTTTTAATTTTTTCTCTAAATTCATCATCAGACATTTTGTCTAACTGACTTCCAGAAATAGCAACGTCACCTTCACTCAATATACCTATTTCTTTTGCTATAGCTATTGCTGTATCAATATTGTCTCCTGTAATCATAATAGGAGTCATACCCGCTCTGAAACATTCTTTAACAGCTTCTTTTACCTCAGGCCTTGGAGGATCAATCATTCCAGTTAAACCTATAAATGTAAGAGCTTGTTCTATTTGTTCACTTTCCATATCACATGGAACTTGTTCAACATCTTTGTAGGCAAATGCTAATACTCTCAATGCCTTACTAGACATTTTCATGTTCTTATTTAATATATCACGTTTTAACTCTTCTGTAAGTTTAACTTCTTTACCATCAATTAAGGCCTTAGTACATCTTTTAATTACAGATTCGACAGCTCCCTTAGTATAAATAGTAAATCCATTTTCTTTCTTTCCTACCCTATTTACTGTGGTCATCATTTTTCTTACAGAGTCAAATGGGATTTCTGCAACTCTATCGTATTCAATATCCATATCTATTTTAGAATAATTATTTTGAGAAGCAAATTCGCCCAAAGCTATCTCAGTTGGATCACCCAACCATATATTTTTGCCATTTTCATTAGTCATTTTAATATCATTGCAAAGAGTCATACATTTAATTAGTCTATCAAACTCAGGAACTTCTTTTATACCATTAAGCAAATTTTCTTCAAAGAAAACATTGGAATTTATAGCGTAAGCTTTAACTGTCATTTTATTTTGTGTTAATGTTCCCGTTTTATCCGAACAAATTATTTCAGTTGCCCCAAGTGTCTCTACAGAAGACAATTTACGAACAATACTATTTTGTTTAGACATCTTCTGTACCCCAATAGATAGTATTATAGTAATAGAAGCTGGTAATCCTTCTGGTATCGCTGCTACTGCAAGAGATACTGCAAGCATAAATATTTCAAGTAGTGGATTGCCTTTAAGTAATCCTAATACTACCATTGCTAATCCAATTACTACAACAATATATGTAATAACTTTACTTATTTCATTCATCTTCTTTTGAAGAGGTGTCATGTTAGATTCGGTATTTGTAAGTATTGATGCAATTTTTCCCATCTGAGTATCCATCCCAGTAGCTATAACCACACCTTCGCCTCTTCCGTATGCAACGGAACTTCCAGAATACAACATATTTCTTCTATCTGCAAGTTCAGCTACTCCATGTATTGTATCTACATTTTTATTTATAGGGAGAGATTCACCTGTAAGCGCTGCTTCTTCAACTCTCAAACAGTTATTCTTTACAATCCTCATATCTGCCGGAACATAATCACCAGCTTCCACAAGGACAATATCTCCAACTACTAATTGTTCTGTTTTTATGTTTAAAATCTTTCCGCCTCTTCTTACCTTTATATACGGCACTGACATTTTGCTCAAAGCCTCTATTGCTTTTTCCGCGTTAGATTCTTGCATCGCACCAAGGAAAGTATTTAGCAAAACTACTGCAAATATTACTAGTGATTCTGTAATTGATTCATTTTGGACTTTAGCAACCACCAGTGAAATAGTAGCTGCAATAATTAAAATTATTATCATGACATTTTTAAGCTGTTCTATAATTCTTGCTATAAATGTCTGTTTTTTTCCCTCTTTTAATTTGTTTAGTCCATTTTTCTTAAGTCTGTTTGCTGCCTCTAACTCAGTTAATCCTTCCTCTCCAGTTTTTAATTTTAAATAAGCTTCTTCAACAGACAAATTATATATTTCCTTTTCCAATTTTTCCTCCTAACTATCTAGCCCCTAATTACTACATAAGTTGCATAGCTAATATATATTAAAACTAATATTATTCCTTCTGTCCTTGAAATCTCATAACTTCCTTTTTTTATATATTTAATTTTAGTAAATAAAATTAAGACTATTGTAACTAATATAAACACCATTATATCTATCCATATTGTATTTGTTACTACCTTTAATGGGTTTATTACCGAAGATAAACCTACTACAAACAACATATTATACATATTGCTTCCAATAAGGTTTCCAACGGCAATATTAGTCCTCCTTTTTTTAAGTGCAGTTATTGATGTAGCTATTTCTGGTAAACTCGTTCCTACTGCAATTACCAAAATTGCCACCAAAGTTTCACTTACTCCTATTAGTTTAGCAAATCCAACAGCACCATTTAGTACACATTCAGATCCAACATAAACTAAAACGCCTCCAATTATACAAAGTAATATACTTTCAACGAAATCTCTTTTTTGCCTTTTAGTTAACTTGTTTTTTGATGCTTCTACTTGTTCACCAGACTTTATTTTTTTCTTAATTAACCTTTTTTCTCTTGTCTTTTTAGTAAAACTTGCATAATGATATAAATTATAGTACATAAAAATAGCAAACATTATTAAAAGAATAGCTCCGTCTGTACGTGATATAACATTCTCAGTTAAATTTGTTTCAAATGTATCCAACGTCACAAGTAAAAATAGTACACCCGTAACAAGACTCATATACATGTCTTTTCTTACAGTATCTTTTAAAAGCCTTATAGGATGTATTGCAGATATTAAGCCTAAAATCACACAAATGTTAAATATATTTGTCCCAACCATATTTCCTATTACCAAGTCAGATGTTCCCTTTATACTTCCATTTATAGATATAAAAAGTTCTGGAAGACTAGTTCCAAAACAAACTAGCGTCATTCCTATTAGTATCTCACTTACTTTTAATATCTTAGCAACCTTTACACTTGAATCCACAAAAATATCTGAGCCTTTTATTAGTAAAAATATTCCTCCCAATAAAAGAACTATATATAATACAAGCATTCTTCCACCTCTTTTTCTTTAGTTAATCACATATTTAATTTATCTCATCCTATCACATTTTTGTACAACTCTTAATTCTTTCGTCTTCTTGAATAAATCAATTTATATATACCATAAAAAAATAACTTTTACAACTAAATAAATCAAGATAAATATAAATTAACATTTAATTCATATAAAATAAAAACTAGCCAAATTCATTTAAGAATTAAACTAGTTTTTATGTTTTAATAATTCTTATTTGATGTAAAGTGTGACACGAAAGCCATAAAAGCCTCCTGCAGATTTAACAGTCGCACCACCATCATAAGCAATACGATATGAAGCGGAGTAATAACCATCGCCATCATAAGCATAACAACTGCCACGATAAACACGATTTGTTGCGTCCATAGTTTCCATAGTCCATTCCCATACATTACCAGCTAAATCATATATATTTTTTGCTTTCCATGCTTCGTTATATCCACACGTTTGAAGCTTTCCTCTGCCTGCAGCAGCTTCATTTTCGGCATAATAACAATTACCCCATAAATTAGAATTTTTAATACTATGTGTCTCATCTGAAACAAAATTTAGTGCTGCATCCCATTGTACACCATAACACAATGTAGATACCACTGATGTGCTATCCTTATACATATTTTTAGATAGTTCTACTGCTCCAGCTACATTTTCCACACCACTTAATGTCTGAGATGAAGTGTCATTTAATGCCTTTCCCCACGGAACTTTATTATATACGTATGCTCCTTTTTTACTTACAACTTTGTGCGCTGGTGTAACTTTTGCTCTTTTTTCAGTTGCCTCTCCATCTCCAGCCTCAAAACGTGCTATATAAAAACCTCCATATTTTTGTACAGATGACATCATTGCATTATACTCTGCTGCTTCTGTGTCATATCCACTTGCATATGGCTCAGTATAAGTAAATCTTGTATCATTAACCTCTCCGGTCATCTTATATACACCAGAACCAGTTGATGTTTCCACTGGCTTTCCTCTTTTAAACACAGCTGTAAAACCAGTATCTAGGCCATTTTCATCAATTGTGCCTGTTACAGTATATTCTACTGGTACCCATACAAATTGATTGCCTTCTTTATCTTCTATAACTAATC
>USES01000033.1 GCA_900553785.1 uncultured Clostridium sp.
TTTCTTCATTTACTTTTCTGTAAGCATTATTTTTTCGCTTTTCAATCATTTCAATAATTTGATTAAAATTAATATCTAACATATATAACCACATCCTTAAAATAAGTTATTTGTAATTTTAAACAAATTATATCATTTAATTTGATAACTTTATATACTTTCATTGGAATTCGTGAAAATTTTGTATATAATGTTTTCAGAAAGAGAACTTAGTTCGTAACCTGTTTTTTATTCGCTCCATAAGATAAAATCGCCGCACCAATGTAGCATAAACAAAAAAGAGCAAATTACTTCATGCTGACTCTTTAAGAAGATGACTTCTGTATAATACACTTTGCATAAAATAGACAAAGAAACCTAATAATACTATTTGTCAGATTGCTTATTACCAAATAACAGTTTTATACTCTATATCAAATCTATAACATACATTTTTTATAAACCATAAAGTCCAACCCACATAGTTAAATTATTTTTATGTTATAATAAATCTTTTCTTTTATTCTTATATTACATATCTCTTCTATGCAGTCTCCATAACAAAATATCCTCGTATAATTTTTACAAGGAACAATATGATTGCATACTACAAATGTATTACCTGTATAAGTCATGCTGTGTTTTCTAAGTTTGACCAGTCAATACTCTTTTTGTTGCACGTGAAAGGTAATTGCAAAAGAGACTCCAACTCCTATAGTTCCTAAATTAATAGATAGCGTTCCTATTGAATCTTCAAATATATCCTCTTTAGTTACTCCATTTACTAACACTGAACTTTCTACTAAAGTTATTAGATTTGTATCTAATAGACTTTGTACCAAATAGTGTTACTATTGATGGTTCAGCCACCTCTTCATCAGATTATGAATATAAAAATGATACTGGCACTTTAACAATCAATTTAGAAGATATTACTGCTTCTGCTTCAAAAACAGTAACCTTCCAAGTTAGTAAAAAATAGTTTTGTAATAGAGCAATTGTAACAAAAAAATGTTGTAGTACATATAATAGATGTAGGTACATAATCACAATGAAAGGAGCGTTATTCATGAACGGAAACTTTAATAACTTACGTAATTGGTGTTGTAGACCTTTTTTCAAAACTCTCGTTTGTCCTAGTGGAATTACAGGGCCACAAGGACCAGAAGGGCCTCAAGGGCCTCAAGGTAATGTAGGTCAAACTGGTCCTCAAGGGCCTGCTGGTGCACAAGGAGTTACGGGGCCTACTGGACCTACTGGACCTACTGGAGCTACTGGTGCAACCGGACCCACTGGTGCTGCTGACACACTAGTAATAAGAAACACAATTACAGGCGATCCAGAAACTCAAGCTAGTGTAACAGATATGGGAGATAACAATAACCATATTTTAGATTTTGTAATTCCATGCGGAATACAAGGACCTAAGGGCGCTACTGGGCCTCAAGGCCAAAAGGGGGACACTGGCCCAAAAGGTGATGTGGGTGCAACGGGACCACAAGGGCCACAGGGAATACAAGGAATTCAAGGAGAAGCAGGGCCTCAAGGGCCAGAAGGACCTCGTGGGACACTTGGACCTACTTCTTATGACGCAGTAGCATTTGTTAGTTACAAAGATACTAAAAGTGCAGGAACTGCTACTAGCACTACACTTCGAATTATTCCAGGCTTTTCAGATATTATATCCATTACTGGTAATACTAAAATAGATATCTTAAGAACTAGTGTATTTGAAATTACTCTATGTGGCAGGATATCTGGTGTTACTAAGGATACTGGTGGCAAATTTTATTTATACAATACCACTACCGGAGAAAAAATTAGCGATATGGATTTTGTTCTAAACCCGGGCAATACCAGCGATATGGATTTTTCAGAAGTTAATTTTGCAGATATATATGCAAATTCTAGTTTGGAAGTTAGAACAGAAATTATTGGTAATGATACAGGTAATATTTCTTTTTCAATGATAAACCTTATTCTTAAAAGTTATAAGCTTTAAATGGCAAAATACCAACCGCAGAGATTGGTATTTTTATTATTTTCAAAACGGAACTTAATAATAAAAGTAAGGAAATAAATCATTTAGTTGTAAATATCACGCGAATAAGTTGACATAATTTGAAAATATGGTATAATTATTCCCATGTGGAAAAAAATCCAAAAATAATTATTTTAGGAGGACTTTAACATGAAAAAACTTCTTAGCCTGGTTATCGCGCTCTCACTCTTAATTCCCAATCTGGCAAGTACGTTGGTATATGCCAAGGGCAACAATCAGTATGCAACAAATACTCATTCGCACGATTATTCGTATTCGTTTACCATGAGTGACGTACATCCTCATAGTGGTAATGTTGAGTGTGAATGTGGAGATGTAGTTAGCTCCACATCTATGATTAACGAAGATTGTGACATTTGCCGGAAATTTTTATGTGAGCAAGGCTACCATTACTACTTAGCTTCTGTACATTTCGAAGATTTGTGTTATGGAAAATGTTATTGTGGTAAAATTTCTTACATAAATTCAGATGAGGAAAAATTCGAATTACACTCAAACCACATGGATGAAGGAGCATATTATTCTTCCTGCGTGTTCTGTCAAATGTACTCAAACTACTATGAAAATTACTTTAACTACCTTGTTCAGTATGCTTTAGTTAATGAAGGAAGTAATAATAGTAGCTATAGTTCATCTCCAACAACTGATTCTATTTCACACACAGGTTCATCACACGATGAATATCCCGCAATTGTCCAATCGCTTTCTCATCCTCACAAAGGATATTTAGAATGCAGCTGTGGTTTACATTTGTATTTCGATGAAAGCGTGCATTCGGATTGTGAAAAATGCCTTAATGAGTCGGGAATAAAAAATATTTCATCCGATTCTGATATATATGACTACATTCTTTCAAACTTGTCGGGTACATGGCAGAAACCTATACCCGAAGAAATATATTATGATATATCAGATGATGATTATACTAAAGAAGACTCTATGTCTTTTTCTTCATATAAGTGTACATTAAACAATTCGGAGCATGACTTTACAGGCAGTGTATCTTATGCACTTGATCATCCTCATTCTGGCTATGCCACGTGCGATTGTGGTGAAAAGTTGTATTTTAAGTATCATTACTTAAAAGATTGCAAAGAGTGCAGAAATGAGCTTTGTAATTTAGGCGTTCACGACTTTTCTGCCGAGATTCATTATGATGACTCATCCAAAAAAGTAGGATATGGTAAGTGTGTTTGTGGTGAAACTCTTGATTTTAATAATGCCGTCTTACGGTATAAAAATTTAGGGTTTGACAATTCACAGGAAAGCTTTAGCATTCCCTGTGCAGAATGCACTTTTAAATCAATATTCAACAACGAATTGGTTAGCCAACAAGTAAAGTCGTTACAGAACACTGATATAATTTCATCTATCTATACTGGCAATGATGTCTCTTACGCATATAAACATTATGCTGATATAGCCAAATATAGATACAGTGTAGATTGCTCACATTCTGAGTGTTACTTGGAAGATGCACCAGTAATAGTATCGCTACCTGAAGAAAGCCAAAGCAATGACTTCAGTACGCCTACTACTCCGAGTAAGTCGACATCTTCAAACAACTCAAAGTCAAATAACAACAATCAGACTACCAACACTCCCAACAGTAGTACAGACAATTATTATGAATCAGTTTCATATGATGATGAAGAGTACATACCTACTATTGAATTCTCCGACATTGAAAGCGATGACAAATTAGGAGACTTCTTAGATCAATTTTTCTTAGGTAACTATGCCCAGAAGACTACATTAGCAGGTACAATAGGTGAGATTGCTTTTTCAATAACAGGACTTGACGTCTACAAAGATTTCCTTGACTTGCATTATAACATAACGCACTGGGAAAACTCGTGGTCGCATGTTGGCTCTACACTTCTAAATTTTGCCGCTGTACTTCCTGTTGTTGGAATATTTAAGCAATCTGACGAAGCTGCTATGTTGTATAAGCTATCAAAAGTTGATCCATCATTACTTAAGGTTTTAAAACAGATGGGTGGCGTTAACGCTAACGCCTTACTGAAGATCAAAAAACTTTCTACTAGCGACATATACAAATTAGCAACTAAAACTGCTGATGCTCATGCATTCACCAAACATCTGGGTGGAACTACACAAAGTGCTCTTCTTGCGTTACGTAGAGCACAAAGAAACAAAAATGGTGCTATCTCTTGCTTTTACTCTTTAAATGAAGCATTAGATATCATGCAAACCGCTCTTAATGATACTGCTACTGCTGCCAAAGTCGCATATGGTATGTCAAAATATCAAAAGTTTGCCGTTGATTTTAATATTGGCAAAGTGACTGGTACTCACATGGCTGCTGGCTCTAAAGTAGTAAATCAAGTCACAGGCGTAAGAATTGTATTTAAAGAACTTGCAAATGGTGATTTTTACATTTATACCGCCTACCCTATTCCGTAAAGGAGATGATTAAATGCAAAGAAAATATGAAGATGCTATTCCCGGCACAAAGGAGTTTTGTTTTTTCAACTTTTTTGGAGCTTATCTTAATCAAGATGTAGAAAGCTATGAAGAAGGATTGAGCTGCTTTGAAGCGTTGGCTTCAACAGAAGAAAAAGTTCTCTTTGCCGAAGCTATTGCAGACTTCTTAAGCTCAAAAAAAGAAACAGATGAGGAAAAAGCTGAGTTTATTTTTCAGTTATCTTCCGGTTTGATTGACACTTCGAATGCTATTCAAGTGTTAAAGTGCCTGGAAAATAAGTTCAAAAATAAAAGCTAATTCCTAACAACACAAATAAAGTGGCCTATAATTTTAGACCACTTTATTTTTTATTTTAATACTCTCAAATATTAAGAAATTCAGTCCACGTCTGCACGTTATTTTATATAAAGTGCAACGCGGAAGCCTAAATCGCTTTGTCCTACAGGATGGTTGTAGTTGCGAACGCTCGCAGGAGGATTGGAACCATAAGTGATGTAGCCTCCACGGTTAACACGAACGGCGGTGCCACCGAAGTAGGCCTCCATTGTCATTTCAGTCGCATTTCCAGCTAAGTCATATATGTTTTTTGCTTTCCATGCTTCATTTTTTCCACATGTTTGAATACTACCACTATCTGTTGCAGCATCCCCTGTAGAAGCATAATAATTTCCCCAAGACACTGAATTTACAATGTTATGGTTTGCATCAGATACAAAATTCAGTGTTGCATCCCATTGTACCCCATAACACAATGTAGATGCTACTGAACTGCTATTTTTGTACATTTTCTGTGACAAATATACTGCTCCTGTTGTTCCTATTTCTGTCATGGAATCTCCCCAATTCACAAGGGTTACAGTAGCTCCCTTTTTGCTCACAGTATCATTATTTTCATTTCCAGCCTCAAAACGTGCTATATAAAAACCACCATACTTTTGTACTGATTGCATCATAGTGCTATACTCGGTCTTTTCCCAATTGGATGCTTCTTCATATGGTTCTGAATGATCTTCTCCAATTTTTCCAGTCATTTTATATATGCCAGAACCTGTTGCTGTTTCCTCTGCTGTTCCTCTTACAAATTTAGAGAAATCATCCACTGGTACCCATACAAATTGATTTCCTACACATGTATAGTCTACACCTTTATTTTCATCTGTAGCATCATCAGATATTACTAGTCCTGCATCTTTTGTTCCACCTACATAATAAAAACCTTTTGGAATTATTATTCCTTCTTTTACTAATTGTCCATTCCTTTTTTCTATTACTTCTTTTTTAGTGCTATCCCATGTAAGCGTAGTATCTCCTATTGTTTGTGACTCTGGATTTTTTCCAAGCATTCCATCTGCTAACA
>USES01000034.1 GCA_900553785.1 uncultured Clostridium sp.
TAGTTATAGAAGATAAAGAAGGAAATCAATTTGTATGGATTCCAGTAGAATATACTGCAACAGGAACAACTGATAGTAATGGACTAGATACAGGTTTTGCATCTGTATTTAAAAGGGGTACTTATGACAGTACAACAAAGAAGATGACAGGAGCAGTACCTGATGAGTATTTGGAACCTGCAAATGTTAGCGAGACAGCTGCGTGGAAATCAATGATGCAGTCAGTAGAGAAGAATCATGGGTTTTACATAGCTCGCTTTGTAGCTGGGGTAGATGATGCGACAGAGGAAGAAATAAAGCAAGGACACTTAAATTCTACTGAAGGTAGAAAACTTGTAAGTAAAAAGAATGTTATGTATTATTATGGAATAGCATATAAAAATGCTGGAATAAGTGATATGTATGATAGTGATGCATATGTTGTATCTACACTTCCTTATGGAGCGCAGTGGGATGCGATGTTAAATTTTATCGCATCTAGTGGAAGAGATATAAGCCAAATAAAAAGAGAATCTGCTAATGCAAAGTTGGTTACAGGTTTAGGCGAGCAGATCTTAAATATAGACGATTTAGTTCGTACTATGGGTGAGTTTACAATGGAGTATCAGAAAAATGGAGACATGGACTTTAGAATAAGAAGAAGTGTAGCAAGTTTTGCTGATCGTCAAATGGCGCCAGAAGATTTAGGTGCTGGAGTTATGTTCAGAGTTGCATTGTATATAAAATAATGTTATTTAAGGCTAGTTAAACGTGTTGTTTGACTAGCTTTTTATGGCGTGATATGCTCTTTACAATACATTGATGAGATGATATAATTAAGCAAAAAATTAAGGACGAGGAAATATTATGAAACAAAAAGATATAATAGATATTTTAAAGAAAAATGACTTAGTTGTAAAAATTAAACAGAATTTAGAGAATGTTCAAGATGTGTCAGATATTACATATAATTCAAAGGCATGCATTGAAAATTCAGCATTCTTTGTTAAAGGTGCAAATTTTAAGGAAGAATATTTACAAGATGCTATAAAAAGAGGAGCAAGGTTAATAATTTCAGAAAAGGAATTTGATACATCGCCTGCAAATATAGTAGTAGTAAATAATGTAAGACATGCGATGGTGCTAGTTGCAAGCGATTTTTTTGGTAGAGCATATACTGCAATGAACGTTATAGGACTTACTGGAACAAAAGGAAAAACAACTACAACATATTTTATTAAAAACATATTAGATGAATATTTAGACGAGCCATCTGGTGTTATTTCGACAGTAGAAACATATACAGGCAAAAGACATGAAGAGTCTCACCTTACAACTCCAGAGGCTATAGAATTACAAAGATATTTTAAAGAGATGAAAGACAGTAACATTAAGTTTGTGACTATGGAAGTAGCTTCTCAAGCATACAAAGTGGATAGAATATATGATATGAAATTTAATACGGGGATATTTTTAAACATTTCCGAAGATCATATAAGTGAGGCAGAGCATCCTAATTTTAATGATTATTTTGAGTGCAAGTTAAAGTTTATTAGAAACTGCAAAACAGTTATCATAAACAGAGAAACAGATTTTTATGAGACTGTAAGAGATGCTGCAAATAATGCTACATCTGTTATTACATATGGTACGGAGAAGTGCAAGGGAAGTGTAGACTATTATGTGGACAATGTGGAAAAAACGGAGCTTGGTTTTAAGTTTACAGTGCATGGAAAGTCTTATGAAAAACAATTTAGCATAAATATGCAAGGAAGATTTAATGTAGAAAATGGATTAGCTGCAATTGTTGTTGCCAAAACGTATAATATACCAGATGATGCTATTCAAAGAGGACTTTTAAAAACTGAAGTACAAGGTAGAATGAATGTATATGAATACAATGGCATTACAGCTATTGTAGATTATGCACATAATAAACTAAGTTTTGCTAAATTTTTTGAATCAGTAAAATTAGATTATCCTGGTAGAAGGATTATAACTGTAGCAGGAGGCCCTGGGGGTAAGTCTTATGCAAGACGTAGAGATTTGGGAGAAATTGCCGGAAGTGCGTCTAGTTATATGTATCTTACTGAAGAGGACCCTCAGTTTGAAAGTATTGAAGACATATGCCGTGATATAGCTACATATGTCAAATGCCCATATGAAATTGTGCTAGACAGAACAGAGGCAATAGAAAAAGCTGTAAAAAACGCAAAGCCAGGTGACATATTGGCATTACTTGCAAAAGGTGAGGAAGATTACCAAAAAGAAAAAGGCGTATTTGTACCATACGAATCAGATATTAAAATAATAAAAAGGTTATTTCATATTAAATAGAAAGAGGTAAAAATGGGACAAGAAATGGAAGGCTTAGTACAGCACTTTACAGATGTTGTAGAAAATTACGCAAAGAAAAAGGGAAAACAATCAAAAGTAGTAAAACAATATGGAAGAAAAAAGAATGATGGATATAAAGGTGTATCTTCAGTAATAGATTATGAAAGCTTTAAAGTTAGATTTGCATATCAAATAGATGAAGGCGCTGTATTTAAAAAAGGCATAGTAACGATGTACGTTAATATAAAGAACTACGAATACCACTTTTGCGATGTACTATCGCATATTGAGCCTAAAGATAAAGATTGCATAGTATTTCCTTATATAGATAATGAGGAAATTATGGATGAATGTTTAAAGTTATTATTTGCAAAACTAGATAAGTATGAAAATAATATAATGGAAATTACATCAGACGAAAGCAAAATAAAGAAGGTAGAGGATTCATTAAAAAAAGATATTAAAGCCTTCTCTGGAAAAGAACTTCCAAAAGATGGTCCGCTTACCCTTATGATATCTGGAATATATAGCAATACATCACTAATTAGATATACTTCAGATGCGTATGCTGCATATTTAAATGGAAATTACAAAAAGGCAATTAAACTTTATAATAAGGAAAACACATTAGTTTTATATGAGAAACAGCTTGTAAAGCTAATGAAACAGATGCTTAAGAAAAAAGAAGTGTATAGTATACCAGAAGAACAAAAAACTATAAACAGAAAGAAAAAAATAAGAAAAGAATCTGCTATCTATACAATAATTTCGTGTTTGTTAGTGGCACCAGCAATATTTTTAATAGTCTTGTCTTTATATAATATTTTTCTTAAAGTAGTAGGCAGTGGTGTACAAATGTTAATTCCACCTAGTATCGTATTTTTAACGGTTCCAACGGTTACATTGTTAATAGCTTTTGTGCTTCCAGTAAGAGACAAGCTCTTTAAAGCCAAACTTAAAAATGCATTAAGGTTTAATATTTTATATACATCAAGAAATAACAAAAAAAGAGTATGGGTAAATGCTATAACTATTGCAAGTATATTGGTAATAGCGCTGATTGCTTCATCTAGCATAACTTTAAGAGAAGATGGTATAAAATACTCAAAAGATATATTAGACTTTACAGGTACTATTGTGTCATATAGTGATGTTGATATACTAGATACAAATACTAATGAGATAAAACTAAAAAATGGGGAAAGTATTTTACTAGAAACATATTCTTATGATGCGGATACTCTTAAGGAAAAGTTAGATATACAAACAAAAAAATAAGAATGGTGAATAGGTGTAAATATGTATATAATTGATTATTTAGATGAGAATGATTTTAAAAAGAAGGAACGTTCTTTAAGGAAGTATAATATGTTGGCATATAAAAAACTTGTGTTTACATATTATCCAAAGTTACTTGAAGGTAATTCCTTAGGAAAATTGGTAAAAAGAGATGAAAAAGCAAAATCTCAAAATTATGAATTACAATTACCAGCAGATAAACTTTTTGAAAAGGTTCACGGACAGATAATATTGCACTATACAATATATACAGATAAAAAAGTTATTGTATTAACAAACATAACACCAGAAGAAATTTTTGGGGCTAGAGATGAACTAGCAACATATAAAGGTGTTATGGTTTCAAAAACTAATCCTGAAAAAGATATGTTTAAAATCAATTTATTGACTATGTTAGATAAGCAGGCACTGCTTGTTTAGTTACAAAGAATGTCATAATATATTAAATAACCACTTGCAAATAGTAAAATTTTGGTATAGAATAATTTATAACAAGGAGAAAAACAAATGAGACTAATGGAAAATAATGTAAATGGGGGGGGGGCAAAAAAGCCT
>USES01000035.1 GCA_900553785.1 uncultured Clostridium sp.
ATATGAAATAATCTTAAGAAAAAAATTAGTGAAAAAATTTTTAAATGAGTGGAAAAATAAAAATTAAATGATAAAAATTTTACATTAAGATACAATTGTTATACCATGCGATATAACAAAATACAAACCAATAGAGTATGTCGAAATATAAAGAAATTTGTTATTTTGTATATCATATAATAGTATCAATAGATGTGTAAAATCAAATTGACATGTGTGTTATTTAATGGTAATATATACCTTGTTAAGAGGTAGAGGTATGAGACATGAATAAAAATTTAAAACCAACATATATCTTTAATTCAGTACAAGATATTTCAGCGGATTTTCTTAGAAATGAAAATATAACTGCTATTTTGTTAGATATAGATAATACAATAATTACTGGTTCATGCAAGATGACAAAAAAAGTGGACAAATGGTTAAAAGAAGTAAAGAAAAGTGGAATACAAATTTGTATATTGAGTAATACGTGGAATTTTAATAAAGTAAAAAAGCTTATGTTAAAGTATGATATAAATGGCCTGCCACACGCTCAAAAGCCAAAATTAAAAGGATTTAATATGGCATATAACGTATTGGGAGTGCCTAAGGAAAACATGGCTATGATAGGTGACCAGGTATTTACTGACGTACTTGGAGCAAATAGATTTGGTATTAGGTCAATATATGTAAAACCTATAACGAAATTTGAATGGTTAGGTACTGCTATAAAACGTCCACTTGAATATATAGTTTTGAAAAGCTTTTCAAAGAAATGTGGTGGTAGAAAGTGATAATGTATATTGTAGCAAGCGTTTTAGCATTAGTTTTAGGACAAGTATCTAGGCATTTAATAAGAAGACTACCTGAAATTATTGAAGAAGAAAACGCTGTAAAACTTCTTATACCAACACTCAAAAAAGATTTTAAACTAGACGTGATATGTTCTGTAATAAATCTAGTTATATTTAATTTACTAGTGTACTTTTTAGGAATGGATTTTCATGTGATAATGTATATGTTAGTAGTTGCTTGTTTGCAAGTGGTATTTTGGATAGATTACACTATGCAACTTATACCAGATACAGTGCAGGTTTTACTTGGAGTATTAGGCATAATTAACGTTGCAGTGGCTTTTTGTGCTTCAGGTATAATGCAAGGAGTAGATTACATAGCTGGTGGACTTATTGGTGGAGGAATATTTTACTTATTAGGAGTAATAGGTAAACTTGCGTTTAAAAAAGAATCAATGGGTTTTGGCGATGTAAAACTTATGATAGGAGTAGGGCTAATATTTGGAATAAAGGCTACACTTACAATTACACTTGTTTCGTTTTTTATATCTGCTGCTATATCTATACTTTTAATGGTGTTTAGAATAAAGAAAATGGATAGTTACATTCCATTTGGACCGTTTATTGTTATAGCATGTATTGCTGTTATGTTTACAGGATATGCTGTGTATGTAAATTGGTTTATTACACTTTGCACAGCACTTAGTACATTTTTTATGGATTTAATATATAATATTTCAAATTAAGGAGGAGTTTTTGTGATAAAATTTGGACCAGCAGGAAATGATGATGAGTTCTATAACGCAGGTTATAAAAATTCTGAACAAATGCCAGAGTTTTTAAGTAAGAGAAATCTTGATGCATATGAATATCAATGCTCAAGAGGTGTTAGGATAAGTGATGAAAAAGCTGAAAAGTTAAGGCAAGAGGCAATAAAGTATGGTATAGCTCTTAGTGTACATAGTCCATATTATATATCTTTATCTACGCAGGAAGAAGAAAAGAAAATAGCAACTATAAAGTATATTACAGATAGTATGGCAGCAGCTAAAAAAATGGGCGCAACACGAGTTGTCGTTCATGCCGGCTCACTTTTGGGACTAGATAGAGAGTATGCAGTAGATTCTTCTTGTGCTCTTCTTAAAAGAGCATATGAGGAGGCAGACAAGCTTGGACTTGGAGATATAACTATATGCCCAGAAACAATGGGAAAAATTAATCAACTAGGAGATACAAAAGAAATAATAAAGATGTGTAAAGTAGATTCTAGACTTATCCCTACAATAGATTTTGGACATTTGTATTCAAGAAGCTTAGGACGCTTAAATAGCCTTGAAGCTTGGGAAACAGAACTTAAGATGTATATAGATGAACTTGGATATGACAGAATGAAACACTTTCATAGCCATTTTAGCCAAATGGAATATACTGAAAACGGTGGAGAAAAACGACATGTGACATTTGGAGAGGGCTTTGGACCAGATTATACATATGTACTTCAAGCTCTAAAAAATTTAAAACTTGAACCTACAATTATATGTGAGTCTGCTGGGACACAAACAAGAGATAGTGCCATTTTAAAAGAAGAGTACAACAAATTAAAATAAAAATAAAGCCTGTTTGCCATATATAGCAAGCAGGCTCTTTAAGATTTATACATTGTTAGTTGGTGGGTTTACATATGTATTAGTTGGGGCAGGAATTTTAGTTATAGTTTCTACTTTAATTACAGGCATATCTGTCATATAGTATCCGTGTACTATGGTACCAGTTATTTCTACCCATTCATTTTCTAATAGTTCGTGTGTCTTGTCATATTCGCATAAAAAACCTACTACTTTTTCTTCATTATTTAATATCATATTTCTTCCACATACAAAATTGTTTTCCTTAAAATCTGGAAGAGTAAATACAAAACCAGATAATTTTATGCTTTTACCAATATTCTCAGAGATATTATCATGGATAGATTTTAAATAGTTTGTAAAATTTTCTTCAGTTAGGGTATAGTCAAAATTATTCTTTTTAAACATTTTAACCGCACTTAGTCCTTCTACTAAAAGTACAATTACAATTGCAATAATTATACACGCAATAAGTATTTTTTTGGGATTTAATTTTACATTAAATATAAACATATTTCACCTCAAAGTCTTTAATAAATTTTATGCATGGACTTATACTATATGACAAATTAAAGGATATATCTAATTTAATTTATAAATTGTTACTATTTAGATTATGCAGAATTTTGAAATTTTAATATAAATAAATGCTAATTTTGCATTTTCAATTAGTCATAGCTTATATACTAAATATAAATTACATGCTTGTAAAAAAATATATTTAAAAACACTTGCAAAGTTAAAACACTTGGTATAAAATGGATAAAAATAAAGGAGAAAACAAAAGAAAATGAAAGAAAAAGACTTGGTAAATTATGTAAACGGGGGGGGGGGCAAAAAGCTCTCTAAATAATTTTCAAGGACCAAATAAAATTGGCCTATGCTTTGCATACGTAAAAACGCGTGTGTAAATCATAGGCCTTTTTACGTGCAAAATTTAAAACTGTTTTTGTCCATTTATTTTA
>USES01000036.1 GCA_900553785.1 uncultured Clostridium sp.
GTTATATAGCTTCATTACCTTTGGCAACTCTAGTATAACAATTTCTAGGTCCTCTATCAACACTTTCTTACCAGTCAGCTCACCACGTATTTGCCACTTTGTACCAACATCTTCAAAGTCTTTTAATATATCTAAATCTTAAAAATATTATTTAGCTTTTCTTGCCACAACTGCAAATCTTCCCTCTTCTGTATGATAAGAACATGTAGATAAAGTTATAAGCTGATCTCCGTACTCTGCTGTAATTTTTGTGTCGTATATACTTGCAGCCTTACTTTGTTTAACATACTCATCAAAATCAGCCTTACTTCCTGCATTTACAAAGTAATAATATCTAAAAACATTTTTTTCATTTTTAAAGTACACTCTCGAAAAAAATACAGACATTATATCATACTGTGCATCTTCGGTATTTGTAACAAATCTAATTTTTCTATGTTGGTTGTAATAACTTTCATCTTTAAATTTCAAAAGATCACTAAACATTCTTCCATTCTGGTTATTATGACCATACATTAAAAAGTTGGAACTTGGCATACTTAAGTTAACATCCTTGTCTAAAAATATACTTCCATCTTGAGAATACTGTTTTTTATAGTTTTTAAACAAATAATAATCATTGTCTGATGCCTGAACTACAGGATAACTAATATTAGTGCCTTCGATTTCAATGTATGCAACTATGTCTTTATTTTCTTTTTGTAACTCTTCTAATTTTAAAATTCTCTGGCTTTTTTCTTCTTTTTGTCCTTCATTTTTTTCAGTATTATCTTCATTATATATATTTATTAAACCAGATTTTGTTTCACCTAATTGTCTTTTAACAACTGTGAATACTAAGTATACAACAGATAAAATAAATATAACAGAAAATACAATTACTAATATTTTTTTCAATTTAGGGTTTATATTTTTCATTTACTACCTCTTTATACAAATAGGGCAGAAAGCTCTGCCCTAAATATTTTTAATTTTCTTTTCTAGAACTATTTAATACAGTTACTCCCATTAAGGATATAAAAGCTACTACTAAAACTAGTCCTATATTGTTGTTTATACCTGTTGCAGGAGTTATATCTCTCTGAGATTTTACAGCTAATGTGTAAATACTGAAATGGTCTGTTGTAAACACGGCATACCCATTTTCAACAGTAACCTCATGTTCTGTTACTTTTCCAGAAGCATCAGTATAATATACAACTACATCTTTGCCTTGGAATTTGCTATCTAGCGGTATTCTTACTTTAAAAGTTCCATTAGCAAGTTGTGTTACAAAGCTATCTGTACTTTCAGAATATAACTTAATATTAAACATATCACTTGTTTCAACATTAAGGATTTTAATTATTCTATCGTATTCTACTCCATCAGTTAGTTTAGATACTATAACTTGTGTATCCAAAGGTAATGTCACTGCTTTTGTTTCTACCATAATATCTGTTTTCATATCTGAAGTTTTATACTCTGCTTTATCATTAGCCACTTCATTACTCTTAACTATTATAAACATATAGTTTTTATTTCCTACTTGAGCATTAAAATAATAATTTCCTTCTGCTTCATGCAAGAAATACAAGTCTCCATCTGTTTCATTATATGCCTTTTCGAAATATGCTTTAAAAGCTTGAGCTGATGAAAGTTCATTTTTATAGTTTAAAATTAACATTTGATCTTGTTCATCTGGTGTTTTTGCTAATTCTGCATCTAATTTTGCTTGAGCTCCTGCAATTTTTGAATCATATAAATCATTATAATATACAGGAATTGTTTTTTCATAAGCCGTAATCTTCACTTTACCTTTTCCTAGCTCTTTATCTATTCTAGACTGAATGGCTTCTATAAGTTCTTCTTTTGTATCACCAACTGTTGTTGGAACATACAATATATGTTTCGCTTCTGTTTCAATTCCGTCTTTTATTGCATAAACAGTACCTTCATACTTAAAGTCAGCAATTCCACCTGCCATAGTATAAAACTCCGATACATCTCCCATTCTTATATCTAGCCTAAAGTTTTTGTAATCTACATTTTTTTTGAAATCTGAAGAATAATTGATTAAGTTTTGTGGATCTCCTTTTGAATTTATCCAAAAGTTTACAAGTTCCATATCTTTTACTTCAAATGCTTTATTAGTAGGCAACTTTTCAACATATGAATCTACTATCTTCTTTATATTTTTATCATAATTGTATTCAATTGGTACAACATGTTCTTCTTGTACTGTACCATTTGATGGATTTATATACATTATTTTACAACTAGTATAGTCCTCATTATATGATTTGCTATCTACAGAAAAATTTGGATGATTTTCCATAATGTACATTTCTAACACCATCATAGCTTCGTCTGCATTTGATGGTTTGAAGCTATTTAATACTAATTTTCCATTAGTTAAAATAGCACTAAACTCTTTGCTCATATCTGCAGCATATACTGTTGCCACAAATGTGAACATTACAAGCATTATAGCTAGTAACTTTAATTTTTTCATAAATAATCTCCCCCTAGATTTATAACCAATATATATCATACAATTAAACCAAAGTCAATTTAAATGTTGCACTATCGACAAATACATATAAAAAACTCCATGTAAACAAAATATTTACATGAAGTTTAATTTTTATTTTAAGTAAAGCGTAACTCGAAAACCATAGAATTCCATAGACATACCCATGCCAGCGCCATCACGATAATCTGCAGCTGAACCGTAATAATATGCTCCCCCTCGTAAAGCAAAACATCCGCTACCGCTGTACTCCATGGTCCATTCTTCCACATTACCAGCTAAATCATATATATTTTTTGCCTTCCATGCTTCATTTGTTCCACACGTTTGAAGTGTACCGCTATTTGTTGCAGCTGCACCTATTGAAGTTTGATAATTTCCCCATGATCTAGAATCTGTTATATTGTGTTCTGTATCAGATACGAAATTTAGTGTTGCATCCCACTGCACTCCATAACAGAGCGTAGATACCACTGATGCACTTCCTTTATACATACTACTTCTTATACTCGAATCAACACTGTTATATACATTGGTACCTTTTTTACTTACTATTTTGTTATTTTCTTCTCCTGCCTCGAAACGTGCTATATAGAAACCATTGTACTTCTGCACAGATTTCATCATTGCGTAATATTCTTCAACATTTGCCATAAAACCGTCTGCAGGTGGTTCTGAATATTTTTCGTCTAATACACCTGTCATTTTATATATACCTGAACCTGTTGCTGTTTCTTGTGCTGTTCCTCTTTTAAATACAACCGTAAATCCTGTATCTAATCCATTTGCATCGGTTACACCTGTTGCAGTGTATTCTACTGGTACCCATACAAATT
>USES01000037.1 GCA_900553785.1 uncultured Clostridium sp.
AATAAGCACGGATATCATACACGTATGTTAATCGATGTAAAAAAAATATAGTAAATTGTTAGATACTATTGTTAAAATTAAAATTTATGTTAATAAATATTTTGAAGTTAACTAATGTTCCAAATCTTTCACTTATTGAATTTATTTGAGTTGTCTTAGCATACACAATTTGCTAAAAAATATAAAACGTGTTAGAATACTTGCTGATTGAGGGGCGTTTATATGAAAAATAAAGATTTGTTACTAAAAAAATTTGTACAAGAAGTAGAAGGATTACCATCACAGCCATGTGACAGGCCATATAATTTAGATGGATATAGTAATATTGATAGATCAGTCTTAAAAGACATTGATAAAAATAGAAATCATTCTTGGATAAAAGAGATATACAATAGAAGAAAAGATGATATGGACAAAACCGCAATTAAATATCGCGGACATAAATTCACTTATTCTGACTTTTTTATTCAATCGTATCGTTATGCAAAAGCTTTAAAGCAGCATGGAGTCAAAAAAGGTGACGAGTTTATTTGCTGCATAGAAAATATTCCGGAATTTCCATTTATTATGGGAGCGGCAAGTATAATTGGTGCTAAAGTAAATTTACTGGCGGCAGATATGGATCAAGATTATTTGTGTGATATTATTAATGATGCAAATTCTCCTTTAATTTTTGTAAGTGATAAAAATTTAGAAGAATTTACTCCAGCTTTAAAAAGAGTAATGGATCACAAAAAAATAGTTGTCATGCCACTAGAATATTCAATAAAAGGTGATAATAAATTCTCTTTCGTTACAGATAAATTTTATCAATTAAATAAAGAAAACTATAAAAGGTGTTTATCAGAATTAGACAACGTAATGGAATTAGATGATTTCTTGAAAGATGGGGAAAAATATAGCAATCGCGTCTTTGAAAATACAGGATTAAATGATATTTTTACAGTTACATATACTAGTGGTTCAACACTTTCAAACAAGCCAAAGGGATTGGAACATGGAAATAGAAGTTATATTACAATGGGAAGATATCATGATCCAGAAATATCTCATATTCCGTCAATGAAAGATATGACAATGCTTGCTTTTGTTAGGACAATGTCTGATACGGATTTTATGTCTGCGGTTTCCGATGTATTTATGCAAGGTGGTAATGTTGCATTAGAACCAATCAATGATAAAGACTTTATTATGTGGAGTATGCTTATTAATAAAGCAAATGTTTGTCTTACATCAAGAACTGTATGGATATATAACATGAAAAAGCAAATGACTGATCCACAATATGCAAATTTTAAATTTCCTGATTTGATTGCTCCTATGTGTATTGGAGAACCAGAAGAGGAAAATGAAGATAAAGCCTTAAATAGATGGTTAAAAAAGGTTAAAGCTGGTACTAAGATTACTAAAACTCCATTTTCTATAGTTTGTATGAGTATTGCTGGTGGAGATAGTGAACATGGTGGTATATTTGTAACTATGTATAGATCTTTGCAAAAATTTAAATTAAAAAATATGAAGGTTAAAGGTCAAGTAGGTATGGGAACTTATGGAATGGTAAAGGTTGCTGCACTACGTGACGACTTGTCTTTATGTGAACCTGGTGAACCTGGTAAATTGGTTGCTAAATCTCCTTGTACTATGCATGGATATCGTAAAAATCCTGAAGGTGAAAAAGAATTCTTTATTAAAGATAAAGAGGGTAATGATTGGGAAAACTTGAATACCTATGGTTGGGTAGATAAAAATGGATATGTTCATGTTAAAGGTAGAGTAGGTAAAACGGATGGAAGCATTCCTAATTATGAAATAGCAGATGAAATATTGAAAGATACAAAAAGGATAATGTCTTGTGAAGTAGTCAATTCAATAATTAATGGTCAAATAGTTTATGTTGCACATATTGAGCAACAATTTCAAAAATCTTTTAATGAAAAAAATGTTTTAAGAGGAGCAGCACTGCGTTGTAAAAATAAATTTGGAGAGGATATTTTGGATAAATTATATTTTAGGGTTCGATCACCTCAAGAGTCTTTTCCAGTTACAGCAACTTTAAAAAGATCTTTTAAAGCATTGATCGAAGAAGGTGTTTCTGAAAAATGTATTAGTGCTAAAGAAATTGCTTCAAGTAAATCAAAAGAAAAAGTCATAGTCTTAAATAAATAGTTTCTAATTTAGAAATTATTTTTTTGACATTTTATTTATTCATGGTATAATTTGTATGGTGATAATGTATGAAAAATAGCTTACAATTCGTTATATTAAGTATCGTGTATGTATTGTTTTTAAATGTTAATTTCAATAGAAAAAAGCATGTTGATACACCAGAATTAAAAATATTTGGACATTTGTTATATTTAAATCTGTTAGGTCTTCTTATAGAATTTGGGAGTATAATTTTTGGTAATGTAATAGGGACAACGAGCTTTTTATCAGTCCTTTTTAATCGTTTATATTTAATTTATTTAGTAGGCTTTGTTTATTTGTTTTTAAATTATGTTATAACGATTTCTTTAGGCAGTAAAAAATATAGAGAAAATAAAAAAAAGTATATTGTAATTAGCATTATTATTTTTATAATATCGAGTCTACTATCATTGCTTTTACCAATTAAGATATATACGGGTTATTCAACAGGCCCAGCAATTACTTCTGTCTATGCTAGTTCTGGTATCGCGATATTAATATCATTATTTTATATGTTGAAAAATATAAAAAAAGTAGCACTAGGAAATTATTTGTCATTATTTATATTACTGGGTGGATTAGCTTTAACATCAATAATACAAAGAATTTATCCATCATTTACATTAATGACGTCTATGGAAGGTTTTGTGCTTCTTGTAATGTATCATACTATTGAAAACCCAGATGTAAAAATGATAAATGAATTAGTGCTTGCTAAAAAGCAAGCAGAAAAGGCTAATGCAGCAAAAAGTGATTTTTTGAGC
>USES01000038.1 GCA_900553785.1 uncultured Clostridium sp.
GTATATTCTACTGGAATCCATACAAATTGATTTCCTTCTTTATCTTCTATAACTAATCCAGTGTCTTTTGTTCCTTGTACATAACCAAAGCCCCCTGGAATCGTTACTCCATCTCTTTCTGTATTTTTAGTACCTATTGCCATTACTCTTTTTTCATCATCATTCCATATAAGCAGTGTATCTCCCACCTGCTGTTGTCCTGGATTTTTTCCAAGCATTCCGTCTGCTAACATAAGAGTCTTCATCTCTTCTATTTGCTGTGCTTCTGTTTTCTTTACAGCATTATTTGCCTCATTTATTATATTTGTATTAGACAACGTTATTATCACTGTTGCCGCTAATATAGTCATAACAATTATTACTATTACAAGCACTATAAGCGAAATTGCTTTTTTGTTTTTCATTTTACCTTCCTCCTATCACTTGTTATCAGACAAAGTATATTACAAATAATTAAATTATGCAACACAAATTTGATATTCTGTTAAAGTAAAAATCACAAAAGGCCTATGATTTAAATAATTCATAGACCTTCTAACAACAAAACTATTTTCATATTAAGTAAGTTTTTTTACACTTGGCAAATAATTGGATACCGCTATATAAAAATAATATGTTTTTTCAGTACCATCGTCTTCTGTGTATTTTCCGCTTATTAGCCAACCGTTACCTGTACTAGCATCGCAAAATTTTCCTTCCTCGTCAAAGTTATATGTAAACGTGAACCCGTTTGAATTTTCTAATAACTCTACATATCCACCATAATACTCACCATCACTATTGGTTGTTCCATAATTAGGATGATATGCTTTTTTACCATCTTCAGATACTGTCCAAGAACTAGCTTCTATTTTAAAATCCTTTAAGTTATATCCTATAACCTCTAACTTACTAATTACACCAGTTGCAGTAGCTGAGCTCGCAGTTACTTGCCACGGTACTCCTACTGCACTTTCACCAGTACTGCTAGCCAAGAACAACCTACCATTTGCTTCAACACCGATTATTTTGGCATACATATTAACATCCGATGTCAACGCTTCACCAAATTTCACTTCCTGAGTATAATCTTTGTCATAATACCAGCCCATAACGTTTTGCCATATATTTCCATTTTCGGGATAGGTTAACTCAGCCAAAATAGCATATCCATAGTACTCATATAAGTCTGATGTAATTTCTCCTTTTGGCGAAAAGTATTTTACTCTATATATTCTTTTGCCACTCCATTTTATATATTTTCTATTACTTTTTTCTGTTGCTTTCATATTAAATACACCAATTGGTTTTGTGTTTGACATGTCAGAAGAATTAAAACTTTTATCTGCTATGAAAACTTCTACTCCATAAATTCTCACTTCATCTGTATTTAATGCTTTTATGCCACCCATATTACTACCTAGGGAAAAATTTCCATTTTTTCGTGCATCGTCTAGTGTACTTTGGTTAGCAATTGCTAAATTAAGTTCGTCATCCCACTCGTCTCTATACACTTTACTTTCCCCATCTCTATAACGTACTTTTATGTAAAGAATTTCATTTTCCCCTATTTCAAGGTCCCCTATATTGGTTATAATATTTCCATCCTCAGTAAGAGTAACTCCGGCATTTGGTGCTGTAAGTTGCCAGAATGCAAATTCTTTTGAGTTTATATTAGCTCCTCCATCTGTACTATATCCCAAATATATTTTACTTTCTACTTCTTCTCCTGTTGTATAGTCCATTGTATAGTTCCAATCCGAATTAGAAAAATCACTTGTAAGTGTTGTAAACTCATCTTCTTCATTTAGTTTATAATACCATGTATAGCTTGACTCCTCTGGTAAAGTAACAGTTAAATTTCCTTTCATGTCTATTTTATGTAAAGACTGCCACCAACTAGTTGTTACAAAATTAAATTTAAGATTATTATATATTGCTATATCATCTACTTCTATTCCTAATTCTTTTGCTATTTTTGTCTGCTCTTCTGTCGCTTTTGATGCAACAAGCAATTTTCCATAGTTTATACTAAATACTCCTTCATACCCTTTTGCTGTTTCAAGCAAGTCAGATGCATCATCTCTATTTAACTCTGCTACATTTCCCCCATTTAGCAAAACATTTGATACCATCAGTGTCAACTCATCTTGCATATTTCTTATATCTGATTTAACAACTGATTCTCTCGTTTTTCCAATTATACCGCTATTTTGAAGTGTCACAATTATTACTGTTGCAAGAATAGCCATAACAATTATTGTTATTACAAGCACAATTAGCGATATTGCTTCCTTTTTCCTCATTTTCATATTCCTCCTATTCATTTGTTCTAAAATAAAGTATGCGTAAACAATTATTGCATTATACTTTATAACTTTTTAATTTTATACTACAAAGTATATTACAAATACCTAATCTATACAATAGTTATTTTATACTTTATTTTTTATAAAGGTTTACAAACATTTGATATTCTATTGATATACAAAAAGGCCTATGTTCTGCACACGTGTTTTTTCGTATGCAAAGCATAGGCCAATTCTAATTGTCCTTGAAAATAACTATTTAGAAGGCTTTTTTGCCCCCCCCCCATTTACATT
>USES01000039.1 GCA_900553785.1 uncultured Clostridium sp.
GATGCTGTAATGAACTTTGTATCAGATGCGACACATAACATTAAAGATTCAAGGTATTGGGGAAATTATAGCGATTCAGAAGGAGCCGCTGCAACGAATAGCGGTAGTTCAAATATGAATTATACAACAGGAAGAAACGAGGCATGGAAAGCAAAGAGCATATATGATTTAGCTGGAAATGTTAGAGAATGGACAATGGAGTCCGACTCCTCTAACTACCGCTTTTTCCGTGGTGGCGGCTATGTCACCAGTGGGTCCTACACTCCTGCGAGCTTTCGCTACAGAATCAATCCTACGGCTGCCAACTATGACTTAGGGTTCCGCGTCACACTTTACATTCAATAGTGAAAGACTGTGAACTGAATTTCCCGGTACTTGGGACTGAGCAGGAAAAGGAAAACGAGAGAATTTAAAAATTAAATTAGAAAGCAAAAATTGGTACGAAGTAGCAATTTTTGCGAGCATAAGCGAGCTTCTTTGCTGTTCGAGGAATAAACCTTGAACTACAAAGGAGTTTTTTTATGAGATTTGAAGAAGTAATGTGTTCATTAAAAAAAGAAGATTTAGAAAAGATATGTTTTGTGGAAAATGGTATTTGTAAAGTGGGTTTTCCGTGTTCTAGTTTGGATAAATATGTAGTTTTGTTTGAAAACAAAAAATATCTTATGTTGTATATGGATATGCAAAAGATAAAGAAGATGCAGTGATTACAAGTGAGGATAAAGCATGGGTAAAAATAAAAGAGAGTAACTTTTGTAATAAAATGGTATATGAATATAGCACAGTAGATTTCAGCTTTGGTAAATGCTCATATAAAAGAAAAATAATAATAATAACAGATATTTTGAGTTATGAAAAAAGAATTATAAATAGCAATAATAAATTCCGGTTTATTATTGCCATTTATAAAATTTAAAAATATTGTAAAAACTATTTACAAAAGTATCTTTTTGTGATAACATATCTTCATTCGTTTCGGTAAAACGCATTATGAAAGAAAACTAAACTAAGGATTGTATATATTATTTATTATGTATTAACCTAAAATCTAGTTACTCTTGAGTAATGCGTTTTTTGTGTGCGAAAAGAAGGAGGGTAAGATGTATATTCAAGTTAAAAATTTAACTAAGTCTTTTAAAGTCCAAGTAAAAGACAAAGGTTTAATTAACGCTTTTAAGGCATTTGTTAAACCTAAGTACAGGGTAGTTCAGGCAGTGCAAGATGTATCTTTTGAAATTGAAAAAGGAGAAATAGTAGGATACATTGGACCAAACGGAGCAGGAAAATCCACGACAATCAAAATGCTATGTGGTATCCTCTATCCAGACTCAGGAGAGTGCAATGTTGATGGTATGAATCCTTTTTCGGATAGAAAGCAGTACACTTCGCATATTGGAGTTGTATTTGGGCAAAAGTCTCAACTTTGGTGGGACATACCAGTAATTGAGTCATTTGAACTTTTAAAATCAATATACAAAATACCAGAAGATGAATACCAAAAAACAAGAGATGAATTAGTAGAAAATTTAAATGTTAAAGAATTTTTAGATGTACCAGTAAGACAACTAAGTCTTGGCCAGAGGATGAGATGCGAACTTGTCGCAGCACTGTTACATAGTCCAGAGATTTTATTCTTAGATGAACCTACAATAGGACTTGATGCTGTATCTAAAGTACAGCTTAGGCAATTTATTAAATATATAAACAAAAAGAAAAAAGTAACTATTATCCTTACAACACATGATATGACAGATATTGAGGAGCTAGCAAGCAGGGTGATGGTTATAGGTAAAGGAAAATTGCTATACGACGGAAGTCTAAAGAAAATTAAAAACAAATTTCAATCAACAAAACAACTAGAAATTATATATTCTAATATTAAAGAGATTCCAAAAATTGAATCAAAAAAACTTGAAGAAGATAAAGATAGAGTGTTAATCGAGATAAATAGCAAAGGTGGGGAGACGGCATCAGAGATAATACAAAAGTATAGTAGCGTATGTGATATAAAGGATGTTAACATACATGAAACTGGCATAGATAATATAATACTTCAAATGTATAAGGAGTATGAATTATGAGGGGATATGTTAGTTATTTTAAAATAATGGTTATTACAAACTTACAATATAAAACTGCGGCGG